>DATLST010000069.1:0-5678 GCA_035534055.1 Candidatus Acidiferrales bacterium | reverse complement strand
GGGATTCTCAGGGTTTTGATTTCAAGCGGCCGGAACGTGCCGGACCACTCACGATCAATAAATTTCAGCTGCAGCTTCGCGTTAGTTGATCGGTTCTCCGTTTCATAGCAGCGGACAATAAGGTCGTTGGTTCCATCGTCGGCTTTTTTGACAGCTGTGGCGACGATGTTTGGGGTCTCGACAGAGAAAAACGATCCTGATTGCGGCCGGGAGCCGCTGTGGATGCCCTGGTACTGCACGGGAACGGGCGTGGTTAACTCCTCGGTGAGGCGGACGATCCCAGCATCCTGCCACGACCCGGCGTGCGGTACGAGCCAGAACCGAAAGGTTTGAATCCCCTGGTCCTGCCAGATGTAGGCACCGTCCGGTTTAAGCAGACCCTCCGGAGCATTGGAAAAAACAGCGCTGCGCGCAATTGAGACCCGCATATCGGTGTCGTGAACGGAGTAGCCGTACTTGGCGTCGTTGATGACGGCCAAACCGTATTTTTGGCGGCCTCGCTTGCCTGTCAAGTCGATCCAGCGATGGCCGGGATTCTCGATTCCGTCGGTTGGTCGCTCGATATGCCCGAAGGCGATCGCGTACGTGGAGCGCGGTTCTGTGACCTGAACAGGGAATGAAAGCTTCAGCATCTTGAGATGTTCGTGCCAATCGAGCTGGCAGCGCGCTTCCAGCCGCCTGCTGCCGGCGTAGAGAATCCAGTCGATCTCGAGTGAAGAGCTGCCATAGCTGGTCCGCGTTCGAACCCGGCCGCGGAGGGATCCTTCTTCCAGCACCTGACTCTTGGCATTCCCAAAGGCGCCAATCTCATCCGGGTACGAGTAGATGTCTCCGATCATCGACCAGGTGTCGCTAGGATCGTTCAACACGACGGGGCGCGCGCCGGCGTTCGCCCCCTGAAAAATCTCCTCTCCGGCATCTTTATCGAAGATCCCGATCGTACCGTCAGGCGAAAAGCTCACGCGCAAGTGTTCGTTTTCGAGGGTCTGCTGGCTGGCGCGGACCGTAGAGGCAATGGCCTCTTTCGAAGTGGCCTTCCGCACGCGAAACTGGCGATAGCCAAACGCCGGCAGCGGCGCCTGGTACACGAGCTTTAGCCGGTCGCCGATAATCTCGGAAGCTTGAACCCACTGGTGGGGGATCTTTGTCCCTCGCTCGTCGGTCAGCTCGCTGGGGGTGGAAGGCTGCCAGTTTAGGTCGTATTCAACCGGCAACCGCGTGGCCCAGGGATGCGGGTTGAATACCACTAGGTAGTCTGACTCCGGATCGGCGGTGGGAATCTGCCACGCCAGCCGCTGGAGAGATAGGTAAATAGCCTGATTGGCGACATACTGGGCATACCCGAAAGCTGCGCGCGAACGCACGTAATGCTCCGGACGCGCGCTTCCTGCCAGGCTATCGTGAAACTGCTGAAAGAGCACCTTTTCCCATGCAGAGCGGAACTCTGCGCCGGGATAGGCTGCGTTCCATGCCACAGAGCCGACGGCTGCCATTTTTTCGGCCGTTGTCATTGCAATCTCGGTGGTGCGGTTGTCCTTCTTGACCTGCGCTACCGCCGTATAGCAGCCAACACCGAAATGCTGAAGTTCTCCCTGGTAGGTGGGTAGGTCGGCATCTTTCATCGAGCGAATGTGGGCAAAGTACTGGTCCGGGGTACTGTAAATCAGTTTGGGAGCGCCGGGTGTTGTCATGATTTTGTTGATCGAAGCGATGTTCGCATCGGTTGCGCCGCCGCCGTGGTCGCCCGCGCCGTAGAAGATCATCAGATCCTTCACCGGTTCGTGCGACTCCATCATTGTCACAAGATGATCGCTTAAAGTGCCCGAAGCTCCATAGCCGGTGCGAAGCCGGTTGCCGACAATGCGCGTGCCATCCGGCGCTTCCCACCAAATCAGATCTGCGGGCAGATGGATTTCGCTTGGGCTCGGCCGCGCGAACATGTAACCGTCCATCTCCTGGAGCTTCAATATCTGCGGCAACGTGGCCGGATGCCCAAAGGAGTCGGGATTGGCGCCCGCCTTGGCCTGGCGGCCAAAAAGCTCGCGCATGACGCGTTGACCATAGAGGCCCTGGCGCGCAAGCGATTCGCCACTGGGCATGTTGACGTCCGGCTCAATCCACCAGCCTCCGATCAAGTCCCAACGGCCTTCTTCGACTCTCTGGCGGATCTCCTTGAGCATTTCCGGATCGGTTTCCGCCACCCACTTGTAGAATTGGGCGGAGGTTTGCGTGAAAGCAAATTGCGGGTCGCGCTTCATGCGGTCGAGCATGGAACGGCACGTGCTCAATACCACCGCCATCGCCTCTTCCCATGGCCAAAGCCAGACCGCGTCCGTGTGGGCATAGGCGACCATGTAAAAGCGGTATTGGGCGGCATCCTGCGGCCAGTTTGAGCCTGGCTCATTGCCAGCCGCCTGCCTGCCTTCACCGAGTACCTTCATCGGCAACCCGGCCATCGCCACACCCGCCGTCCCAAGACTTGCCAACACGAGGAACTCCCGCCGATCCAGATTGTCATTTGTCACGTTTCGTTCCTCCTGGTTGATGTTGCAATCCATGACCATGCCGAAAAGGTTCCTTGCTTGAGAATTTTCCTGTAGGCCCTTTGCAGCCTAAATGGTACATTCGGAATTGATACGGTCGTATGCGAGTTTAGCATCTGCTTGCCCGTCCTCTACATTTTAGAAGTGCTGTTTATGGCTTCTATGGAGGGCTGTTTATCAAGCATTGCCAGAACCGCTGCTATGTAGCCAAGTGTATGCGCCATCCCTGCATGCCAGGGAGCAGAACAGGTCATCTGGGGCGTATGGTCCGGAATAATAACTCCATCAAAGTTATTCTTCTTAAGAATAGACATAATGCGCACCATGTCGACTTCGCCCTCATCAATAAATGTCTCTCGATAGTGGGGGACCTTCCCTACAACATTTCGGAGATGAATATAAGCAATCTTTCCTTGTCGGCTGTATTCTTCTACCGCTTCGTAAACATTGCCTTCCGTCATCTCCGCCACGGTTCCGACGCACAGCTCAAGCGCATTGCTACTACTCGGCACGATATCAATAAGCCTCTGGTACATGTGAGGCTGATATACAAGCCGCGGCTGCCCACGCATGGTCGGCATAGGCGGGTCATCCGGATGGGCCGCAAGCCGTACTCCGGCTTGCTCTGCGACGGGAATGATCTCCTGCAGAAATTCTTCCAATCTGCGCCAGAGTTCTTCACGATCAATCGGAGGCAGAGCACCTGGAGCGGCATGTTGGTCATAGATCATATTCCACACTGTTCCGTTAGGAATGGGCACATCGTCTGCGGGGCCAACCATTCCAACGGTGGTGGCGCGTCCGCGTCCCCAAGGCCCGGAAACACGACCGCACACACCAGCGATACTAAAGTTGTAGCCGAGTACAGGTATACCTGCCTCTCCCATGCTGCGCACAATCGTTTTCACCTGCTCGATTTGTTGCGAACGTTTAGAACCTTTCAGCAGAATGTCGTGCCACATAGAAGGGTCGAGATTTTCAATTGCGGCGAGAACTAGACCGGCATCTTCGATTTCCCGGCGAATTCTCTGCATCTCTTCAGCGGTCCACAACTTTTCAGAACCTCCTGCCACTCCCCACGGTTCATATTTACCGCCCGTGGGCTGGTTGTTGCGAGGATTCGTTGAACCCTGATGGAAGTAGTCGACGAGATGAATCACCACGTGGGTACATCCAGCCTGTCGAGCAAAATCGTAATACTCGCGCGATAGCATGTAACGATAAAGACCTAGTCCGATTTTCATAATTTTTGTGATCCTTTCGATAGGATTCGCAACCTCTGACATTTATAAGGATGTCGTCCCCGATCCGCACGGCATCCCTGCATCTGGAACGTAGACTCATGGTTCAGCAGTAAGAGCCAGACTCTAATTGATAATGGTCGAGAAAGTTCCTGAATAATATTGCTAAGGGATGTCGATGTTTATGTTGACTGGCCACGCTATCCTGCCTACATGATCGCGTGCTTAGAAAAAGCAGCAACAGCAGTGGATCCAGCTTCCAATTCCTTCTTCACGATCTTTTCCCCGCGTGCCTTCTCAAGTGCTTTCGTAAACACCTCCGTCTCGACCTCGACAGGAACAACCAAAACCCCGTCAATGTCTCCAAAGAGAATGTCGTCAGGGTTTATACGTACTCCTCCGATTTCGATCGGGACGCGAAAATCGTAAACTTTGTAACGAGGTGCGGAATCCTGACCGTAGGATCCGAAAGCAAACGTTGGAAATTTCAGGTTCAGAATGGCCCGGGTGTCCCGCACATAGCCATTCACCACGGCACCTCGGGCCCCTAGTCTGCGTGCCCGAGTGCTCATCAACTCTCCCCATAGAGCATTGCGTGGAGACGACCCGGTGTTTACATAAATCTCATTGGGCCGAAGATCATCCAATGCTTCCAGCATCAAGCCGAACGGCTTATCACTTAACTCGTTTGCAGTTCCTCCGGTCCTCTCTTCAAACACGTCCCCAGACAGGACAGGCATCGCGCGACCGATCACGATCATGTCACGCTGCAACGGCTGAATCTGCGGGGGTAGGAATTGATGAACCAACTGCATCCGATCCATAACGTCGCCAACCACGCAGGTGAACAGTTCTCTCTCAACGATGGCAAGGAGCTCCTCGTCTGAATTCCACAGCCTCATCTCAACTCCTATCTATTTATGCAACTTACTCGGAAGCGCTTTGTTCGTGGCGATCACCCTGCCCTCCACGATAGTGACCAGTTGATCCGCACCAAATATTGCTTCAACTGCTCTTGCGCTCCACTTAGCCAATAAATATTACCCGGATTATCCACGGACCGATGCTGACCGGAAGCCTGCGGGTGGCGCACTGCCGCGCAATGTACTTTCTGGAGTTTCTTCCTCGCTGCGTCTGGGAGTGTTGCGACAACCGCTGACAAAACATAGCATCACATACGGGAACGGGCACAAAATGTGCCTAGAATGGACAATCGTAAGGTACGGGTCGCGGTTGATGTTTTGTATACGCGACGCCACGCTTTGTTGCCCCAGCATTTGCGAGGCCCAAGCCCCATAGGATATGTAGCTAAGTCCACGACGTGTAATTGTCATAAATGCGAATTGAGAATCGAAAAATCAAGCGGATTAAAACAGCCTATAGCCAATAGCACTATTGTCGAAGAAAATACTTGAACTCATAAGAACATAAACATCACACGGAAGCCAAATGATCCGGACGCTAACCCAATTATTGGCTGCCTGCCGGAAGCCATCCCTGTCGAAAAGAGGCGTACCCACGACGCTCAACGACAAAATGTTCGCAGTATATCTCATCTCCTCTCTAGTGCATCTGCGCTTGCATCGCATTCCTGGCGACGATTCGCACGGTGACGATCTCATGCGGGTGAACGGTAAACTGAAATCCGTGGGTGCCACTCAGCGATAGCGGGGCCTGATTTCTTTCGACCGCATCCGTCCGCCATGCTTGTTGCAACTGGAGCAACGGCGTCTGCGCGGTCACTGTGCGTGTAGCGCCGCCGAGATCGAGGAATCGCAGGATGGTGCCTTTGCCGTCTTCCGCCGGCTTCCAGGTATCGAGCACAAGGTCCGGATCGTTCACTTTGAGGAAGCTCGCCTGAGTGCCGTTCAACGGACCGGGCGTATTGAGCGCC
>DATLST010000068.1:0-11998 GCA_035534055.1 Candidatus Acidiferrales bacterium | reverse complement strand
TGGGAGGATAGTGGCAATCATGAAGCAGAGGACACTGGCGATGGCGAACGGATTCGAGCGCTACAGCAAAAAGACGAGGCGGGCGGAGTTCCTGGAGGAGATGGAGCGGGTGGTGCCGTGGGAGAAGTTATGCGCGCTGATAGAGCCGCACAAACTACTGGGTGTGATCGCGGCGTAGGGTCACAAGGGACGCTCTGGTGGCACTGGCAGGCGGATCCAATCTCTCGGCATCCCTATGAAATCACTGAAACCGCTTGAATTGCCTGTTGTTCCTCATCCGTTCTTTTAAACCAGTGCTTGTTCAGAGGTTCCCTAGGATTGCTAGGCTACACAAACACGGTTTGAAATCTCTCGAGATAGCCCGAAGGATTGGGATACCTCCGGGGTCGGTCTCACCAACGTTATCCAAGCTAACCAGGAAGTTCCAGGGACCTAGCGCTGAGGCCGCACTGAAGGCCTGGGAAACACGACTTCCATTTCCAGTTGAGTTACAATCTGGTTACGGTAGAAGCGGGACGGGATGGCACTCTGGGCGACGGGCGTGCTGGCGTGCGTTGTTGATTTTCAATGCAAGGCAATCCGCTGTGGTAGCAGGAGGCTCTTGGCTGCTGCTGGAATGAACCCACTCCGACCGGTAGAATGGGAGCAAAGTCTGTGAGCAGAATTTGGGACTTACTCAGGAATGTGGAGTTGCGCCAAAATGTCTCTGCCAGCCGCAAAGGGGTGGGCGCCGAGCGTCAGCCGGTGCGCGACCGAAGGTGCACTCCTCGGATTTGGATTTACTCGCCAGTGTTGGTTTATGGCCACGCGACTGAAAATGAGCCTTTTCACGAAGGAACCGAAGCACTACACGTTAACGCCCGCGGTGGCCTAATCACCTTACGTACTGCTGTGGGCCCCGGCCAGACGCTTTTGCTGTTTAATAAGGTGAACCAGAAAGAGCAAAAGTGCACTGTAGTTCGCCAAACCTCGGCCTATCTGAATTGGACTACTATCGTCGTTCAGTTTTCGCACCCAGCCCCCGATTTTTGGGACACGACGCAATTGCTGAAGTAGCGCGTCAACGATGCGTGCTGCACCGCCTCGCCCGAAACTGGCCGCGGGCTGTTTCATTGCCACCTGTCTACGCAAGGAGCCTTTGTGCTTCCCCAGTTGCGGGCTCGGCCCGCATGCTGGATAATTCCACTCGGTTCGAAACCACCCTCGCGATCGAAGCCGGCATGATCATTTGCCCACATTACAAGTCAGCGAGTACTGATTTCGCAGTAACGTGCTCTCGATGCAACGTGCCGATGCCTTCAACAATTCGGTAACTATGCGAATGGCGGATCCTACCGTCATTACCTCGGTAAGTGATCTCCGTCCGCGCTACCACATCGAAGCGCTCCTGGGCCAGGGCGGTATGGGTCGCGTGTATAAAGGCCGCGACAAGGACTGAATCGCACCATCGCAATCAAGGTGGTTCGCCAGGCGCAATGGGGGAGGCGGACGCGCTCGGCCGTTTCAAGCAGGAGCTCGTCCTCGCCAGCAAAATCTCACACAAGAACATGCTTCGCATTCACGACCTGGGCGAGGTCAACGGTATGAAGTTCATTAGCATGGCATATGTCGAGGGCCAGGACCTCTACCAGATCATGAAAGACAATCCGAAGCGGCCTCTCGAGCGAGTGCTGAAATCCGCCACGCAGCTTGCGAAGGCGCTGGCGGCCGCGCATTCCGACGATGTAGTGCACCGCGGCTTGAATCCGCAAAATATCCTGGTCGACAGAACGATCAAATCTACATATCCGATTTCGCCCCGCGAAATCCTTCGCGGAAGGCGCTGATGGTATGACGCAAACCTCAGACCAAATCGCTAGTCAACCGGATGTGGCGCGCGTTCCAGAGAACGCTCTCTCCTCCGACGTGTTGCTTTAGAGCGCCGACGACGGATTACGCCTCCGCCGAGTAGTAGTCCAATACCGAAAAGCGCTATGCACCCGGGCTTCGACGTGATCCTCTCGAAGAATCCTTGCGCCTCGCCGTTGACCTGCGGAGTCTCAGACGCGACAAGGAAACCAAGCGACGCATCGCGATCTGCGCTGATCAATGGGCGATCGGCGCGGGCGCAAGCCGCTCCGGAAATGCACAAGAAGGCCACCGCATTAATGATTACTACGACAAAGGAGCGTCTCATGGTTTTTCAGGCTTTCCAGTTAGCATTTGTCGCAATGAAATGGGACAACTGCGCAGCCTCACCGATTCCGAAAGCAATTATCTTGATAGTTGATCGTTACGCACAAGTCAACATCTGATTTTGGTTTGCAAATTATCTTTTTTATAGGGTCCGAAAAAGAGTCTCAGGACTACTAGTACGATGGATCGGTTCGCGCCACGAAGACTAATTGGGTTGCGCCAAGACTTGTCGCGCTTCCTCCTTCTCAGCGGCGCGCAGCTTATCTATCCGAAGGGCTGCCTGGAGTTCGGCCCTCCCAGGTTCCTATTGACCGGTGCCAAGGAGCGCTAGGCCGAGATGATAATGAAACTGCACAGGATCAGGAGCCTTCTTGAGCAGAGGGATCGCGCCGGAATAATCTCCTTTCTTGGGCATTACCCGGGTTAACGTGTCGGAAATTGCAGCAACATCGGGCATTAGGGACTTGGCCTTTTGCGCCATGCCCAGGGCGACATCGATGTGCGCGAATGCAGCGCTTCTGACGCGGTATGCAATGTCAGTGGCACAGTATTCAGTGTGGTCCTCGGTTCCTTCTATCAGCACTGGCTCGAGCGCTTCTTGGCCCGAGCACAAACATCTAAGTTTCTGCATCCCTCCGCAGCAGTGCTGCTTTTCTACACCTAATTTGCCTATCAGGCATTCCCTCTGTTCCCGGCACCAAGCCGGACCGCGCTGACTGAGAAATTACACGCCCTCTTCGCGTGCCCGTCGGTTTCTCCTCTTGAGACGTTTACCTACTTTGTCGAGTGGCTGGTCGTAGGCCAGCTGCTCGAAAGAGTGCTGGGGGTGGAGCGGACCCGCCGATTGTTCCCTTTCCTGCTGCGGGTGCTGCCGGGGCTAGACTTCTGATAGCGGGCAGAACCGTCACTTGGTCCGAATTGGCTGGCGAAGTGCGCGCGTGTATCTGCTCGTACTTCTTAAGCGGATATCCGCGGTGCGCAGCTCTTGTGGCCGGCTTGATCGTGTCGCTCCTGATTCTGCGGGGCCTCGCTCCGTATCACTGGAGCAGCGTTGCCAGTCCGTTCTCGTGGATACCAGTCCGCAGATTTCTTGAGGCTGATTGTGAGTTTGGCGTGTTGACGTTTCTTCGGAAATGTTTTGGTATAGATCGGCCGCCTGGCTCCTGCGCGCGGCTGGCTGGCGTCTAGCCCGACCGGCTGTCGCTGTGGCGCTGTTACTAGGCGCAATCGAAGTGATCCAAATCCACCTTCCGGGCAGCGTGGCCGAGATCACCGACCCGTTGCTCGCCCTAATTCTGGCGGTGACGCTTGAGCTATCGCAGTATTTGCAGAACCTGCGCAGCAATTCACTCGCTCCGAAGAGCCTATTAAACAACGATTCATTCAAAGCTCAACTTGCTAAAAACTAGAAGACTCTTAGCTGCATCGATTTCTGCCGAAGACGAGATTCGGCTGGAAAGCATGCGTTCTTCTCGCGCTGTCGCTAAAGCGACCCAAGCGGCAGGTTACACTCCTGAACGGTTCCTCCAAGAGGCGGAAGGAAAGATCACCGTATCATTCACTAAGGATCCACCGGATCCGCGAGCGCTGGAACTGATCAACAAGACGAACCAGTTCAACTTGAATGGAAAACGCCACACCGACTCTTCCTGGCGCCGGTATCTGAGTGACCCCGAAACTTTTTTGATGGTGGCCTTGTACGAAGACAGGTTCGGTCCCCTTGGCAATATTGCGGTCGTCGCAGGCCAGTCACACGGGGGTATTCTAAACATCCACCAGTGGGTGATAAGTTGCCGTGCATTTTCCCGCCGCATCAAGCATGGATGTCTTCTTTGGTTGTTTCAGAAGTTCGACGCCCAAGAGGCGGTTTTCGACTTTGCGATTACGCCTAGTAACGGGCCAACCCAGGAGTTTTTCGCGCAATTGTTAGGCAAGGCGGCTCAAAGCATTTTCTCGCTCGCCAGACAGCAGTTTGTTGAGAATAGCCCGGCTGTTTATCTTGATATTCAGGATAGCTCTGGTGAATGACATTCGGTCTAGGCTAATGCGCTGTTTTGGGCCGTGTTTCCCCAACTCAGCGAGCAGAAGATTGCCGCCGGCAGGTTGGATACATTGGAAGGGTGGGACTCTGTGGCTGCTGCGACCTTGGTCAGCACGATCGAGGGAGAGTTTGAGACAGAACTGGATCTCGATGCCTTGGGAACCCTTACGTCGTTTGAGACTATTCTGGATTATCTGACAAGAAAATCTGATGCATAATCGACATCTTTGAGCGTCTTGCGCTGAGGCACCTCGTCTTCCGCCCGACACGGAACGGGTGAAGATAAAACAAATACTTTGTTCCGCTTCGTCCTTGTTTAAATCCAGCTGTTTCTCAATATGGGCTAGCTTTGGCGCGCCCGCTTCACCACGTTTTCGAGTACCTGGGCAAAGCCTTTTGAAACCTTAGCCCAACTATAATTCTCCTCAACCAGATTCCGCGCTGCGTGCCCGATCTGTGTGCGTTGCGAAGCATCTCCGAGCAACCGGAGCGTACTCTCGGCAAAGCTGACAGGGTCATCCGCCAGCAGGAGGTGCTCACCGTTTTTTACCGGCAATCCCTCCGCACCGATTGAGGTCGAGACGACGGCTTTGGCCATGCTCATAGCCTCAAAAATTTTCAGCCGAGTCCCTCCTCCGATGCGAAGAGGAACAATGCACACCGCGCTCCGCGTCAGGTAAGGCCGCACGTCTTCGACCCATCCTGTCAATTGAATATTGGGTGCACGGGAGGCAAGATCTTGAAGGCGCCGGGAAGGCTTACGGCCCACAATACACAATGTAGTATCCGGAGCTTGCCGCCGGATCAAGGGGAAAATTTCATTGGCAAAATAAAAAATTCCATCTTCATTGGGAAGCCAATCCATCGATCCGGTGAAGACCAGCGAGTTGGGCATCTCCCTTTCTCCGCTCGGTTGAAAGAATTCCGTGTCAGCGCCGGTTGGAGTCACGGTCAGCTTCTGTGGGTCCAGAAACCTAGCGAATGCCGCCCGGTCATTTTCCGAAACGGCAAGAACATGATCGGCTTTTTGCAGATATCTTCGTTCCGCCGTCTCCATTCTTTTCCATTCACGCCACGACAGAACCTTCCACAATGGATTTCTAGCCACCTCATAATGGCGTTGCCAGATGACCGCTTCGACATTGTGTGCAAAGAGCGCTTTGGGGCAGGGCCAGTGCCACTGAACAGCTCCAGCCGCCACCAGAAAATCACACAGGATGACATCATAGGTCTCTTCGTGCAGCAATGCGCGCAACTTCTTGCGAACTACGGGCCGGCAATACTTCGTCAAGTTATAAGGTTCGCGCGAGAAAAGATGGATGGCATAATCCAGCAACTCCCCGGCGCTCTTAGCCGGAGGCAAGTCCAAGGGTATCAGGATCACTCTTTGAAAAATTTGGCTGAGTTCTGCATGGACATCATTCTCATGCGCTGCATAGAACGAAAAGAAAGTGACCGCGTGGTCCTTGGCCAACTGGCGGAGAATGTTGTAACTGCGGATTTTTCCCCCGGTATCCGGAGGAACTAGTCCGCCAGCCTTGACCCAAAGGATCTTCATGGGAAAGAGTTACCAGCAGATTCCTTTATAGGCCGCCGTAGTTTGGAGACGGCGCGCTTTCTCTAGATTGACCAGATCGATGACTTCCTGATCTGGACGAATACTTTTTTGAAGAAAGTCCTGGTCGAGGTCGCGCGTGCCAATCACCACTAACTCGGCGTCCCTCAGAACTTCCTCCACATTAGCTTTCAGAAGGGATCCGATGTGAGGAATAACCTGCTCGATGTATTCGCGGTTTGATCCGATCAGCCGGCCGAGCGAAACATTATCGTCCCAGATTCGGATCTCGCGTCCTTCCCCGAGCAACCGTTTTACTAATTGAACGTGAGGACTTTCGCGGAGATCATCGGTAGCCGCTTTGAAGCTAAGGCCGAGCATTGCTATTTTGCGCTTGCCGGTTCGCAACACCATCTCCACCGCACGCACGAGATGTTCCGCATTACTCGGCATGATGGATTCGAATAGGGGCAGTTTTAAGTCAAGTTCTTTCGCTCGATAGTTCAAAGCACGCAAGTCCTTGGACAGGCAGGATCCTCCGAAAGAGAATCCCGGTTTCAAGTAAGCGGATGAAATATTGAGTTTGGTATCCGAAGCAAAGATTTCCACAAGAGATTCGGCATCGACTTCCAGTTCGCGGGCCAGCGTGCCGATTTCATTCGCAAAGGTTACTTTCAGTGCGTGCCATGCGTTAGAGACATACTTCACCATTTCCGCCGATCTGAATGAAGTCTCGAACATGCGGCCGGGCGCCCAGGCATAGAGTTCGCGGACCAGGGCGCTATGGGTTTTGTCGGCTGCGCCGATGATGGTCGTGGCCGGCTCCAGAAAATCTGCCACCGCTGTTCCTTCGCGCATGAACTCCGGATTGACACAGACGCCGAGGTCGGGACCGATGCGTTTACCACTAGCTTTTTCCAGCGTCGGCACTACGATCGTTTCCGCTGTGCCAGGCAGCACCGTGCTGCGCAGCAACACCAGATGAAACGAATTCTTTTTCTTCAGGATTTCGCCGATTTCTCGGCAAACTGGTTCGATGTGTCCGAGATCAAGTTTTCCATTGCGTAGGCTGGGCGTGCCGACACAGAGTAGGGAAATTTCGCTGTTGAGAACCGCTGTTTCCGCTGAAGTGGTGGCGTGCAGCCGGTCGGCCTTATGAGAGTCGGCGATCATTTCGCTCACCCGCGGTTCGACGATGGGGCTATTTCCCGCATCCAATGCGTCGACCTTGGTTCGGTTCAAATCGACGCCAATGACATTGTTGCCCAGGTAGGCCAGGCACGCGGCGGTTACCGTGCCAACGTATCCCAAGCCGAATACGCTAATGGAGCGACTCATGCGTTCGATCGAATCTCCTCAAAATTGACCCTTGGAATGCGAACCAAAGACCAAACTCCCGAAGCCCAATGGCGTTCCCTGAGAGTGCTCTATTGTATCCTTAACAATTTATTTTCAATAACTTCGAAAGTTACCATGGTGTGACCTAAAAGGCTCAGAAACTCGTCATCCACTGCATACGAACGAAGACTTGCTGATAGTATAAGCATAATCTTGTCGTGAATGGTGAGAACATGAAGGCTGCCCTAGTAGGAGCTGCCCCTAATGACAATGTTGGTCAGATGGCGGATTGGCTCGCGGGGAAATGACCGCTGACGGTGAGAAATTTAGGATCGTGCATGCGGGATAAAAGACCAATAAAGAATCATCAATCTGGGATCGCGTTACGGCTCGCGTCGATGGACCGGGCGGAACTTGTGGATCGGATCCGTCAGGAATTGCAGAAGCGTGCAGATGCAATTTTGTTCGGACTGGGTCTCGATACGTCGCGCGGTGAGCTTCGTCGGGTGGAGGCTGGGTCTCGAAGGTTCTTTTTTCGTAGCGAAGACGTTCCGCGGTGGATGGATTTGTTGCGGGAGCGAATGCCGCAACAGGCGGAAGCAATTGTCGAACGTGCCGAGAAGATTTGCAGCCATCGTTTCGACCTGCTGGGCTACCAAGAATTGGATTACGGCGGGGAAATCGACTGGCATTCGGACCGCGTGCATGGGAAGCGGGCGCCCCGCGATCTGTGGTTCAAGATCCGGTATTTAGATTTCGCTTCGGTGGGGGATGCGAAGGTCACGTGGGAGCTGAACCGTCATCAGCATCTGGTAACGCTGGCCAAGGCCTATCGGCTTACCAACGACCACCGGTTTGCTTCCGAATTGATTGATCAGTGGCGACACTGGCAGAGCGATAATCCGTATCCCCGGGGAATCAATTGGGCAAGCAGCCTGGAGGTCGCCTTTCGCAGCCTTTCTTGGATGTGGGTGTACTTCCTGCTGGAGGGAACTCCGGCCATGACGCCGGAGTTCCGAGAACAATGGCTGCGTGCGATGGCACTGAGTGGACGCCATATTGAACTTTACCTTTCCACGTATTTCTCACCCAATACTCACTTGCTGGGCGAAGCGGTAGCGCTGTTTTTCATCGGAACGCTTTGCCCAGAATTGTGCTCCTCTTCGCGTTGGAAGCGGCGGGGATGGGAGATCGTGCTGCGGGAATCGGAGCGACAGGTAAGGCCGGATGGATTTCATTTCGAACAGTCCACTTATTACCACGTTTACGCGCTGGACTTTCTTTTGCACGCCCGCGTACTGGCCTCGCTGAACGACATGCCGTTTCCTCCAGAATACGATCGCAGGCTCGAGCAGATGTTGGACGCGCTGGCGGTGCTGTGCCGAGCGGGCGCTCCGCCGGGATGGGGCGACGATGATGGCGGTCGCGTCTTTGATCCGAGGCGGAATCGCGCGGAGCATCTTTCTGATCCTTTGGCAACGGGCGCGGTTTTGTTTGGCCGTGGCGATTTCAAAATGCTAGCTGGCGGGCTGCGCGAAGAGACACTCTGGCTGCTAGGGGAACAGGGCGTGGCGGAGTTCGATCGCCTCGAAGCAAAACAACCGGGTATGAGTTCGGTCGCTTTGCCCGAGACTGGTCTGTACGTGATGAGTTGTAACGAGAGGAAACTGCAAGCGGTCATCGATGCCGGCCCGCAAGGCGCGCTCGCGGCCGGACACGGACATGCCGATGCTTTAAGTCTGACACTCCACGCCGATGAACATGAGTTGCTTGGAGATCCAGGCACCTATGAATATGTGGGTACTGGAACGGAACGCGACCAGTTTCGCGGCACGGCCGCCCACAATACCCTCCAATTGGATGGACGCAATCAGTCAGAACCCAATGGACCTTTCGCGTGGAAATGTCTCACCAAGGCCAAGACTGAAAATTGGATCAGCGGACAAACATTCGATTTGTTTGTCGGAAGTCATGACGGCTATTCCCAGCCGGACAATCCGGCCATTCATCGAAGGTGGGTGTTTTTTCGAAAGCCAAAATTCTGGCTGGTCCGAGATTTAATGCTCGGAACCGGCAAGCATCAACTTGATCTACGTTGGCACCTCGCTCCTGAATTGTTTTCTTCTAGACCAGCTGAAGGCCGATTCGTCTTCCCCAAGAAAAGAGGCGGGATTGCCTTATTTTCCCCAGCGGGAGAAAGCTGGTCCGAGACCGTGGAGCAAGGCACATGGTCGGCGGCATATGGAATGAAAGAACCGGCAACCACAGTTCGATTCACGGCCGTGACAACGCTCCCTGCCGAGTTCGCCGCCGTGTTTGCGCCCATCGGCATGTCGCCAGAAGACGCAAATGTGCAGGCTACGTTGACGCAGGTTTCATCGCCTCCACTGATCAGCGTTTATCGCTTTGTCGACGGTCGGGAAGAGCATTGCTTCATATTTGCCCAAGACAAAAGCTGGACGTTTGATGAGTGGAAGAGCGATGCCGAATTTGTGTACTGCTGCAGTACCAATGGAAAGTTGAATCTTCTAGTCGTCTGTAATGGCACACATGTGGAGTTTCGCGGGAACAGGGTCGTTTTTTCTCCCAAGCACGTGCTCCGCTGCGAAATCATCTATTCCCAAGGCAAGATCCAGGTGATTTGTTCAGAAGACGATATCCTCGTTTCGCAAGAGGGGATGAGCAAATGCTTTGAAGGTGGAGCGATGGTTACCCGACAAAGCGACGAGGCGAGTCGCTAATTATGTGCGGAATCTGCGGAATTCTCTATCCCGGATCGAGTCAAAACGTGGACCGGAACATTCTCGCGACTATGAATCGCCAGATCGTTCATCGCGGCCCCGATGACGAGGGCTTTTTCGTGGAGGGTAATGTTGGTCTTGCCATGCGACGGCTCAGCATCATCGATTTAAAGGCCGGCCATCAGCCGCTCTCCAATGAGGATGAGAGCCTCTGGATCGTCTTCAACGGTGCAATTTATAACCATATGGAGTTGCGCGCCGAGCTGGAAACCCGTGGCCACCGCTATCGCACGCGCAGCGACACGGAAACGATTGTCCACTTGTATGAAGAGTACGGCCGCGACTGCGTGAAATACTTGCGCGGGATGTTCGGTTTTGCGATATGGGATCGCCGCCGCAAGACCTTGTTTGCGGCGCGAGACCGCCTTGGAATTAAACCCTTCTATTATCGTTACGACGGGAAAACGCTTCTGTTTGGATCCGAAATCAAAGCCATCCTGGCATACTCCGTAGTTCGAGCTGAGTTCAATACCGGCGTCCTGGCGGAATACCTGGCCTTTGGCTATCTGGCGGGCTCCCGCACCATGTTTGCGGGCATCGATAAGCTTCCTCCGGGGCACACGTTGGAGGTCGATGCCTTGGAGCAACTAAGAATCGAATGTTATTGGGACCTAGCGATGCCTGTGGACGTAGAAGTTCGGCCCCGGGAATATTACGTCCACACGTATCGCGAGTTGCTCGAAGAGTGCGTTTCGAGCCACCTGATGAGCGATGTGCCTTTGGGCGTGTTTCTCAGCGGAGGGTTAGACTCGAGTGCAGTCGCCGCTTTGGCCACCAAAATCCGGCGGGAACCGATTGAGACCTTTTCCGTTGGCTACGGGGAAGAAGCTTTCAGCGAGCTGCCCTACGCGCGCCAAATGGCCCAGCATATCGGCTCCCGGCACCATGAAGTGCGGCTAAGCCGGGAGGAGTTCTTCTCGGCTCTTCCTGCTTTGATTTGGCGTGAGGACGAGCCGATCGTTTGGCCTTCTAGTGTGTCGCTATATTTTGTGGCTAAGCTGGCCCGAGAACGGGTCAAAGTCGTCCTTACCGGGGAAGGCAGCGATGAGACTTTGGGCGGGTATACGCGCTATGCCTGGACGCTGGCCAATTCCCGCATGGACGGGATATACCGTTTGCTCACGCCCACTTTTTTCCGTGAGTGGATACGGGATGCAATCGGGAGTGGGGCGTTGCCTTCCGGTTTGCGACGCAAGCTCGAACACACGTTTGTAGGAAGGGATGGCGAATCATGGCCGTCGTTCTATTTCGATAATTTCTATTCTGCGTTCTCTGGGGCGGAACAAGGCGAGCTGCTCACCTCAAGGGCGCGCGAACTGAGCGGCAACGCTTATGCCGGCTCCATGTCCTATTGGGAAAAATCCTCTGGCGATCTTCTCCACCGGCTTTTGTACACTGACATTCACACCTACCTGGTGGAGTTGCTCATGAAGCAGGATCAGATGAGCATGGCCGCATCCATAGAAAGCCGGGTTCCGTTCCTTGATCACGTACTGGTGGAGTTCACGGCCCATATCCCGGCGCGGTATTCAATCCAGGGACTTTCCGGAAAGCATATTTTAAAGTTAGCAGTAGAGGATCTGCTTCCCCCTTCCATTGTGTATCGTCAGAAAATGGGCTTCCCTACGCCTTGGGCTTATTGGTTGGCCGGACCGCAACTCGACCATCTAGAGAGTATGCTATTAGAGCCGCGCACGCTGGAGCGTGGGTTATTCGAGCGTGATGCCATTCGAAAGTTATTCGCAGAACATCGCGCTGGCCGCAGAGATAATGGCAATCGAATTTGGCGTCTGTTGAATCTCGAGACCTGGCAGCGCGTTTTTCTGGATGGCGAGTTACCTACCTTGAAATCAATTTCGCCGCAAGCGCTGGTTGCGGCAACGGACCCGCAACCAAGCAGGACTTAAGCACGCCATTTTTTATGGCGGGGAAATAAGCCAGGTCAACCTAGGGAACTTCTGAATAAGTGCTCCATGTTTTGCGTGTAACGGATAAGGTGTGGGGAGCAGTGGGAGGATAGTGGCAATCATGAAGCAGAGGACACTGGCGATGGCGAACGGATTCGAGCGCTACAGCAAAAAGACGAGG
>DATLST010000067.1:0-16308 GCA_035534055.1 Candidatus Acidiferrales bacterium | reverse complement strand
AACTTCACACCGGCCATGCCGGGAGGGGCAGGCACGGGAACCGCGCAACCCAGAAGGGCAGGCGGCAGCGGTACAGGAAACGTCGAAGCGCCCAATGTGAACGCAGAGGCGACGTCCGGCGATTCTCTAAAGCTAGCAGCGCTTAGCGCCGATCCGGGTGCACCGGCATCCGTGATCAAATTGCCTCCGGGCAATCGCATGGGGGAGTTTGCGGTGTCGGAAGGAGCGGGAGCCGGATCGCCAGGCGGGTCTGCTGGGGGTGTTGTTTCCGGAGGCTCCGGTGCGGGGAAAATCGACAAAGGCGGAAACGGAAGCACCGGAATAGGCCCCGAGACGCATGGCGGCGGTGGCGCGACGCTCTCGGAAGCGCCTGTGGCGATCTATGGAACGCGAGCGAGCGACGTAGCCTCGGGAATGCTTGGAGTCGCTTTGGCGCGCGGCATTGTTTACCCGGTGCCGATGGCGTTCAATCTCCGCAAAAACTCGATCATCGTATCGGCCGGACCGATTGGCGGCGGCGCGCTCGACGCCTACGGGGCATTGCAATGCGGAAAGGTGTATAGCATCTTTCTCCCCATGCCCGGCAAGAATTGGACGATGCAGTATTGCCCGCAAAATGCACCTGCCGGGAAAACAGCGGCCGACCCGCCCACGGTTGCGCATTTCGGCGAGGGGATCGTGCCCCCGCAGGCCAATACAAAGTTCGATTTTCGGCGCCTGCCGGTTTCTCAAGACAAGGTTCGCAAAATGATTATCCTGAAAGGCATCCTTCGCAGCGACGGAATCGTTGACCAGCTTGAGGTGTATCGGGGCGTCCTGCCGGAGATGGATGACGATGCCCGCCTGGCCTTCAGTCAGTGGAAGTTTCAGCCGGCCTTACGGGAGGGCAAGCCCATTCCTGTGCAAATCCTGGTGGGAATTCCGGCGCAATTGCCATCCGCGCAGCCCGCACAATAGCTTCCCCGCGATTTCCGGACGCAATGTGTGCCTAAATGGACACGGTCAGAATAGGTGACACAGTCTACTGGGAAACATTATTCCTCTAAATGTGAAGATAAATGCCTCACATCTCGAGGGAGGGTGTCTCCTTTCGGAGACGCTCGCGACATTTCCTGTCACAAATCGCTGATAAATCATCAGTTGCTCCATAAGTCTCCTTTTGATTGCATTTGGCATGTGGCTTGCCGTCTCCACGAGTGAACGGTTGTCTATCTGTCGGCAACGCCAACTCAAACGCAGGACGTTGGATGAACGGCCCTTTTCAAGGGTTAAGCATAAACGTACCAACCTTTTTAGGGAGGCTGTGCTTGTCTGACAGGCATTTCCGAGCCAGCAGGAGAGCAAAAAACATTGAACGATCAGACGATTCACGTTTGTTTCGTAAGTGAGGATTCAGGCTTGGCGGGCGCGATCGCCCGGGCCTTGGGTGCGGAGTTCGTGATGCGCACGAATGAGTGCCAACCGAACCGGCTGAGCGACGTGCGGGAGTGGAGCGACGTGGTGCTGGTGGACCTGCGCGCGGCGAGCGCCAAAGGAAACCTTGCGGCGGCATTCCGGACGATGGATGCGATCAATCAAATGGCTTCCCATCCTCCCCTGGTGGTGCTTTGCGACAGCGAGAACCGTCAACTGCCTGCTGGAGTGGCGGAGCGGGGAGCGTACGACAGCGTCGGCAATCCGCCGAACATCATGGAATTGCGTCTCATTCTGAGACGCGCTTACAAGTTTTATGCGGCGGAGAAGGAACTCGAACAACTGCGATCGACGGCGAGCGGAGCGGGGCGGCTGCACGAACTGCTCGGCACCTCGACCGCTATGCAGGAGCTATTCGCGCTCGCGCAAAAAATCGCTCCGTGCGACGTGAACGTCCTGATTACCGGGGAAACGGGCACCGGAAAAGAATTGCTGGCGCGGGCGATTCATCGGATGAGCGGGCGCAGCACACGTCCGCTGGTTGCGTTCTCGTGCGTGAACTTGCCGGAGACGCTGATCGAAGACGAACTCTTCGGCCACGAACGAGGCGCGTTCACCGGAGCGATGGCGAGCCGGCGCGGAAGGCTGGAAAGCGCCGATCAGGGAACGCTGTTTCTCGATGAGATCGGAGACCTGGGCATCGGCCTGCAGCCGAAATTGTTGCGCGTGCTGCAAGAGCGCAGCTTCGAACGGCTGGGCAGCAGCACGCCGGTGAGCCTGAACATCCGGCTGATCTGCGCCACCAATCGGAATCTGGGCGAAATGGTGCAAAAAGGAACGTTCCGGGAGGATCTTTACTATCGCCTGAACGTTGTTCAAATGCACCTTCCCGCCTTGCGGGAGCGGCGCGACGATATCCCTCTGCTGGCGCAGCATTTTCTGCAAATCTCCGCGGCCCAATTCGGAAAAAACGCGAAGAGATTCTCGCAGTCGGCTCTGCGCGCGCTGGAAGAATACGGCTGGCCCGGAAACGTCCGGGAGCTCGAAAATGCCGTGCAGCGAGCGGCGGTGCTTTGCGAGGGACCGGCGGTTGAATTGTGGCATCTGCCTCCTTCGCTCAACAGGAGCGCGGAAGACGCCTCGTTCAACGGCTTGTACGAAGAGGAAGTCCGCCAATTCAAGAGGCGGCTTCTGGCGCGAACGCTGCGCGAGTGCGGCTGGCGAAAGGCGGAAAGCGCGCGCGTGCTCGGTGTGGCCCGCGGCTATTTGCATCGCCTCATCAACCAGCTCGATATCCGCGAACCCGAAGAAGAGCTTCCGGAAGCGGAAGTGCGGGAGAGCTATCCACCCATGAGGCAGGCGGTATAGGACGCTGAGCTTCGCCGAGGCAGAGCCTCGCCGCGTTCGCGAGAGGCGAAAAGAAGGCTTCCGCAAATCGCACCTTTGCCGGCAACGACTGCGACCCGAATAAAAATGCCATGAGCAAATCCGATCTGACGATGCAAGTGAATACGGAAGCGGACACCTGGCAACTGCCCGCGGGAGACGCGGCTGGGGCGGCGCGAACGCGCGGAGCCGTCGAATGGGATTCGCGCAGCGCGGCGACGAGGCTCCTGCGGTGGGCATTCTCCTTCCCCGCAATGCTGGCCAGCTTGCTGGTGGGCGCCGTATTCGCAGCGGGACGAACATTTCACGTGGATCCCGATCTCTGGTGGCACATTAAGGCGGGAGAGACGATCCTCGCAACGCATCACTGGCCCACGACGGATCCGTACTCGTTCACGGTGGCGGGCCAGCCCTGGCTGGCCTATGAATGGCTAGGCGAGGTGCTGCTGGGCGCGGTTTCTCGCGTGGGGGGAGTTCTCGGGCTTGACCTTTTACTAATTGTCCTGGGAAGCGCCATCGTGCTGGCGCTCTACGCGTTCGCCACCTTGCGCACGGGAAACTCGAAAGCAGGTTTTGTGGCGTCGGCCCTCCTGCTTGTACTGGCCACCGCCTCATTCACGTTGCGCCCGCAGATGCTGGGTTATTTGTTCCTGATTCTCACGCTCATTGCGCTGGAGCGCTTCCGCCAGGGAAAACACGGGGCGATATGGTTTCTGCCAGTGCTCATGCTCGCCTGGGTGAACACCCACGGCTCGTGGATCATTGGGATGGGAACGATCTTCGTTTACTGGATGAGCGGCCTCGCCGAGTTTCAGATTGGCGGGATCGAAGCCAAAAAGTGGACTCCCGCCGAGCGTCGCAGTATTTCGTGCGTGTTTCTTCTGTCATTACTGGCGCTTCCCATCACTCCTTACGGCGCACGGATTGCGGCGTCGCCATTCGAGTTTGCATTCTCGCTGCCGCTCAACGTGAAGTACATCGAGGAATGGCAATCCATGTCGTTCTCCCTACTGGGGGGCCAGATATTTCTCGCATTGCTCCTGGGCATTATTCTGGCTCAAGTGATGTTCCGTTTTACATGGCGCGTGGAGGAATTCGCGCTGTTCCTATTCGGCACGATGATGGCGTGCATGCACGTGCGTTTCCTGCTGATCTTCGTGCCCTTCTTCGCGCCACTTTTGGCGTCGATCGTTTCCCGCTGGATGCCGGCATATAACCGCGCCAAGGACAAGTTCGCGCTCAATGCGGCGATCATGGCGTGCGTCGCCGTGGCCCTGATTCACTATTTCCCGTCCCACACGGAACTCCAACAGAGCGTTGCAAAGCAATTCCCCGTAGCGGCCGTGCAATATCTGAACAGCCACGCAGTTCCCGAGCCGATGTTCAACAACTATGGCTTCGGCGGTTATCTCGTATGGACCCGCGGACCTGAGCACAAGGTTTTCATCGATGGCCGTGGGGATGTGTACGAGCGTGGCGGCGTGCTTTCCGACTACCTCCATATATCTCATTTGAAGCCAGGCGCCCTGGATGTGCTCCGCGGTTATGGAGTTCAATCCTGCCTGATTGAACGTGACGAACCGCTGGCAACACTGCTTTCCGCATCTCCAGATTGGAAGCGCATTCACGCCGACGATGTAAGCGCACTCTTCGTCCGCAGAAAACCGTGAACACAATTCCGCCAAATATAAGAAGCGGGCACTGGCGGCGGTTACTGCCTTGGCTCGCTTTGCTGTGTATTTTGGCCTCATTTGTCGTTGCCGTCGCTCGACTTCATCCGGCAAACTTCTTTGGATATACGGAAGACGATTCCATTTATTTCAGCTCCGCCAAGGCAATCGCCGAGGGAAAAGGGTATGTGCTCGCGAGTTTCCCAGGGACACCGGCAGCGACAAAGTATCCTGTCTTCTACCCGTGGATTCTGTCTTGGGTGTGGCGCTGGAATCCTTCCTTTCCCGCGAACCTAACCGATGCTATCGCAATCAGTGTTACGTTCGGGCTTGTGTACCTCACAGCCGCCTTCCTTTTTCTGCGGCGTCTAAGAGACATCAGCGAGGCGGAGGCATTCCTTCTCACGGCTTTCTGCGCGCTCCATCCACTGATTATCTTTTACAGTGGCAGCGTGCTTTCGGAAATTCCGTTTGCCGCGCTGGCCCTCACAGCCATGCTCATCGCGGAAGGGGCCACGCAACGGCAGACCGGCGTCGCTACGGTTGTGTGCTGTGGCCTCCTTACTGGACTGGCCATGCTGACTCGCGTGCTGGGACTTCCCATCGCGGCCGGCATTGTGGTGGCTTTCGTCATGCGACGGGCCTGGCGGCAACTGCTTGTATTCAGCGGGGCTGTAGCTCCCTTTTTCGGCGTACTCGCCTGGCGAGCGATTTTCCCTCGATTGCCGACCCCGCCGGTCTCCGGGGCGGCCGCGTCAAGCCTGGGTTGGATTCATACGTGGACCTATTACACGAGCTACCTGAATGTCTGGAAAGAGGGCGTTCCAAACACGTCTGTTTTCGCGGCTATGTTGAGGAACAATGTAATCTCGCTTCTCCGTGCTCCGGCGGATTACTTTATCTCGCCATCGCTCGCGCCGAGCAAGCTTGCGGGATTCATCGTAGCCGTGGTTGTCACCGCAACGATGGCTGCAGGTATTCTCCGAGAGGCACGCAATCGCGGACCGAGACCGATTCACTTCGTCCTGCCGTTTTATGTATCCGCGATGCTCATGTGGAATTACCCGGCTGGCAATCGGTTCTTGATACCCTTTTTACCGTTGTTCGCCGCCGGGATATGGATTGAGGGGAAAAATATCCTAAGGGCCGTGCGCTCCGCCATCTTCGGCGGTCCCATCGCGGAAAAGATTCTCGCGGGTGTGTTTGCCGTCATCATATCGATAATTGTTCTTCCCTCGGCGCTTAATTACGCCGTTGGCAGCCGCAGGGTATGGGCGCAGGAAAGCAAACGCCGCGCCGCTATTTTGCAAGAGAAGCGGGAGGCCTACGACTGGCTGTCTCGCTTCACAGCACCCAGCGCACGTGTGATCGCTTACGAGGATGCCGATGTCTATCTTTATAATCACCGGCTAGCAGTGCGACCGATCGTATTCACGACAGCCGATTTCTACGAATCGGCACGGCTCACGAAGACGTTGGAGCATGTGACCGATGTCGCACGAGCGATCAATGCCGACTATTGGATTTCCGCAAACGACGACTACGACTTCGAATGGCCGGATGCCTATGCAAAATGGCATGCTCGGATGAGAGAGATGGAGCGGGTCCTTCCTCTGGTGTATAGCAGTCGTCATGACCGAGTGCGGATATACTCGTTAGAATGCGTCAAGCACCCGGAGAGTTCCACGTGCGACTCAGCCAGAAGCGTGCTGTTCCCCATAAATCGGCGGACCGCAATGCTCGGCACCAGTCTCCGATAAACTTGCCCCTTAAGCCTGTGCCATCACTAGTACTCGGAGCATCGAGCCATCCCTTGTAAGACATCCTCACTTATTACTTATTGCGTCCCCCTGTTCATTCTTGATGTCACCTAATCAGGCGGGGGGTGGGAATGAGACTGTCCCCAAGTGGTGACTACTTTACCGCCGCAAGCCATGCGTGGACGCGGGCCAGAGCGAGAAAGCCAATAACATGCTAAAAACATTTAACTTAGCAAAACAATCGACAGATACCGAGAGTGGCACACCATCTGCTTATCAAGGATTCGGGCAACTATCGCCACCCAGCTACGATTTTGAGAGGAAACATGAAAAGCTTTCTGTTGCGTCTTTGGAAGGAAGAGGAAGGTCAAGACCTAGTGGAATACGGGCTTCTCCTAGTTCTGATAGTCCTCCTGTCCGTAACGTTTATCTCTAGTATCGGACAGTCGTTGTCGAAGATCTTTATGAATGCCAATACCGCCCTGACCAGCGCTGCCGGCGGCTGAACTGGAGCGCCCCGAATCTTGAGGGGGGGGCCTGGGGACAGCTTGGCTGTCAGTGCACTTTACATGTCGAGGCGGCAGCGTGAGGGTGTGTCTCGTGGCCAAATTTGGTGAGCTAATTGACCTAAGCCATAGGAATACAGGGTGATACATCTGAACACCGGAGTTTGGGCACTGACCCTGGCGTTGACCTTGTCCGCAGGTTTGATTGATGCTTGGACGCACCGAATTCCCAATTGGCTCACGGTATCCGGGTTCCTTGCAGGCATCGCGGTGAATTCAGCTATCGGCGGACCTAAAGGTACCACCACGGCCCTTGAGGGCGCGGGCCTGGGCTTGCTTATTTTGCTGCCTCTAGTTTTTTTACGCGCACTGGGGGCAGGAGACTTGAAGCTAGTAGGCGCGCTAGGCGCTTTCCTTGGCCCATCGTTGCTTTGGCTCGTGCTACTCGCGAGCGTGCTAGTGGCAGGACTAATGGCCGCGGTGCTGGCGATCCGGGCCAAGCGAGTGCGCGAAACGCTGCGCAATATGGGCATGCTCATCACTGGTTTTTTGACGTTTGGACTTCGAGCTCCGTCCGATGTCTCGCTCGACAATCCCAGGCTGTTGAAGCTTCCTTTTGGCGTGGCCGTTGCGATCGGCACCCTGGTGTGTTTCGTCGCCGCGCGAAGGGGCTTATGAGGCCGAGGCAAAGGAGACTGGGTTCATGAATCGGAACCGCATGATGATCGGGCTGGGCTTGGCGCTGGTGGTCGCATTCCTGCTGAGCAGCTTCGTGTACCAGCAATTTCAGAAAGCGTCGAACCGAGTGGCGGCCGTTCCCACGCAGCAGGTGGTTGTCGCAGCCAGGGCGATCCCGCTGGGAACGCGGCTCGATGCGTCGATGCTGCGGACGATTTCATGGCCGGACGCCGATCCGATCGCGGGAATATGCACGCGGATTCGGGATTGCACGAACCGGGCGCTCATTACCTCGGTGGCCGAGAACGAGCCAATCATTGAAAGCAAACTGGCTGCCACGGGAGCCGGCGCCGGACTTGCGGCAACGATCCCGGAAGGGATGAGGGCCATGTCGGTGGCCGTCAACGACGTGGTCGGCGTGGCCGGTTTCGTGACGCCGGGAACCATGGTGGACGTGCTGGTGACTGGCGCGGTGGCCGGCCCCAGCACAGGCGGAGGGCAGAATATTACGCGAACGATTCTGGAAAATGTGCGAGTCCTCGCCGCGGGTCAAAAAATACAACAGGATCAGGGAGGCAAGCCGCAAACGGTTCCCGTGATCACGCTGCTCGTGACGCCGGAGGACGCCGGTAAGCTGGCGATGGCCAGCACCGAGGGAAAAATTCAACTCGCGCTTCGGAATACGGTCGATAAGGACGCGGCCGTGCCGGCGCCCGTGATGCAAGCAAGCCTGTTTGCTTCGGACGCGCCCGCACCGGCGCCAGTAGCCGTAAAACACACCATGGTGCGGAAAGAGGCTCCCCCGCCGGCCCCGGCTCCGTACCAGGTTGAAGTCATCATGGGAAGCAAACGCGAAACGAAGAACTTTTCGGATCAATGAGGATTCCAGGGAGAATGTGGATGGCCGAACATTGCAAGGCACGCAATCGGATGGGGACGACGGCGCTGGCAATCCTCACCGGGCTGCTGCTTTTCGTTGCGCCCCGGCTCGAAGCGGATTCGCGGAATCCTCAGACCGCGCCCCCGTCGGAGATGGCTCCGGTGCAGCCAAGCGCGAACGCCGCTCAAGCGGCAGTGCCGGTGGAAGCGGCGCCATCCGCCGCTTCTCCTACCGCGCAGGCCCCATCGCAAGAGGCGCAGGAAGGGCCGCAGATTCTGCACCTGATGGTCGGGCGATCCTTGGTGATCACATCGCCGAGGCGGATCCGGCGCGTGTCCGTGGCGGACCCGTCTATTATAGATGCCGTGGTCGTTACCCCGTACCAGGTGCTGGTCAACGGGAAGGCGCCGGGGGGAGTCTCGCTGCTATTGTGGGACGATTCGAACCAGAGCCAGGCGTTCGAGGTTTCGGTGGACATCGATATCCTGAGCCTGAGCGAGAAGATTCACCAGGTATTCCCGAACGAACAGGTTCAGATCGAGACGTCCAAAGATTCGGTAATCCTTTCCGGCCATGCATCGTCGGCGGCTGTAGCGGAAAAAATATACGAGGTGGTCAAAAACGCCACGCCCAAGGTCACAAGCCTCATCGAGACGCCCGCGGTGCAACCGGGAGAGATTCTCCTCGAAGTAAAATTCGCGGAAGTCGACCGCTCCGTGATCAACCAGTTCGGGGTGAATCTGCTCAGCTTGCCGGGCGCCCAGAACATCGGAACGGTCACGACGCAGCAGTTTAGCCCGCCCAGCATCACCGGCACGCTGGGTCCATCAAATACCACCGGATCGGGCGGCTTCACGCTGAACAGCCTGCTCAATATTTTTATCTGGCGTCCGGACATCAACCTGGCCGCGACGATCCAGGCTCTGGAGAACCAGAACATCCTGCAGATCCTGGCCGAGCCAAACCTGCTGACCGCCTCGGGCAAGGATGCATCGTTCCTGGCAGGCGGGCAATTTCCCTACCCCGTTCTGCAATCCACCGGCGGCGCCGGAGGCTATGCCGGAATCACGATCGAGTTCAAGGAATACGGTGTGCGGCTGAATTTCACGCCGACGATCATGCCGGACGGATTGATTCATTTGAAGGTTGCACCGGAAGTCAGCTCCCTCGATTTCACCAACGCACTGATTATTCAGGGCTTCACCATCCCGGCGCTGGCGACGCGCCGCGTGGAATCGGAGATGGACCTGCGAGACGGCCAGAGCTTCGCGATCGCGGGGCTCATCGACAATCAAGTGCAAACGCAATTAGAAAAAGTGCCGGGAATCGGCGATATTCCCATACTCGGGAAGCTTTTCCAGAGCTATTCGACGACCAAGAGCAAGGACGAGCTGCTGGTGATCGTGACGCCGCGGATCGTGCAGCCATTGACGCAAAGCCAGTTGCCGCCGGGACCGGCGTTTTCGATTCCGTTCCTTCCGCCGACAACCGCGGTCCGGCCGAATACAACAGGGACAAAATAAGGGGAGCGAGTTTGATTCGGACATCTCAAAAAAATCGGACGCTGGGCACATGCTGACCGCAGCGATTGTAAGCAGCGACCCGGCGAGCTCGGCACAACTGCTGGCCAGCTTGCAGCAGACCGGCCTTGTGAGCTCCGTCAAACAGTGGACGATTCCCGGAGAGACAGCGCCGGAGGCGGGCGAAGTGATTGCGGACATCGTCCTGCTGGACCTTACGCGCGATCCGGAACTCTTTTTTGCGTTTGGCACTCAAATCCGGCGGCTCCGGCCTTCTGTCCGATTGATTGCGTGCTCGGCAACCAACCCCCCGAATCCGCAGGTTTTGCTCGATGCAATGCGGAGCGGCGTGCAGGACTTTGTGGCGAGGCCGGTGACCCCGGACGCGCTCAAGGAGATTTTTTCGCGGTTCAGCCAAGAGAGCCCTGCGGCGTCGGGCCAGCGATCCAGCGAAAAGCTGATCGCCGTGATGGGATCCAAAGGCGGCGTGGGAACGACGACGGTGGCGGTCAATCTCGGGGTTCAGCTCAGCGCGCACATGCACAAGCGAACGGTCCTGCTCGATTTCGCCCGGCCGCTGGGAAACGCTCACCTGCTGCTCGATCTGCACCCGCGTTTCGGAGTTCGCGATGCGGTCGACAACCTGGACCGCCTGGACAGCCACTTTTTAGCCGGCATGCTCGAACGGCACAAGTCGAAACTGGAAATTCTGGGCGGGGTGATGCAGCCGGAGGCATGGCAGAATGTTCCCACCGCGCTGCTGAACCGCGTAGTCAATGTCGCCCAAGCCGGTTTCGATATGGTGCTGGCGGACATGGGCTCGCACTTCGCCTCCGATTTGGGCCCGATGCTGACAACGGCTCGGATGATTCTGATTGTTGTGGAAACGAACGTGCCGTCGCTGTGGACCCTGCAGCGCCGCCTGCTGGGCTTGACCGGCATGGGCGTGGACCCTGAACGCGTGCGAGTGATCGTCAACCGCTGGCACAAAGGAGATGAAGAGCCGCTCAAGGCGATTGAAAAAGACACTAAGCGCTCGGTGTTCGCATGCCTCCCCAACGATTTTCGAAAGGCCAGCACCGCGATGAATCAGGGCGCGCCGCTCATGGACAACCACAACAACGTCCTGACCGACCACTACCGGCAATTGGCCGAGCGGGTATCGGGAGGCGCGAAAGCGACGGCGGCAAAGCGCGGCAGCTTGGGCAACTTTTTTTCGTTTCCGGGAAAGAGATAGCGCGAGATGGCACAGATTCCAATCTCCACGACACGCACCGATTTCGGCATCGTAAAGACGGCGATTCACCGGCGGCTGATCCAGAAATTGAATTTGGACCGCCTCAGCGACGTCAAGCGCGACGACGTCCGCCGCGAAGTGGCGCAAATTCTGGAAGCGCTTGTGGTCGGCGAATCGACTCCCATGAACTTGCAGGAGCGGGAGCGATTGGCCCAGGAAGTTCTGGACGAAGTGTTCGGCCTGGGGCCGCTCGAACCCCTCCTCAACGATCCCACGATTTCGGACATTCTGGTGAACACGTACAAGAACGTGTACGTGGAGCGGAGCGGCATCCTGGAAACCACAGGGATACAGTTTCGCGACGATGCCCACTTGATGAGCATCATCGACCGAATCGTGTCCGCGATTGGCCGGCGCGTGGACGAGTCCTCTCCGATGGTGGATGCCCGCCTCGCGGACGGATCGCGCGTGAATGCGATTATTCCTCCCCTTTCGATCGACGGCCCGTGTCTCTCCATCCGGCGTTTCGGGCGGGATCCGCTGACGGCGGCCGATCTGCTCAGCAATCTCACTCTGACGCAGCCCATGCTGGAGCTGTTGCAGGGTTGCGTGAAGGCACGTCTGAATATTCTGATCTCCGGCGGAACGGGCGCGGGCAAGACGACGTTTCTCAACGTGCTGTCGTCTTACATCTCGAACCGCGAACGAATCATCACCATCGAAGATGCGGCGGAATTGCAAATGCACCAGGAACACGTGGTGCGTCTGGAAACCCGGCCGCCGAATATTGAGGGAAAAGGCGCCGTGCAGCAGCGGCAGCTATTGATCAACTCGCTTCGCATGCGCCCGGACCGAATCATCGTGGGTGAGGTGCGAAGCGATGAAGCCCTGGACATGCTGCAGGCCATGAACACGGGACACGACGGCTCGCTCACAACGATCCACGCCAATTCGCCGCGGGACGCACTGGGCCGGCTGGAAACCATGGTTGCGATGGCGAATTTGAGCATCCCGGACGCCGTGGCCCGGCGGCAGATTTCCTCGGCGCTCAATGTGGTGGTGCAAGTGAGTCGGCTGAGCGACGGAACGCGCAAGATCGCGAACATTACCGAGATTACCGGCATGGAAGGCGACGTCGTGGCGATGCAGGATATTTTCGTGTTTCAAAAGCGCGGCATCCGAGAAACCGGAGAAGTGATCGGCGAGTTCGTGGCCACGGGAATCCGGCCCAAATTCAGCGACCGGCTCACCGTCTCCGGCATTCACTTGCCGGCGTCGATGTTCGAACCTCCACGCGTACACTGAGTGGCCAAGATGACGAGAACATTTGTCCCAACGACGCCTGGGCTGGAAAGGAGGCCATCGTGGCATTACTGATTGCCTTGCTCACCTTCCTGATTGTCACGATTGTTTTCGCCGGATTCTGGCTGTTCTTCGGAACCACCACGAACCAGGAACTGGTTCGCAACCGGCTGGAGGCGGTCAGGAAAGCCGAAAAGGGAGGCGATGTTTCGCTGGACCTGGACCTGGTGCGCGACGAACTGCTCAGCAGCGTGCCCGCATTGAATCGGATCATGATGCGGCTGGCGTGGTCCAAGCGCCTGCAAGACCTAATCACCCAAGCCGGCATTGAGACCAAGCCCGGCACACTGTTGCTGGTCAGCGGCGTCACGGGCCTTGGCAGCTATGTGATCGTGGAAATGATCAAGCGTCAATTTTCCCTATCGTTCCTGGCCGCCGTCGTTGGGGCGATCATTCCGTTGACGGTCGTCTCGATCCAGCGCAGCCGTCGCTTAGGACGGTTTGAGCAGCGCTTCCCCGAGGCACTCGATTTATTGGGGCGAGCCGTTCGCGCAGGCCATTCGTTTACGGCGGGCTTGGAAATGGTGTCCAAGGAATCGCCGGAGCCGGTCGCGTCGGAGTTCCGGCTCACGTTCGAGGAGCAGAATTTCGGATTGCCCTTGCGAGACGCCCTGGAAAACATGGCTTCCCGCGTGCCCCTGGTCGACGTGCGGTTCTTCATCACCGCGCTGCTCATTCAGAAAGACACGGGCGGAAACCTGGCAGAACTTCTCGATGAATTAGCTCGCGTGATTCGAGAGCGGTTCCGCATTCATCGCGAAGTACGAGTGAAAACGGCGCAGGGACGGCTGACGGCCATGATTCTCATCGCGCTGCCGATCGGCATGCTGCTGTTGATGCGAGCCGCAAATCCGAGTTACGTCCGAGTGCTCTTTGACGACCCGCTGGGGCCAAAGATCCTGGCAGGCGCGGCCGCCTTGCAGGTGATCGGCTCGGCGATCATCTGGAAGATCGTGCACATTGAAGTGTGAATGAGGGAGACAGAGGAATGCTTTCTGCTGTTCCGGTCATCACGTTCTTGGCCACTGCGGTAATCCTGATGGCCTTGGTGTACGCGTTCACGCCCGGTGAATCCGGCGTTACCACGCGCCTGAAGCAGCTCATGAATGCCACGCCTCGCGCTCAAGAAGAAAAATTTGTGGCCAAGCAGAAGGAGCGGGCGCGCAATCTTCTGGCGCAGGTGGGAGGCCTTTTGCCCGCTTCCGCGGGAGCACGAGCAAACCGCGCGCAGCTCATGATGATTCGAGCCGGATACCGCAGCGCCGACGCGGTTCTTGCCATTCGTGGTATGAAAGTGCTCGCACCCATCGTTCTGGTGGCTGTGGTCTTCTTCACCGGCGTGTACCGGTACAACCCGTTTTCCATTCTGCTGGTAGCGGTGATCCTCGGCTTGTTGCTTCCGGAGATGTGGCTGTCCTGGCGAGTGAGAGTCCGGCAGCGCCGCTTGCGCCTGTCCCTTGCGGACGGCCTGGACTTGCTGGTGATCTGCGTGGAAGTGGGGCTCGGTCTCGATCAATCGATCCTTCGGGTGGCCCAGGAGCTTCGGATCGTCCACCGCGAACTGAGCGAAGAACTGCAAATGGTGAATCTCGAAATGCGCGTCGGGAAGACGCGGCTGGACGCCCTTCGGGAGTTGGCGCGGCGCACCGGGCTCGATGAAATCAAGGCGCTCGTAGCCATGCTCATTCAGACGGAAAGATTCGGCACGAGCATATCGCAATCGTTGCGCATCCACTCGGATGAGCTGCGCACGAAGCGACGGCAGCAGGCGGAAGAAATGAGCGCCAAGACCACCGTCAAGATGGTGCCGCCTCTCGTGTTCTTTATTTTCCCTGCGTTGATGGTAGTGATACTGGGCCCTGCGGTGATCACTCTGCTGCGGCAGTTCGTGCTGCACTAGAGCGAGCGGCGCAAACGCGATGCCAGTTGCGCATTGTAAAAGGCAAGTTCGCGATTAAAGGAGCAAACGAATGGATGTAACAACGATCCGCATCATCGCCGGCATACTGGCAGTCGTCGTGCTAGTCATCATAATTTTGAGGCGGCGTGGAAAGGCAATCGAATAAAGGGTGTAGTCCAATTCGAGCCGGGGGAGCGCTGGACGCCATGATGGTCGAACAAGGGCGGGCCGTGTATGTGTACAACAAAACGCGCGAGACGTTTGTCGCCACCGAAGCGACTGTGGCGGATAGTTATGTGCGCCGGCTCGTTGGCTTATTGGGGAAAACGCCGCGCTGGGCCCAGCTTGGATCGGGCCTTTGGATCGTGCCTTCCCGCGGTGTGCATACCATCGGGATGTTGTTTCCAATCGACCTGATTTTCCTGAACAAAGAGAAAGAAGTGGTTCACCTCGAGGAATACATTCGTCCGTTTCGCATTTCGAGGGTTTCTCTGAAAGCAAGCAGCGTGCTCGAAGTGCCTCCTCATACGATCTACCGCTCCGGCACACAGGTGGGAGACTCCTTTGAGATTTCGGCTTTGAAGGCCCGCCAGGCGGATCGGGAAATCAGCAGAGCCCCTGCGGTGGCAGGAGATTGACCGGAGCCAACCGTCTCCCAGCTAAGTCCTTGGAAACATATCGCCTTGCTTGTGCTGTCCCCGCGCTGTAGAATTCCGCCCTCTAGCAGAACCATTTCCAAGGAGGCTGTATGAATCGTTTTGCAAGGAATATTCTCGCCATAGGGTTGGCTTGCGCAGGACTGCTGACCACGTTGGCCAGCCGGCCGGCAGCCGCAGCCGATGATCCGGTGGCTACGGCGGATAAGGCCGCGACAGCAGCGCTCGCCAAGGGCGACAAGGCCGCGGCCAACAAGTGGCTCGACGCGGATTTCAGCTGGATCGATTCCGAAGGAATCATGTGGGCCAAGACGGATGCGTTTCGCGACGAACTTAAACCGCTCGTGAGCGGAAGCGATGCCAAGATTATTGAGCACAAGTACGGGAAGAGCGTTGTGTGGATCCAATGGAACAGCGGGAAAAATTACTCCGCCCATTTCTGGGTGAAGCGGCCCAGGGGATGGAAGCTCTTGCACATGACCGAAATCGCCTCGGTGGCAAAACGCGATTACCAGACCGTCCCGCCCACGTACGACATTCCCTGCAACAATCCCTGCAAAGCTGTGCCCTACAAGCCCCTGACTGCGGGAGAGAGAGCCGCGCTGGATGAATGGCAAGAACAGGAGTCTAGCCACGCAAACTGGGAGAAGCACGTTGCCGACAACATGGACCAGCGAGTCGTAACTACCTATGGCGGTGCGTCCCCTTCCAAGGCGGACCGCATTGCGGGCATGAACAAGCGCCGCGAGACAAATCCCAATGCACCTAAGGTCGGATCGGCGCCGGCGCTGTGGATTCGAACGTGGGACTTCGGCGACGCGGTGGTGATGATTGCGTGCCAGCCGACCTACGGCGACAAGGCGTATTGGTCCAGCCGTGTGCTGGCCCCCAACGCCGACGGCCTGTGGCAAATGATGGAGAGCTATCACAATTACATTCAGGCCTCTCCGGTCATGACGGCCACGCCCAATCAGCCAGACCTGAAATAACGCGCAGCAAAAAAGCTGTATCGCGTATCACCAGACGGCGGAGGGGCATGCACGACGGTCTCTCCGCCGTTTTCGTTTTTAAGACCGCCTTCCGCGAACTTCAAAACGCCGGGACGTTCGTTTCATTGTGTTTAACTGTGCCGGATAGGAACGTCCTAGTACTCATGATGCTCGATTGATTCATTGAAAATCTATTAAACAAAGAATAGACGTAAGCGTCATCCTGAGGCCGTCTGGACAGATTATGTTGAGTTAACGAAGATGGCCCAAGTGGGCACATCGGGAAGTGTCCACTTGGAGAATACGTGGACACTTCGGAGCGAGCAGTCGTTAAGAGTGAGCCGCGCAGGC
>DATLST010000066.1:0-25938 GCA_035534055.1 Candidatus Acidiferrales bacterium | reverse complement strand
TCGTCTTTTTGCTGTAGCGCTCGAATCCGTTCGCCATCGCCAGTGTCCTCTGCTTCATGATTGCCACTATCCTCCCACTGCTCCCCACACCTTATCCGTTACACGCAAAACATGGAGCACTTATTCAGAAGTTCCCTAGCTTCAGAACATGTATAAAAACAGCTTGGCGATGAAAAAATCGACCACCAGCACGAGGACCGAAGAGATCACCACGGCCGATGTCGTCGCGCGGCCAACCCCTTGAGTCCCACCCCTCACGCGAAGGCCCTGAAAGCATCCGATTGTCGAAATGATGAGCCCGAAAATCACCGGTTTCGTCAGCCCCTGTACCAGATCTCCGAAGGCCAGCGCGTTCACAGCGCGCGTCCAGAACTGCACGGCGCCCAGCCGAAGGGTAAAGTGCGCGACGACGAAGCCGCCCACGAGTCCGATGAAATCGGCTACTGCGACGAGCAGCGGCAGCATCATCACCATCGCCACCACCCGCGGCGTCACCAGCTTCCGCGTTGGGTCGGTGCCAAGGGCACGCATCGCATCCACTTGCTCGGTAACCATCATCGATCCAAGCTCGGAGGCGATTCCCGAAGCGTTGCGACCGGCTACTAGAAGAGCCGTAATCGAGGGCCCTAGTTCGCGCACAAGGGCAAGGGAGACCGCATCGCCGGTCAGCGCCGTCATTCCGAAACGCTGAAATTGTGAAGAGGTGTTTAAAACCAGCACGCCTCCGATGAAGAACGATGTGATCACGACAATCGGAAGCGAGCCGACTCCAATCGAGTCCATTTGATCGAGCGTATCCGTCCAGTAGATGGGCGGGGTGAAGAGATTCGCGATCGATTGCACAACCAGCAGCGAATAATCCTGAACGGCAAAAATTTTTCGTTTGAGCGTGTCCCCCAGAAGCGACGGGATGGATGGAGTTTCGGTGGCTTCGGGCATGTCTGGAACGCCGGCCGCTGCTCTGAGCCGGGAATATCGAAGCCTAACGTCCGCATAGCGGCACGTCAAGCAATCATCCGCGCAGTCGCGAGGGATATCTGAAAGCCCTGGCTCAATCCTGACAGAATTATGGAGCTAAAACAAATCGCTTGCTGCGGCTTTACGCGCGGTGGAGCGTCAGCTAGAATTCATGGTTTGTCCTGGAAGAAGAAGTCCCACTGAATATGCTGCGATTCGTCACTGCCGGAGAGTCTCATGGGCAAGCCCTGATTGCCTGGATTTCGGGGCTGCCCGCCGGGGTCCCGGTTGATCTCGAGTTCATTGGACGCGAATTGCATCGGCGTCAATTAGGCTTTGGCCGGGGTGGCCGCCAGAGGATCGAGAAGGATCAGGCTGACATTCTTGCTGGCGTGCGCCATGGGAAAACGATTGGCGCTCCAATTGCCCTCCGTATCGAGAATCGCGACTGGAAGAATTGGGAACAGGCGCTGCCGGTGGAAGATAGCGAAGGCGCCGAGGACGCCCGGCGCCGATTGACTGCCCCGCGCCCCGGCCACGCAGATTTGCCTGGCGCGCAGAAATTCAATTTTCATGATGCTCGCTACATTCTGGAGCGGGCCTCGGCGCGCGAGACGGCAGCCCGCGTGGCAGCCGGTGCGCTTGCCAAGTGTCTGCTCCGCGAGTTCGGTGCGGCGGTGCTGAGCCATACCATCGCCGTCGGACACGTCCGGCTCGACCGCACTGCTACGTGGGAGGAAGTCGTCGCCGTCTGCGAAAACCTCGAATCTCCGCTTCGGTGCGTCGATCCGGAGACCGAAGTACGGATGAAAGCTGAAGTGGACCATGTGCTGCGCGCAGGAGACTCCGTGGGAGGCGTCTTCGAAGTCATTGCACGCGGTCTTCCACCTGGACTAGGAAGTCATGTCCAGTGGGACGAAAAGCTGGACGCCCGCCTGGCGCGCGCGGTCATGTCCATTCAGGCGGTAAAAGCCGTGGAGATCGGCACGGGCATCTCGAATTCGGGAAGTTATGGCTCGGAAGTCCAAGACGAGATCCGCTACGATGGATTGCGCCATAGATTCGACCGATCTTCGAACCGCGCAGGTGGCATTGAGGGCGGCATTACCAATGGGCAGGATATTATCGTACGCGGATATTTGAAACCCATTTCGACGCTGCGTCGCGCGCTGTTGACGGCCGATTTGGTCACCAAGGAGATCGTGAAGGCCGCCTACGAGCGCTCGGATGTCTGTGTCGTGCCCGCCGGAGGAGTCGCAGGTGAAGCCATGGTGTCATTTGAACTGGCCGCGGCATTCCTCGAGAAATTCAGCGGGGATTCCTTGGAAGAAACGCGAAGGAATTTCGAGGGATATCAGAAGCAACTGGACGATTTTTAGCTTCAGGAGATTAGCAGCGCGATGATCCATCCGATCGTGAAATATGGCGACCCGGTGCTCGAAACGCCGTGCAAGCCGGTCGAAAAATTCGACGAGGAACTGCAAGCGCTTATCGCGGACATGTTCGAGTCCATGTATGCGGCGCAGGGCATCGGTCTCGCAGCGCCACAGATCGGCATCGGCTTGCAGCTAGCTGTGATCGATGTGACCCTAGGTAAAAATCCGGAAGCCAAGATCGTTTGCGCCAATCCCGAGATCGTCCACGCCGAGGCGGAACAGCGCGAAGAAGAAGGATGCCTTTCGGTGCCCGGATTTCGCGGGTATGTCGCGCGGCCCCAGTACATTACAGTGCGCGCACAAGACGCCACCGGGACGGAATTCGAAATGCGCGGTGAGGGACTGCTGGCGCGCGCCTTCTGCCACGAAATCGACCACCTCAAAGGAATCCTTTTCATCACTCACCTCAGCATGCTCCGGCGCGACATGATTAAGCGAAAAATCCGCAAGATGAAAAAAGCCGGTGAGTGGTAGGCTTGCGTGCCGCTTCGAATCATCTTCTGCGGCACACCGACTTTCGCACTGCCTACGCTACGCTACCTGCTCGTCCAGGCTGATTTCCAAATAGCGGGAGTTGTTACGCAGCCCGATCGCCCACGCGGACGCGGACGCGAAATTTTTGCCTCGCCTATCAAAACCGCGGCGCTCGAAGCGGGTATCGCGGTATACCAACCGGAACGAATCAAATCGGACGAAGCCTGGCAGTATTTCCAGGATCTCGCATCCGACGCAGTCGTCATCATCGCCTACGGACAAATTATTCCCGCGCGTCTCATCGAGATTCCCCGACTCGGCTGGATCAACCTGCATGCTTCGCTGCTGCCGAAGTACCGTGGCGCGGCGCCTATCAATTGGGCCATTGTGAACGGCGAGATCCGCACCGGCCTCACCACGATGCAAATCGACGCCGGCCTTGATACAGGCCCCATGCTCCTACAATACGAAACCGAAATCGCACGGGACGAAACCGCGCCAGAACTGGCTATCAGACTCGCCGAGGCCGGAGCGCCGCTGATGGCGGATACGCTCCGAAGACTCGACCGCGACGAAATCACGGCAAGCCCACAGGATCACTCGCAGAAGACGCTCGCTCCTCCGCTGAAAAAGGAAGACGGAAGGATCGATTGGTCTCTCGCGGCTTCTCAAATCTATAATCGCATTCGAGGTTTGCAGCCGTGGCCCGGTACGTTCACCTTCTTTCGGGGCAAGACCTGCCACGTGTGGGGCAGGCCGGCGGCGCAATCCCAGGTATCGGGCGCTTCCGGTACGCTGGCGTTCGAAGATGGCGAATTACTCGTGGTGTGCGGAAGAGGCACGGCGCTGCGCTTGGAATTTGTGCAGCTCGAAGGGCGCAAACACATCACTGCCAAAGAGTTTGCCAATGGCTCGCGGCTTGGACGTGATGAGAGGTTCGGGCTTTTAAAGTAGGGTGCTCCCCACAGATATTCTATCGAGCGTGAACCTTTGCCTCAGTGCACCCCCACGGTCTCAAACACACGGATTCCGACACTCCGCAATCTCCCTGGTCTTTCTGGATCGTCACGTCAACCGCCTCGGACGGCATGATGTGCTAAGGCTTCACCAGAAGCTGTATTAGCCATCGTTACGAGTCACAAGCACGTCACTGGCCATTGGATGCTGTGTCCAATGCGCCGATTTAAATGATAAACATCTGCGAAGAAGGACACATTGTACAGGTGAGACTTAGTTTGCTATTGCTGCTGAAGGAACCTGCCGCAGAATCGCGGTTCGAGACCCTTCGCGATCATTGTAAGCTAATCGAACCGACCCCAACCCGGGGTGCTGCCAACCCTCATGTCAACTGCTGCGCCAGTCGCCTCCAGCTCTTCCGCCGAATACCCCAGATGGTCATCTGCCGTGCTGTGGACGGCTGTTGCGGCCTGGGGACTCTTGTTAACCGGCTATGCGATTGTCGTGGTGACGTGTGCCAGAGGTCCACGAATGGCGGCCTATGTGAGCGTCATCGAGTGCCTCGCGACGCTGTTCGCCTGCGCAGGTTTGCTGACGAACTCACTGGTCCGAAACCGAAGGACGCGGGCATTCTGGCTGCTCTTAGCGTTCAGTTGCATAGCGTGGTTTTTAACAGAGGCTATGCGCGGATATCTCGTCGCCATGGCTCCGGAGCGGGCGATCCATCCCGGGAGCCGGGCTATGTTGCTTTTCTTTCATCTGATACCGATGATGGGAGCCCTCGCGCTCACTCCCCATGCTAACCGGGAAGACTTAACGCTTCGAATTGGATATGTGGATTTATCGTTGATCCTGGTTTGGTGGCTCTATCTTTACATCCTAGTCGTGATTCCCTGGCAGTTTGTGGTACCCAACAGTTTTTCATTCCGATGGAGCTATGGACATTTGATTGAAGCGGAATGCATCGTGCTGGCGATCGGATTCGCAGCTCTCCTGATTCATGCAAGGGGAACATGGCGAACCGTCTATTGCAATTTGTTTGCCGCCTCGGCTCTACTCGCCTTGGAAATGGTGATCCGGGCGAGAGCCATCGCGCCCGGATCTTCTTATTCCGGGACTTCGGTAAATCTGCTCCGGATCGTTGCATTCCTGTGGTACGGGACGGCGGGGCTTGTCGCGTGCCGGCTCAGGCCCGAGCGTCAGGCTCCCCCCGAGCATGCTCCTCAGAGAAATGCGTGGCCGGCACGAATAGCCATGCTGACCGTGATTTCGATTCCTCTGACGACCCTATGGACTCTGCACTCCCATTCAAATCAGCTGCTGGTGCGGAACTTCCGCGCCGAAGTCTCACAATTGACTCTTATTGTGGCGGCGGTATTGCTTTTTTGCAGACGGCATCTGGTAGACACCGATCGCGTGCGGCTGCTGAAGGCCGCGCACGAATCTCTGGAGAATCTGAAACGTTTTCAGGCGCAGATGGTCCGGGCGGAAAAAATGGTTTCGCTGGGCCAGCTCGCAGCGGGAGCCGCGCATGAAATCAATAACCCGTTGACAGGAATTCTCGGCTACTCCGACTTGCTGGCGGATGACCCAGCCCTCGATATCCGCCACAGAACGTCTGCAAGCAAGATTCGTGATCTCGCGCGACGAATCAATGCGATCGTCACGAGCCTGCTGAGCTTTGCTCGCCGCGTTCCTATGGAAAAGAGCGAGCTAGACCTAAATCTGGTAATCTCCAACGCGTTGAGCCTGAATCACTTCGATCTGCGCAGAAAGGCGATCAAGATCGAAACGGTTTTTGACCAGGAATTACCCCACGTACAAGGCGATCCAAGTCAAATGCTGCAGCTGTTCTTTAATTTGACGAGCAATGCCTTCGATTCCCTGGAGGAGTGCGGCGGAGGGAACCTTATCGTGCGCACTGCAAGTCAGGACGGAAAGGTCATGGTCGAATTCTCAGACAGTGGAAGAGGTATCCAGTCACCGGAAAGAGTGTTCGATCCCTTCTTTACGACCAAGCCGGCCGGCAAGGGCACCGGCCTGGGCCTCAGCATCTGCTACGGAATCGTGCACGAGCACGGCGGAAGGATCGAGTGCTTCAACCGACCGGGAGGTGGGGCAGCGTTTCTAGTCGAGTTCCCTGCCGGAGTGAGCAAGCTACCTTCTCCGGCACCAGAGCGGCCGCCGACGTTTGCATCGCAAACAAATTAAATCTTTCCCCGTCAAATGCTGAAATCGTGACCCAGACAAATCCAAGGAGAGCGTTGATGGATGTAAACGAGTCCAAATCCCCGAACCAGCCGGCTGGCACGCCGCCGGTGCCGACACCAAATATTATTGCGTCGATGCTGCAAGCGGCAAAGAACACGAGCGATCTGATTTTTTCGCCCGGACGGGCTCCGCAGGCAGAAACTCACGGACAATTGGTGCAATTGAAAATTCCGGGGGTTGGGCTCCTGACTGCGGAGCACACGGCGCGAATCGCGGCTGACCTGATCGGACGGAACACGAGTGCCGTCGATAAGCTGAAGCAGGAAGGCTCCTGTGACATTTCCTACAGCCTCCCGAAAATCGGGCGGTTTAGGGTTAACATCTTTACACAGCGAGGAAGCTGCGCGATCGTGATGCGGGTGATCGCCAGCAATGTGCCGGATTTCAAAACCCTGAATCTTCCCGAGCATCTGGCCGAAGCCGCGGAACTGAGGCCGGGACTGGTACTCGTCACGGGGCCAACGGGGAGCGGCAAATCGTCAACTCTTGCCGCGTTCGTAAACAAAATCAACGAAGAAAAAGCATGCCACATTATCACGATCGAAGATCCAATCGAGTTTCTGCACGCTCATAAGCGTGCCACAGTTCACCAGCGTGAGATCCACACCGACACGCCTTCCTTTGCCTTGGCCTTGCGTGCGGCACTCCGACAGGCTCCCAAACTTATTCTGGTGGGTGAAATGCGTGACCGGGAGACGATCGAAGTGGCCATGGAGGCGGCTGAGACAGGTCATTTGGTCTATTCCACATTGCATACGATCGACGCGTCAAAGACGATCGAACGCATTGTGGGAGCTTTCTCGCTAAGCGAACAGAATACGATCCGACTGCGGCTTTCAAAAACATTCCGGTTCATCATTTCGCAGCGGCTGATCCGTCGGCAGGATAGCAACGGCCGAGTGGCCGCGTTTGAAATCCTGAAGTCCACCTTGCGGACGCGCGAATACGTTCAAAAAGGCGAAGTGGAAGGAAAGTCACTTTTAGATGCCATGCGTGATGGATCGAACGATGGGATGCAATGCTTCGACGACGAGATTGAAAAGCTCATTCGTTCGGGTATCATCGACATAGAGACCGGGATCGCCACGTCCACAAACGCCGGCAACCTGAGGCTTCAATTGGGAGACCTCCTGGAGCCACAATCCGGACTCGCTTCGACCGAAACGGACCTCATTGTGGACTCAAGCACGGAGTCGAAAGCGGAAGAGAGCCTGCCGACAGAACCCGAACTCGAAACGCAGCCCTAAGCTTAGATCTGTGCGTTGGATGTGCCAATTGATCTGGGCTGAGAATCAATGACTGTCCAGCGGCGCTCAAACATGGTGGACGGCAGGGGATTCGAACCCCCGCCCCCCGCGTTGCGAACGCATTCCAAACCTACACGCGGTACAACACCAACCACCTAACTCGAATAAAACCAAGGAAATCGCTCAATAGTTCCCTTCCCTTTTGTTCCGTTTTGGTCGCCTTTGTACCGCGAACACGGACAGAACCCGGACAAATTGCACCATTTTGGTGCATAGCGAATCTGAGAGTCCTTGACTCGAATCTGAGAGTCCTTGACGACCGGTCTTTGATGACACTTGATGACACTCGCTGTATCACCGGACGTGGGTGTCCTATGTTCGGTTCGGTAAAATCATAGGACGTGGATGTCCTATGTTCGGCTTCAACCGTTCAGTCTGAACTGTACGGTTCCGGCTCTGGTGGGAATAGCGTCTCGACGATTTTCTCAGCGAGAACTTCGGGCGGCCGCGAATCGTATTGAGCCGCAAGCATGAGCACGCACAGCCGCACCATAAGCGCCGAAGGTCGCGGCTTGCGACTATCCAGGGTGATTGTAGGCAAGCGGAAATAGTGCCAGCGTTTCAGGTTCGTTCCATTTGCGAGCCTTGCTTTCGGGCAAGCCTCGCTTCTTTTCTTCGGTAGTTTAGTTCCTTTCCCCTGTGCCGGTCTACCGTTATGCGCTAACGATGGATGTTTGCGGTGGAGGATTCCCTCCAGGCGCCGCTATTGCTCCAGATCCTCCACCGGGTACCGCAACGATGAATCCGATGTAAGTATTCCCTGGAACGCCAACGAGAGCATCGGACGTTTGGCATGTTGCCGTCAACGGGCAAAAACGAGCTGTCGGCACTCAGCAGTCTCGATGGGGACTGCTCTAGTGACAAATTCCTTGCTTCGAGGCTCGAAGGAGCCTTAGGATGCGCGAGCTAGGAGCGCAAATCGGAAATTCCGGCTAAATCTGAAATTCCTAATCAAAATGATCGAACAATCAGTTTAAGAGATTATTACGGAGTTGCTATGTGTTTATCTAAGGTCGCACGTCAGTGTTTTCTTGTATGTTTTGGCCTTCTGCTCCTCTCCGTTCATTCCACGCTGGGCCAACAAGTGTCACCGGTTTCGAAAGTGGTTTCTATTGAAAAGCTCCCCATCAGCTTTGAGCCCAACTACGGACAAGCAGGTCCAACGACGCAGTTCCTCGCCAGAGTTGGCAACATGGACATCGAGTTGCACCCACGGGGGGCTACGCTGGTGCTGAGAAGTGGCAACGGACCAAGCGTCTTGAAACTGGACCTTGTCGGTTCCAATTCGCATGCTGGAATCACAGCATCCGAACTCAAAGCTAGTGAAACGAATTATCTGATCGGTCGTAATCCGTCACACTGGCACACTCACATTCCAAATTTTGGCCGAGTAACCTATTCGGGTGTCTATCGAGGAATCGACGCAGTATTTTACGGTAACGGCCAGCAACTTGAGCATGACTTCTTGGTGGCCTCGGGTGCAGATTATCGGGTCATACGGATTCGGTTGGATGGCGCGGATGCGATCGCTCAGCAGCCTGATGGTAGCCTGAAGATTGCCTTGGCTGACGGGGAGGTTTCTCTTCGTCGGCCAGACGTTTACCAAATCATGCCAAATGGACGGAAGCCTTTAGAGGGTGGATTTTCACTGCTGGGGAAAAATGAAATCGGATTCAAGATCAGGCATTATGATCGGTCGCAACCCCTCGTCATCGATCCTGTCCTCAGCTATTCGACGTATTTGGCCGACATTTCGCTCTATATAGCGGCCATTGCGACAGATTCCTCTGGGAGTAGCTATGTGACAGGTCAATCATTTTCAGTAGCATATCCAACTACTCCTGGTGCATTTCAACCCGCTTGCAACTCCTGCGCCTCCGACCTGCCGGATATTTTCGTCACTAAATTGAACGCTTCTGGCTCCGGCCTTGTATATTCGACGTTTATTGGAGGCAGCGGTTTTGACCAACCTTTTGCACTTGCGGTTGACTCCCTTGGTAACGCCATCGTTGCCGGAAGGACCGCATCTGAAGACTTTCCTCTAAAAAATCCAATTCCGGCAGGTCCGCCGACTAACTTAGCCTTTTACGGATTTATCACGTCTTTATCTGCAGACGGATCATCGCTAAATTATTCGAGTGTCCTCGGAGGAGAAGAGACCTTCACTGATGGATTGGCGCTGACTCGACCGGTGATGCCTACATCACCGGCACCACCGACTCACCTTTCTTTCCCGTGACCTCAGGCGCTTTGGATAACGCAGCTGCGACATACCCTGAGATGGTTGCTTACGTCACGAAGTTTCTTCCGAACGGGGGCCTGGGCTATAGCGCTCTGCTCGGAGATGCAACCCCCACAAATGGGGGCAGTGGACTCATTGGCCCATCATGCATTGCTGTAGACAGTTCGGGAAGTGCTTACATATCTGGCGCGGCGGGTACGCTCTGGCCAACAACTCAAGGAGCGTACCAAACAGAAATTCCAGGTGATGCCCCGTCCTCTTCCACGGCGCCGTTTGTCGTCAAGGTGTCGGCAGACGGTTCGAGTCTTGTATATTCAACCTTTCTAGGCGGATTGGGCGGAGGGTCTACGCCCACTAGCATAACCGTAAATGGAGCTGGGGAAGTTTTTGTTGCAGGATATGGCGCCTCGGCCGGTTTCCCGATCACAAGCAATGCGTATCAAAAGACACCTGGTAATTCTCTGATTGGATCGTTTTTTAGCGAGCTGAATGGGAGCGGTTCAGTACTCATCTACTCCAGTTTTTTTTCCTGAAGTTGAAGGGTACACTGACTTAATGTCAATCGCCCTGGATTCATCGGGCGATATATGGCTCGCGGGACCGACCCACGACGCGGGAATACCTCTAGTCCAGCCGTTGCAAACTGTTGGGCCCAATATTTTCAATGTGGACAGTGATTTAAGTGGTCTTATCGCTGAGTTTGACCCTTCGGGTACAAAGCTTCTCTTCTCAACTTTTATTGGCGATCTCTTGGGGGGAGCACCCACTATTGAGATGGCTCTCGATTCGAGTGGCAAAGTTCATATTGCCGGAGTCACAGGCTCCGAACTTTACACGTCACCCGGATCTTATCGCAGTTCGGTGGACCCTCCCCCGCCGAATAATTTTTACCAGTATGGTTTTGCCGCCGTAGTGGATCCGGGCGTTCAGGCCCCTTCCCTTTGCATTCCTTATCCTTCCAATGTGGGTCTCCGCTTTGATTCGGATACGCCGGTGGGTTCTACAACTACACTAGGAATAATTATAAACAATTGTGGCCCATTGCCTTTAACTATCAGCAGTATCAAAAGTTCCGATCCGAACTTCGGTGTTCCGCTCTCCTCTAATGGCTGCTTGCAGACGCTCCCCGTGAATATGTCCTGTACGTTATCGGTCACATTTTCGCCTCTCAGGGATGGGGCGTTTTACTCGGTGCTGACCCTGACTTCTAACGCTTCCATACCGTCGACATCCCTTCCCATGGTGGGTACTGGACTCCCTGGGGGCACCACGCCTGATTTCGCTATTGGTACCGTTCCGGCAAATCCGGCCGTGACTGTGACATCGCCAGGAGATGACTCTCCTCCCGTAACACTAAAGATTGTCGCTGAAAATAATTTCGCCGGAACCATCAATTTCTCCTCGAATTCATGCTCCGTATCCCCTGCGGGAAGTCTCAGTACGTGCAGTTTTAGTCCGAGCTCAATTACAGGCAGCGGGACAACCCAAGTTACAATCCATACCACGGCTACGCAGACTGCTAAAATATCGTCGCCTCGCTCCTTCAATGGTTGGTACATTCAAACCATTTGTATCGTTTTTCTGCTAGCCGCTATCTTTTTCGTTACCCCAGTGACGACCAAGTTGCCTCGCTTAAAGATTGCTTGCGGATTCTTGGCCTTGGTTCTGATATTGATCTGCGACGGGTGCGGAGGACGTAGCGGTGGCAATAGCGGAGGGGGGGGCAACTCCTCAATCGGAACGCCAACCGGTGTGCCCTATGCAGTCACCGTCACGGCGATAAGTGGACAGACCACTCACACGGCAACTTTTTACTTCGTTGTCAAGTAAAGGACGCCTAGAACTGATTATTTCATTTGGGCGTCATTTTAGCTCGGATAAGCGCATTGAATCCCAGGCGACGATAATACACATCATATTTGCGAGGCATCGATCTCCGATTTTAAAACGAGTATATATAGTTAACTACGTTGTTAGTCTCATGCCACGAGAACAAGGCTATCAACCTTTCTCTCGCTCCCTCCAATTCGTAATTTCCAGTTTCGCGAGCATTGAGTTTAGCAAAGCGAGCCTCGCCCTCAACGCGGTCGAAAACTTCCTTCGTTGCGCGGAAATCGCCGAAGATCGCTCTCAATAACAACCTAAGCGCTAAAACGTCAGCAAACGTCTGTCCGGGCGAAACCACGAGTCGGTTTTTCCCGCGCGACCGTGCAAGTGTTTTCCGGATTTCGGGCGGAACCTCGCAGTTCAGTAGAAATTTAAGTTGGTCGGTCAAAGGTTCGCGTTTTGGGCGCCCAGACAAATTCCCGCTCACGCCTTTTGCATATTGAAACGGGACCAGAGCTGCGGCTTTTTTATCGCTCATTCAGCTCGCCTTCATGTCGGGAAAAACGGAAAAACACAGCTCAAGGTACATTTTGGCGAAATATAAAGAAGTCTCGATGAATGCGTCGCGCGTCGTTTCGTCCGTATCAAATAGGGCGCGTTTGCCCCACATGATCCGAGTGGTCATCGTCGCGATGTAGACCGGATCAAGCGCATGCTCCGGCAAAAGTTCAAACAGAGTATCAACGGCTGTCTGGGTCACAACGCAAATGCGCCAGATTTCGGCACGGCCGAGCTCAATCATGTTTCCCACCACGCCTGCGCCGTGGTCGTGCTCCATTTGAGATCAACGCATCGAAGTGAGCCAAAACTTGCTGCCGTCGCCTGCTTGGGAAGAAAACGAAAGCGGACAAAAGGCGGACAATGACCATTTTTCGACAGAAATCTTCATAACTTTTTGAGATAAGTGATTGAAAAGATTGGTGGACGGCAGGGGATTCGAACCCCCGACCCCCGCGTTGCGAACGCGATGCTCTCCCAACTGAGCTAGCCGCCCACCGCGATGTGTATTCTAGCAAACACTGGGGGGAGCGCCAATCTTGCTTCCAGATTTCTCGCGAGCAAGAGAGGTTTCGATGGGCCGCAGATCGTCCTGAATCAGACCTCCGGCGGCAAGGATTCTAGATGCTTGTTATTCGAAGGGGCTGGGAGCTCCACTGGTGAGGAAACATGGTTGAGAAGGGATAGTGGTCTTGGAGAGGACGCTGGTAGGTTTCCCATCTCATTCTCTGACTCTTTCATTTCCAGTGCAGCTCCCACTCGTCAGGTTTGAACTCAAGATATGCGAATTCTCAGAGCCCTGCCATCGGGTAGACAGGGGATAGAGTTAAGATAAAAACCCGAGAGCAGCGGGAAATACAAAGAGGGAGACGTTGATTCAGGGAATCGCGAATCCGCCAGCCGAGTCTCCCTCCCAAACAAGAAAAATCATACGCAATCAAAGTTGTGAGATGTGTTCTCCAGATTAGACGGAGATCAGAAGGTTTGGTTTACAGCCCGCCGCCTACTCATCAGACCCAAGCCAATCAGTCCAAATGCGAGCAACGATAGCGTGGCTGGCTCAGGCACTGACGAAGGATCATTGGCAATGAGCGTGTAACTGGTATTGAAAAGTCCAGACAAGGTGAACATTCCCGTTAGCAGCGTCGGCGCTGACTCAGAACCTGAGTAGAGCTGCGGGCCGTCTAACTGAAGTCCGGTCCCAAGAATAACCAAGCCCACGCCACCGTCATTGACAATGTTATAGAACTCGATCGTGTTCGGAAGTGACAAGCCGTCCAAGATCAAGTTCGTTTCATCTTTCTGAATTCGGGAAGAGGATTTCCACGCGTTTTTTGATGCACCGAAATCAAATTAACGGAGCTTAGACGGCAGCCGGCAAGCAAGCGTTCGCAAGCTTTGTTGCGGATGGGGATAAAGACGCGCAATCTAGCAAAATTAGCAGGCAGACGTGGGCAAAAGCTCCTGCTCGGCTCTTCTTTATGCCAATTTCTTTCGACGTGTCGTGGGGCTAGTTTCTAAGCCGATACTGGCCTCGCTGGCGTAAGCGAATATAACTAACCACTAGAGGCGCACACCTGCAAGTCATGCTGCCAGCGTGCGCGACTCCTGTTTGGGCCACGCGCGCTTCCAGGCGCGTGGGAGACTGACAGGTGATGAATACTGGCAGGAACTTGAGGCTTCCTTGCACCTCAAGTTCTACCAGGTTTCCGTGGGTTGTGACGTACTAGCGGCTGTAGATCAGTAGTCGAAACGTGCTGGAGATGACCGTCGGGCGCGGATGGGGCTCGTCTTTCGTCGGCGCGGGCGGAGGCCCGAAGTCGGAAGTCACGGTATAAATGTTGTGATTCCCTTCGTCGAGCGCCATGGTGCGCGCTCCCCGCTCGGTGTCAATCGTTTGGACCTTGGTGTACTTGTCCGGCGTGTCCTCGTGGGCCACAGTAATTGTGCCATTACCGCCACCGCAGGAGGCGAACACCAACTGGGTTGCCGGATCGAAGCGTGTAGAGTCAACACCCGGGCCGATGGGAATCGTGGAGACTACTTTTCCGCTGGGATATGCCACTACTGCCAAAACGCCGCTGCGGCAACCCACAAAGAGCCGTTTGTGAACGAGATCGATGTCCAAACCAGTGGGTATCTTGCAAGGCGCCAAGGAAAAAGTGCGAATCACCTTAAGAGTCTTGGTGTCAAACTCCGTCATCTCCCCTTTGTCTTCGATGTTGACGTAGGCATGGCCCATGCCGTCGGCCATGGCGGTTTCAGCTTTATCGGGAAGCTGAATGGTGCCCAGAATCTTTCCGGTTCGAGCATCAATGGCGGTGGAATCGGTGGCTGGGTCGTCGTTCATCGTGAAGAGGCGCTTCGATGCGGAGTCGTAAAGGATTCCGTCGGGAGCGCGGTCTGGTAATTTAACCACCTGGATGATTTTAAAAGTGTCCGGGTCCAAGATCGTGATGGACTTCGCATCGCCGTCCGTTAAGAATGCACGCTTAAGCTCCGGGGCAAAAACGATGCCGTGAGTGCCCTCCAAACCTTTCACATCATCCAGCAGCTTCCCTTCAGGGTTCAATACCATCAGATGCGTGCCCCGCGGAATGAAGACGCGGTGCGTAGCCTGCTCCACATGAAAATAGTCCCAGCGGCCCGATCCGCCCAGAGTGACCTTCTTGACCAAGTGATATTCCGCGGTTTCGGGCTTAGCGGCGGCTACTCGAACGAACGCCACAGCACAAGCAATAAAAAGAAATGCCATGCAATACAGAATAATTTGCCGCTGCACTCCTCGCATCTATATACCTCCAATAGGCGGTTCCCTGCACAGAGAACATAGTAACCGAACCTGAAATTCAACTGAAAATGGCGCCTATGGACAGGAAGCACCGTGCAGAAGAAATCAGCACAAGCACGCGCGCTTGCGAGATGTCACCCATCACACCGCGATACAATGAAACGATGCCTGTCAAACTGATTGCCATGGACATCGATGGGACTCTGCTCGACAGCGAGTCCCGATTGTCCGAGGAAAACATCCGCGCAATTCAAGAGGCAGCCGCACGGGGTATTGAGATCGTGGCCGTCACAGGCAGACGGTTTGCCTCGGCGCGCGCGATTTTCTCTCCGCTAGAGTGCGACCTGCATTTAATCGTGAGTAACGGCGCGCTGATCAAATCTAGGACGGGGGAAACACACCAGCGCTGTCTGCTGCCCACTGAGACAGCGAGGCGGGTGCTCGAAGCGGCTGTGGATTACCGGGCTCATGCCTGTGTGGTCTTCGACCGGCCTCGAGAAAATCAATTGTTCTTCGAGAAGGTTGACTGGGAAGGCCCGTTCCACGGCCCCTATCTGCGGAGACACCGCGAGCAGGTGACCGAGGTCGTGCCGCTGACCGCATGTCTGGACGGCGAGGATCCTATTCAAGTGATGTTTCTGGGAGAATGTACCGTCATGCGCCGCGCCATGGAACTGCTGGAGGCGCTTCCCTCGGCAACCGAGCACACCCTGGCTCTTACCGAATACTCGAATCGAAACTTAAGCATGCTGGACGTGCTGCGGCGCGGCGTCACAAAAGGGTCGGCACTGGCAGAATGGGCACGCCGGAGAGGAATTGCCCGCGAGGAAGTGATGGCCATCGGCGATAATTGGAATGATCGCGAGATGCTGGAATACGCGGGCTTGCCAATCGTGATGGCCAACGCTATTCCGGAATTGAAATCCCTGGGCTGGACAGTTACGCTTTCAAACGACGAAAATGGCGTGGCAGAAGCGATCTGGAGCTATGCTCTGAACGATACCTCCCCAAGACAACGATGATGCGACAGTGCGGGACCATTCTGCTGGCGCTGGCAGCAACGGTTGCCGTCGCTCCGAACGCGCGGGCGGATTATGCCGTGCTACGATCGGGCCTTCGGATCCACATCACCGGATACGAAAACACGGGCGACCGCGTGCGGCTTACCGTCGAAGGCGGCGCGGTGGAGATAGCGGCGAGCGACGTCGTTTCGATTGAGCCGGAAGACACATTCCCTCCACTACCTGCCGAGCAACAGGCCCCAGAGGGGCTCTACGGACCATTGATCCGCGCTGCCGCGAAAAAAAACGGAGTCGACGAAAAACTGATTACGCGCGTCATCGCGGCGGAGTCTAATTTCAATCCGAAGGCGGTTTCATCTAAGCGGGCACTGGGCCTGATGCAACTGCTACCGGAAACCGCCGCGCGATATTCGGTGGCGAATCCATTCGACCCGGCACAAAACATCGAGGGCGGCACGCACTATTTGAAGGACCTTCTCGTGCGCTACGGCGGGAATTTGGCGCTAGTGTTGGCGGCATACAATGCAGGACCGGATACGGTCGAACGGTACGGCGGCGTTCCTCCCTTCGCCGAGACCCAGAATTACGTGAAACGAGTCACTTCGAAGCTCGCCCAAGCCAGTTCCCTTCTCGTGAAGTGACCGTACATATTTCGCATCGCACGTCTGAGGCTCTGCTTGAGAGAGGCACCTCTTATTGTTATTGCTGGGGGCCTTGCGCAGATGGGGGACCCGTATCAGGTGGAGGAGGATTCGGCACGTTTTCGCCGCCGTTCGAGCCCAGGGCAAGACTTGAATTGCCAGGGGCGATTGTCCCTGCGGCACCTATGCCAACCGGCTGACCTGGCTGGCCAGGCACCTGGCCTTGCGGACTAAGACCCTGCTGAGCGGCTCTCGCTTGATCCTCAATGGGATTCCAAATGAATTCCCAAGCGTTATACTTCTTGCCTCCGTTATAAACTTTGATTGAGGGCTTGTCGACCGTGCTTCCCACTCCTGTAAGAAAACCACCGAGCACCGGCCCATCGACCGGCCCCGTGGGCTTTGGCAAAGCCAAGGGATTGATGGGCTGGCCATTCGCGTCGGTAGCTGTGCCCGTTAGATTTGATTGGCCAGCATTCTGGCCCGGCTGGATGCTTATTCCGCTCTGGTCCGGGCTATTAGAATCCTGAGATGCCCCCGAGGAAGAGGTTGAGGTAGTCTGGCCGTTCTGGCTCGTCGGGTTCGCGCTCGTCTGGTTGGCGAGAGCCGAAGCAGGCGTTCCAGGCTGCCCCACCTGAGCACCCTGCTGCGGGCTCGGAATCTTCCCGCCGTTCAGGTCCATCAGAGCCATTTGCTGCAACGTAGCGTAGCGGACGCTGCCGATGATTTGACCGGCGGAATTTACATAAATAAAACGCCAGGAACCGTCGGAGTCCTGGGTGTTCATCGGATCCTTGTAGGCGGCATAGCGTAAGAAATGGAGTTCTGGCATGCCCTTTTTCAGATCGTCGGCAGTCTGCGGATAGTGCCCTGTCTTAAGATAATACAGCCGAATCGCACGTGCATATTGCTGACCACGCCAAATCATTTCGGTTTCACGCTGCCGGCGTCCTTCGGTGAGCAGATTTTGCATGGCGACTCCGGACCCAATGATGAGAACGATCATCATGAACAGGACCATGAGGAGGGCATAACCGGCCTCACGCCGCCCAGATGGTCGAGATTGCAGAGATTGACGAGCTATTTCCATTATTGAGCGCTCGCTTGTTCGGGAGGCGGCTGCACCATCGGAACCGTCGCATGGCGGCCAGTGGATATCTCCTCAACGTTGGCCGAGTCGTTGCCGATGCGATCCAGGCGAAAACGCCCTAAGAACGTATCGCCCTCCGGTACAACGAGGACATCGTCGCCGCTGGTAAAAAAAGCGACGCGTTTCCCGGAATCACGCCGGATGGCATATCCAAAGAATTCCGCGGGAATCTGAAGTGGAGGAGGTGGCGGGGGCTGCCGGGGTCCCACATACGGCGTTTGGCCCTTCACTGCTTGTCCAGGAGCTTGCGGAGGCGGGGGCGGGACCGCGACAAAAATATTGCGGTGAGAACCCGAATATTCGAGTTTCTGAAGCTTTGCCAGAAGGTCGACACGGAGGCGCGGTTCCTGGACGTCCAGCGGCTGGAACCTGGAAGTCGCGGCGAGAACCCCTGAACTGCCGGACATCTGGCTTCGCATGGTGAAGTACAGAACCACACCAAGTATGAAACCAAGCCCTACCAGCAGATACATTTCCGCGCGCCGTGACATTGTTCAAGTCCTGAAATAGGTGTGCAGGCCGACCTGCAGCCGAATGGCGCCGGCCGTTGCAGAAGTTAGTGAAAGTTGATCCAAGAGATAGAAATTCCTTGAGCGCTCAAGGCCGTCGATGAACTCCATAAGAGAGGGATAGTCTGCTTCCACACTCGTGGTGACTGAGATTTCGGCAACCCCACGTCCTTTAACCTCCTTCTGGTCGAACTTGAATCCAGAAGTCTTGACGCCTGCTTTCGCGGCGATTGAATCCAAATCCGATTCGATGCCCGAGTATCCGGTCGTGGCATCGAGGAACGACTGCCGGTAGAAAGAGTCACAGTCATTTTTCACCAGCGGAAGAGAGCCGCGAATTTTTTCTCCGCGTACAACGTCCGCTTTGAGAAGCTTGGCCTGCGTGGCGAGCAAAGCCCGCTGGGAGCGCATTTGAGCGGGGGCTTGTCGAGCGGTCTGCCAAAGAAATACGCCCAAGCCGACGTCTGCCGCCAGCAGCAGCGCCAGAGCAATGCTTGTCCACATTTTCCAGGCCGGCCATTTATGGCTCATGTGGTTATGCACCAGACCGTAAGTTCGAGAATTACCTTATCGGTGGACCGAGCCTGCAAGTCCCCACGGCGTTCCTGCAGAACCTCCAAGCCGGAAAACACCTTGGACTTCTCCATGGCCTGGAGAAATTGAATCTTTCCCTCATCGCTCGTGGCGCCCACTTCCAAGGTTACCTGAGCGCGACCATTGACCAAATGTGGAGAAATGCTGACGACGCGGACCCCTGGTGGCAGAGTCTGCTCGAGATTCATGAAGATCTTGATCCAGGGAAAGCTGCGCTCCTCAATGAGAGAGTTCAAAAAAGCAGAACGGCCGAGCACCTGCTGAGCGGCGGGCGACCGGAAAAACAGTGCAAGATCCTGCTGTTTCTGCTGATTGGTCTGAATCTGGCCTTGCCAACGGGCGATATCGGCTCGGAGATCCCGATTTGCTTGCCACGACCGATAGGCGACATGGGAAAGAATGAGCAGCGTGAGAGTGCCCAGCGTACCGATCAAAACGGCCGCGGCGAGGAAGGGCCGGTTGTTTTCCTGGGGCGTCGTTGAAAGATTCAGTCGGAGTTTCATAGTTGGCAAAACGCGAGATGCGCTTAGGCCCCTCCGTTCATCGCCCAACCGACCAACGCGCCGAGGTCTTGATGAAACAGGTCCGCTGCGGGTGGCGTAAGATCGCGTGTTCCCTCGACAGCGGCCAGTGGCGCCACCGAGACCTTCAATTCCTGTTCCAGCACATCCAGGAAAGCACTTTCTTTTTCGCCAAAGCCGGCAAGCCGCACACGGTCGACGACGGCTCCCCAAGTGTCCTGATAATAGGCGATGGCGGGGAAAATCTCATCAAGAACGGCCTGTGTATCTAGAAGACCGGCTTCGGCTGGCATCTCCGTTGCACGGTACACGCAGAGGCTCGAACCGCGAACGACGACGGTGGTCATCGTTTTACCGCACACGCGAACCAGAAGCGTTGCTCCCCGCTCCTCAAGAAGAGGAAGCGTGGAAAGCGTCGAGCTAAGAACAACGGAAACGCGGCCCCCCAAGCTCTCAATGATCTCCTCGTATTCACGAATGATCCCTTTGCGAGCGATAGCCGCTACCACTTCCAGGTTTCCCTGGGGACCAGCCTGGCGCATCCATGAGATTACAGTTTCTTCGACGTCGAACGGCACACTCTTCTTGAGCCGCCAGCGTAACAGTGGCAAAGCTTCGTCCGCCCGGCGCGGCAAACTATCGAATGACAAAATAAAAACTCGGACGACCGGATCCGGCACCAGCAGGACGAGCGGCGTGCCGCGATCCGGAACGCGAGCGAAGACGGCACGGAGAGCCGAGCGGACTGCATCGGGCTGCGTCACGTTGATTTCGACGGGCGAAGGCATAACTGACCCGAGCTGAAGCGCCTCAAGAGCGCAAGACTCCAGATGGCCGCGAGAACTGCCCCACCGCGCCGCAGCCACATGGTCGGAAGCGATTTCCACCACCAGGGGCGAATGAGGCATGACGTTCAGCCAGCGATCGATCCTGCGAACCAGGCCGTTCTGGTAGAAGCGGTTCTCCAGATTCGGCGAACTCGCGATGCTACTCAAGGAAGGTCACCTTATTGATTTCGCGAAGCGTAGTGAGGCCAGCGCGAACTTTCCTGAGCGCGGATTCGCGAAGGAACGACATACCCTCTTCCCTAGCCGCCCTCTTGATTTCGGAGGTGGGCCGCCGGCTGATGATCATCTCGCGGATGCGATCAGAAAGGTCCAGAAGCTCGGTGATCGCAGAGCGCCCCCGATAACCACTACCAGAGCATTCCAAGCATCCCGGCCCCTCGTAGAAGGGCACGCTGCCCCATTCCGCGGGGTCCAGTCCGGATTCAGCGAGAACCTCGGGCGAATAGGAGACCTTTCTCTTGCAGTTGTCGCAAATCACACGAACGAGACGCTGCGCCATAATGCAGTTGAGAGCGGAGACGAAATTGTAGGGCTCAACGCCCATATTGATAAAACGGCCGATCACGTCTGTGCAGTTGTTGGCGTGAACCGTGGTGAACACCAAATGCCCGGTCAGGGCGGAATTAATGGCAATTTGTGCGGTTTCCTGGTCCCGAATTTCACCGACCATGACCTTATCGGGATCGTGACGCAAGATAGAGCGCAGTCCGCGAGCGAAAGTGAGACCCTTCTTCTCATTCACAGGTATCTGGGTGATCCCACGCACCTGATATTCGACTGGATCCTCGATGGTGATGATCTTGTCCTCGTCGTTTTTAATCTCGTTGATGGCCGCGTAGAGAGTGGTGGTCTTGCCGGAACCGGTAGGCCCGGTGACCAATACCATCCCATATGGCTCGCGAATATAGCGGCGGAAACGCGTCATCTCATCGTGATCGAACCCTACGACATCAAGGGTTAAATTGCGGAACTTTTCGCTCAGCATCTCCTTGTCGAGGACGCGGAGGACAGCATCTTCGCCATGGACGGAAGGCATGATAGAAACGCGAAAATCGACAAACCGGCCCTTATACCGGACACGAAACCGGCCATCCTGGGGAACGCGACGTTCGGCAATATCGAGTTCGCTCATTACCTTGATGCGCGAAAGTATGGTGGCGTGCCAGTCCTTAGCGAGCGGCTGCATGGCATATTGCAGAACGCCGTCAATGCGGTATTTGACGACCACTTCGGAATTGCGCGTCTCGATGTGGATATCGCTCGCGCGCCGCTCAAGCGCCGTAAAGATGACCGTGTCAACGAGACGCACCACCGGGCTCACGCCGGTTTCCCGGGTGAGCTTCTCCATGGAAATATTCTCGTCGGCATCGTCCTCGTCGCCGACAACCTGCAAGGTAAATCCTTCGGTGGCTTGATCGAGGACGCGCTGTGATTGTTCAGTGCGCTTCAACAGATCGCCGATCTGGGAAGCTGTGGCGACCTTAATTTGCAGACGCTTACCCAAGAGAAGCGACAGCTCATCGATGAGCTGTAACTGGCTTGGGTCGGTCATGGCGACGACGAGCCTCGTCTCATGCGACTCCAAAGGCACGAAGTTATAGCGGAACATCAATTCCGCGGGGATCGCGCGGAAGAGCTCGGGGTCGATGCGCTGCTCGGTGAGGTCGATAAACGGGCAGCGATAGCGCTCGGCCAGCCGATGAGCCTGCTCGCGCTCGGCGTTGTCGTTCCTAACTCCCGCGACTGACGAATTATGACCGGTCAATGCCATTGGGTCCTATCCCCCGCTGGATCCAATCTGGAGTGAGAACATGGGCAGGTACAGCGAGATCAAAATGAAGCCTACCACAACGGCCATCACGAGCAAAATTATGATGGGGATCCAGGTCAAAATACGCTGCAATCGTGTGCTGACTTCTTCCTCGTAGAATTCCGCGACGCTTGTTAGCATGGCTGAGAGGGCGCCGGAAGCTTCGCCCACCTCGATCATTTCGAGCGCCAGATCTGGAACCAAATGAGTCTCGGCGAGGCTCAGATGAAGCGATTGCCCTTCTTTCACGCGGTCCGCTGCGGCATGCACAGACGTGGCGATCAGGCGGCTTCCGATGGCCGCCGAAGCTGTGTGGAGGGCGGCAACCAAGGGAGTTCCGCCGCCCAGCAGCGTCGACAGCGTACGCACGAACTGGGCAATCTGAGTTTTGACCCAGATGTCGCCGAAACTTGGCATGCGCGGCTTGAGACTGTCGATTGCAATCGCTCCACGTTCCGATCTTGTCCAGAGAAAAATCACGGCGGCAGCGATGGCAGCGATGGCCAGAATGGCGATGAAATAGGTCCGGAGCGGGCTGGCCAAGGACAGCAAAATCCGCGTGGGAGCCGGGAGAGGGACGCCAAGCTCATGATAGAGCGCGGCGAACTGTGGCATCGCATAGCTGACAACATAAGTGACAACCAGCAGCGCCGTGGCGACGAGAACGGCCGGATAGATCATAGCGGTGAGCAAGCGGCCGCGGAAACCAGTGCTCACTCGGAGATACGTGATGTACTGCTCGAGAACGCCCGTCAAATTTCCGCTGCGCTCACCGGCCGCAATAACCGTGACGTACACCGGCGGAAAAGCTCCCTGGGCGCGCAGCGCCTCGGACAATAGAGCGCCTTCTCGAACGCGCTGGCGAACGTCGGCAAGCATGGGGCGAAGCCTTACCGCCGCGGCTCGGTCGGCTAGCAGGTCGAGGGCTTTCAGGATCGGCAGACCAGCCTTAATCAGGGTATTAAATTGCTGATTGAAAATCAGAAGGTCTTCCGAGCGGATGGCGCGGCCGCTGCGCCCCTTGGTAAACTGCGACACCAGATCGAAATTGGTGCGTACGGAGTAGACGTAATAACCGCGCTCGGTGAGCTTGTGTCTTGCTTCGCTCTCCGACTGCGCGGTCTCGATCTCTCGCAGGATTCGGCCCGAGGCATCGGCTACTTTGCAGACAAATTCAGCCATTGGGAATCATTCCGTGCCGCTCAGGAGCGAACGGCAAGGGTTAGCATACCCTTTCCCTAAAGATACTGAAGCCAATAAAACATCCCGTTATTAGGATGTGACAACAGCCAGAAGGCTGTATCGGCAAAAATGGCTTTCGCAGGAGTAACTGTGCCAGAACGGACTCTCCAAGGGCGTAACTTTCAGTGAATGTCGCCCGCCAACGCATTTTCATCCACAATGGCCACTCCCGGAGGGGGTTGAAAATGGAATTTTGCTTCGGGGATGGGCAGATTTTCCTCCCAGTCGCCAAAGCGAAATTCGGTTTCGACGTTTCCCGCTTCACGGATCAGGACTCGAACGAGGTACGCTTGCGGGTTGACCTCGAATAACACCTCACGAAGTGTATCGCTGGCGGAATTTTCACGAGGCAGGCAGCGGAGAACGGTGTCGCCGGGTGCGGTGGGACGTTCCTCGGGCTTGGCACTTGGCGTTGAAGCCGGGTCCAGCGTTTCTATATTGCGGCAGAGCTTCGACAAATCCGCGTTGCCCGCTAGGAGGGCCAGAGGAGTTCGCCAGTCGGAACTCTGCGAAAGCTTCGCGCGGCTCGCCGTATGGTCGGCAGGCACGTAGAACCAGACAGTCTTCCCGTCCACAAGAAAAAGCTTGCTTTCAGGCGATTCGTACTCCCAGCGCATGCGCCCCGGCCGCGAAAAATAGACGGTTCCCGACTCGGCCGAGATGCCGCCGTTTCCGTCGCTGTAGCGCTCGTAGAAAATGGCTTGCAGAGTGCTGGCATGCCGATATCGGGCTTCCAGAGCGCGGCGGATTGAATTGGAATCGTGAGCCGATGACAGAAAGGCCACAAGAATGAAGCTGAGAAAAACCTCCGACATGCGGACTAGTCTAGCAGGAAACGCAGCCGCTCAGAATCTTAGGGGGAGGGGGGTACGGGAAACACGGGGTCTTTAGGCGGATTCGAGCAGCATAAGCGGCGCTTTTAGCGATTTTTATCAACAAGCAGGCCGGAACAGGAAATCATGTGCCTTTGCCACTTCTCGGATTGTGCCCTTATAGATATGGCCGGACTTTTGTGGACATGTCGCTAAGAATTTGCTGCGGAACGACCCGAAATTGGTTATAGAGCACTTCACTCCACGACACAGGTTCTACGCCATCGGGGAAGAAAAGGAAGTGAGACCACTGGTAAAGAAGTCCGAAATTCCATAGGATCAGCAGCATTGTAAGTGGCGCGAGACGTCGTGCGGCAACGCGCGAATCACCCCAGAGACGCGCGATCCAAGAAAACGCGGCTGCTAGCCCCAGGACAAAAACAGGAGTGAGAGAAATAAAAAACCGATTACCAAACGAATATACCCCGGTCCACCACGGATAGACCGAGATCAGACAGTAGAAAGCTCCAGTCATTATCAGGCAGGTGCCTCCCACCCTCGGATCGAGGTGCCACAGCACGAACAACCCGAGAACGGCCAGCAACAAGATGGGTGTACAAACAAAAATCCCGTGTCCCGCGGAAAAAAGCACCGCGCGGAAAGCTGGAGATCTCCAGTTCCAGGGCACGTTCGCATACATGCCGAGTGTGAAGGGATTCCCAAAAACAATTTCCCGCGTGATCAGCATGGGCAAGAAGGCGACGAAGGCACCCGCGGCAAAGAGGAGATGGAATTGCAGATTCTTCCATAAAAACTGAGCGTCGGACCAGCGAACCCGCCAAGCTTGGGAGTACACCTTAACGCACTCCAGGGCAGGTGCAAGGACAAAAATAGCATTGGCGAGATAAACATCGACCATGAGACCGGAGAGAAGCCCAAGCACCAGCCATTGTTTCCAGGTCCGTCGCGAGAGAGTTCGATGCCAGTACCACAGAAACAAGGAAACACAAAAGGCAGAATGGGTGTGTGACCAAGATGGCTCCAGGTACATGGACATGGGAAGAGAACTCGCGAACCAAATCCCGAGCACACCCCAGAAAGCCCATCTCTCCTCGACGTAGCTTTTCGCCAACTGGAAAGACAAATAGATGCCCAGAAAACCATACAGCGCTGTAGCTCCCGAAAGAGCCGCAACGTACGGCCATGAGTGGCCATCCGGTGCGATCCGGGATCCTAGGCGATCAGCTACTAAAACCGCCAAATGTGCAGCCACGACAAAGGGAGACCAGAGGATTGCCGGGCCAACGGTGTAGAAATTGGGCAGGTGGCCAGTCTTTGTTATGGGGTTCGCATAGAAGTGACCGTTCAGGTTAAAAACCAACAGCCCATTAGCCGGATGATTCCAATACTGTTTCGCGCTGCTCGGACAAGCTTTGCACTCGTGAAGCGCCTTTAGAGGCGGACTATTCCAATCGGTGGTGAAACTCAGGTTGTGATCAATCAACGGAGAGCGCAAATAGGCGTAATAACCTCTGCCGTCCGAGAAAACGGACGCGTGGATAAAGGGGAGACTCAGGAAAAAGAGTGCGATGAGAATCTTTTCAAAATGAGAACGCGGCATCCAGACTCGCCGTGCCCACTGGAACAATCCTGTTCTCATGGCATCGTTGACGCTTCAATGGGGCGATTCTCCGGCTGGACCTTCACCTGGGAGAAATGAGCGTGCCACGCCCTTTCCAGCGCGTTAATCGCAAGAATGTTTGATATCACGTCGTGCGCAACCTTGGACTGACGTGGAATGATGTTGGTTGAGCCGAACACACTTACTGAGTTCTGATACACGGTATCAGAAAAATAATGCCACATGAAAAATTGGCCGCCCGAGGTATACCCGTCCGCCCCGAACATCTGTTTCGCAAAAAAGAACGTGGTTCGTCCCGCCAGGGCACGGTTCCAAATAGCGGAACCC
>DATLST010000065.1:0-3200 GCA_035534055.1 Candidatus Acidiferrales bacterium | reverse complement strand
GATGTTTGGAAACTCGAGGTCATAGCCCCCGATGGCCGCACACAGGTACATGAATTTCACGGCCACGACAGTGGGCACGATATTGAGAATATTATGGCGGTCGTCGAGCAAATCACCATGTCGCTGCGATCCGAACGGGCCGCATCCGCCGGCGTAAACTAGTTACAGTTGGGGCCCGGTTCTGATATATAAACACTGGCGGCTCGAATAAAACCTATGTGGCCACCCCGTCCCGGCGTAGCGATCGCATTGTTGGGAATCGTAGCAGCTTTAATAGCTATTTTCCCGATACCAGCTAAACAGAGATGGCTTCAGGCTCTCGCTTTCGTGGTATGCACAGCTCTCGTTGTCGTCGAAATTAGAGCGATAATCTCAGACCGAAACGCCGCCGATGCTCAGCACGCCGAAGATCTCGCAGTACAGGCGCGCGGTTTTGCCAGTCTCCAAACCCTGCTGAATCAATCACAGCAGGCCACACTCGCTGCCCTGAGAGTCCAGAGCCTGCCGGTTACTAGCGTCAAGAGGCGCGCGCTCGATCTGTCCAACGAGATTCTACAGTTCTTGGTCAGTCGGGAAATTCAACCAGGGTATGGGCAAGGGGGATATGGAAAGGTACCGTATGGCGGAATTTCCAAAGATGATGCCTACCAAAACGAAACTTTGAAGATCTTTAACGCCAGCTTCGGAAAGCGGGTCGTCGACATCCACGATGCCCTACAACGCGAACGCCTCACAGACCCCGAGTTGGATACTGAATATAAGTCTCCACTGAATAGCTATTCAATCAGGTCAATTGCAGAGCGAATAGGAAGTCTTGCCGAAAGACTCCCCCAATAGATTCCGACGCTACACTTTCCTACATTCTCCGCTGATGATCTTCTGGCCCGAGGAACTGCTATTTCTTAAGGGCCAAAGCCAAAGTTGTAATAACTCCGATGAGTGCTACGAGTAAACTGAGGATAGGCACCCATATCTTGGAGCACCTCGCCCAATCTGCGCAAAGGTTGGCGCACCATGTGCGGACTAGATTTGTCCAAGCAGCACTTCTTGAATTTGTTCCCGCTGCCACACGGACAGCGCTCGAGCCGAGACCTCACCAGTGCGAAGAAGCGTGTGCTGTCAGCCGCAGCAAGGGCAAAGATTAGAGCGCAAGCAAAGAAAGCGACGGGCTGAAGAACTGCGGCACTCCCCTGGAATCCTGCGGCCGATTCTCTCTATCAATGGAGGTGTCCTTACCTCCTCTTGGAGCGATATTCGCTCATCGCGGTGGCCGCGCGTGTTTTTCTTTGTACGAGTAGTCCACTGGAGCATAGAATCGCAACAGCGAGGCCGTCCCATTCAGTCTGGATTCCGCCGCGCAAGCCGTTATCCGTTCGCAGCCAGCGTTGAACTCACCGATTTGCAATCGGAAAAACTCCTCACCGCACGCACCCCAGTATACGAGTACGACAAGAACCGTCGCGCAAACGGAATTAGGCGGATTCTTTGTCGTGAACCTTACGGTTTTCAGCCGCAAAATCACGGACAAGTTCGATTTCTCCGGCGGTTTCTACAATCTCTTGGATAAGCGGTACGCCGATTCGGGCAGCCTCGAACATGCGGAACTCTCGATTCCTCAAGACGGACGAAGCTTTCGGATAAGGCTGACCTATCGGCCTCATGTGGATTCGAAATAGGCACGGAATAGTAACAGTCTTTTGGCCCAACATGAATCTACGACGCCGATCACTTACGAAACCGCCGGGCCGACCATGGGGCAGGTTTCCTGCCCGTTTGATTCGTGGACTGCCCATTGTCCCCTTACTTTTCTGCCTAGTGCACATCGTGGTTCCCAGGACCGCCGATGGGCAGAAAAACTCCGTGGATGAGTACAAATTGAAATCAGCTATGTTGTATAACCTGACGCAGTTCGTCGAATGGCCAGACTCGGCTTACCCCGGCAGCCATGCACCGATCGTTCTGTGCATTCTGGGGCAAGATCAATTTGCGAGTTATTTATCCTCTGCCGTTCCCACAGAAACTAATAACAGCAGGCCTGTGCTCATTCGTCGCCTTCGAAGTGAGAAGGAATTCCGGGGTTGCCAAATCCTTTACATCAGCTCTTCCGAGAGGAAAACTGCCGCACACATCTTCTCGACTCTGGATGGGTCGAACACCCTCACGGTCGGAGAAATGACACAGTTCGCAGCGCATGGCGGCATGGTTCAATTCTCCGTGGAAGATCAACACGTGCATTTCGACATCAACCTTGAAGCGATGTCCCGGGCGGGGCTCAAGATCAGCTCAAAGTTGCTGGCGCTTGCCCAAATCGTGAAGAACTAAGGCAGCGAACCGGACCTGAAGGGGACGAATCGTTCCAACCAGAAGTTCAGTTAGAAATTGATCGTCCTGATCAAGTTCATGCATGACCAAAGGTATCCAAAGGGAGCCGAGATGCGTTCGTATACGGATTTATCGACCCGTCAAAAGCTTCCAATCCCACCCCCTTCGCCATTTTTTCGCGTTTAGTTTCATTCAGTTAACGCGGTCGCTTTCTCCGCGTACCTCTCGCGTACCCTTCGTTTCGAGAAGCGCAATGGAGTCTTGCGCCCAGGCCCGCTTTACATCAGCCTCAACGGTCCGATTCAGCGCTGCCCTTCCAGGCAACCCCTCGAACATCCTGGAAATTCCGCTCAATTTATAGTGTCCAGCGGAATGAAGAGGAGTAACATTCAGAGAGTCCTCTGGTAATTCCACAGGAATCGCACGAGGCTCCCCCTTTCCCCCGCGCAGATAGAGGCACGCATGGTCAGTGTTGTCATTCCAGTGATTAGCAAGAAGCAGCAACCAATCGGTGATCATCAATGAGCTCCACGATTGGTGCGGGGGCCCCGACCGGGAACATCGTGCCACCCGAGACCCTCTCTGTGAACTTTCGCAAGATGGAGAGGCACGAGTGGTGGCTGTGGTCGGCGGCGGTAGCAGTCACGCTGCTGCTGACGGTCGGTCTGGCTTCCTTTCTACTTTCAGGTTCGGGAGGAAGCGAAAGCGACCAATCTGCTTTTCGTTTTTTGCCACAAGTCGTGAGAGGGCTGCTGGCGCTCGTCCTAATATTCGATATTTATACCCTGTATCAGCAATTGAAGATCAACAGGATTCGCCGCAAATTGGTCCAGCGGGAAGAGCTATTCAGGCTGATCAGCGAAAATGCAGCGGACTTG
>DATLST010000064.1:0-6719 GCA_035534055.1 Candidatus Acidiferrales bacterium | reverse complement strand
GCTTGGATCGGACGCGTCAACGGAGACAGGCCCGGCGTCGATTCGCGCGGGAACGGTGCAGGCAGGGGCATTGCGTCGCGGGGCAGTGTGTTCAGGATCGAGATCCTCCCAGGCCGAAATTGTGTAGTGCCCGGAGTCAAGAAGGGTGAATTCAAAGAGATCGTCGGCAATCTTCTGCGTTGCGGGATTCGCGGTAGCGTCGTCCGCCTTGGCCATCACGGTTAGATTGCCGGGCGGCCGTCCGTGCTCCCACTTCACATGCACGCGGAGGCGACGAACAGGATACCCCTTCCGGAGCTTGAGATTGACCTTCAGGAGTTGCTGGCCGTCCTTCAGGGCAATGGACTTCGAATCGCTCAGGTCCGGCACGCCCGGATAGAACGACCGCGGGTAAGGCGAGTTCGGATCCATGCGGTTCATCCGGTTGTAGACGAGAAGGTATTCGCCGGGGCCAACGTGATCGAAATCAAAGGTGCCTTTCGATCCCTGAAAGCCCCACAGGCCCGGACGGGAATCGTCGTATTGCCCGGCGCGATAGAGTTCAACCGAAGCGAGCTTCAGCGGCTTGCCATCGGGACCAAGCACGCTCCCGCGAATGTGGCCGGTGGGCAGTGCGTCAACGTTGTATTCATAGCACGCGCCGTCGGGAATCTTGAACGGCGGCAGCCCGCCGGTGAGCGTTTTCTGGGTTAACTCCATTCGCGCGGGCAAGCTGGCCGTAAAGTTATATTCCCCGGCATGCACGTCGTAAAAAGTGTAGATGCCGCCCGGGCCGGTGCTGGTCGAAAAGCGATCGTAGCGCGAGCGCAGCTTTAGCGCGATGTTTGGCAGAGGGTCGTCCGGGTCGTCAAGAGGTGCTAAAAACGGCGGGTCGGCACGGTGCAGCACGCCGAAAACCGAGGCCACGCGCTCTCCGTTGCGCATGGCGCGCAATTGGGGTAGCAGTGCGCGTCCGTCGCTGGCTGGCCGGGTGCCGTTGCAGATCGTAGCGAAAAGGCGGCCGTTGTTCTCCTGTTGCGTAAACACGATATATTGCTGTCCTTTTTTGAAACGATAGCCGCAGTCGCCGTCATCGCCGCCGGAAAAAACGTCGATTTCGGCTGTATCGGGGCCGGCGAACCTCTCATCGATGTGGAAATGATAACGAGTAACCGCCGTGCTGGCAGAACTCCCGCTGGCCGGCGCGGTGTTGTTGGAGCTGTCCGCGGAGGTGCCGGAATTCGCGCTCGGCGTGGTTGCATCAGACGGTGCCGCATCGGCGGGCATCGTTTCAATGTCCGTGACCGTGCCGAGGAATACCACGTCATCCTTTTGCAGTCCGCGGCAGGCGCCCGGCGGCTCTTGTGAGCAAGTGCATGCGGTGGCAACCACGGGCGCGATGAGAATGGATAGGAATAGGCACCAGAACGCTGGAATTGCACGTCGAATCATCGACAATATCCTACCTTGCTGGATGCGCGGAATCGAGAGCCGGCAGGCAAAAAGTTTGGCCGAGTTGCGGAAATTTCAACCGCTCCCGCATTCGTCGGCGGTCGCCAGCGGAAAGCGGGCACGCTTCTCGATCGTACCGGATCTTGCTAGACTACCTGAGGCACTCCTGCATCACCCCTCTCCTGTGGAGGAAATATGAAATTCGTATACGCTTTCGTACTGGCAATCGGTGTTTTGGCGATGGTGGCTCCGGCTGGCGCCGACACTCTCACCCTCAAGAATGGCGACCATTTGACGGGTACGATCGTCAGCTCGGATGTCAAGCAGGTGACGCTGAAGACGGACTATGCCGGAGATATGAAGATTCAGTGGTCGGACGTGCAGGAGCTCAATTCGCAGGAGCCCCTCTATGTGGTCACGCCGGATCATGGAACCGTGAATGGCAACCTCACACTCGAGGGAACCGACTTGGTTGTTCATACGGCTTCCGCGGGCGAAGTCCGAGTGCCGCTGTCGCGGATCACCGTGGTCCGTTCGGCCGGAGATGAGCAAGCGTATGAGAATAGCTTGCATCCAAGTCTGATCGAGCAATGGAAGGGGGGTATTGATGTCGGCTTCGCGCTCGCGCGCGGCAACAGCGACACCACAAATCTCAATACCGCGTTCACGGCCGACCGCAAGACGCTCTCCGATGAGATCGGCATGAATTTGTCCTCGATATACGCAACCAGCGGCGCAACAGCGAGCGGCGGGGCCACGGGCGTGACCGCCAATGAAATCCTGGGAGGCGTGCATTACAATCACAATATCAGGAAGAGTTTGTTCGCGTTCGTCAGCGGCGATTTTACCCACGACGCCTTGCAGGATCTCGACGTTCGCGCTATTTATAGCGCTGGCTTGGGCTGGCATGCCATCAATACCCCGGTCACCACGCTCGATCTCCTGGGCGGCGTGAACTACACGCGAGAAAGCTATAGCACCGGCGCTACGGCCACCTCGGCCGCCGTCAGCGTGGGACGAAATTTGCCGGGCTTAACCGTGGGAGAGAGTTTGATGCACAAGTTTGGTGCATCCACGGCGCTCACCGAGCAGTTCATCTTTTATCCGGACCTCAGCAGCTTCAGCCAGTACCGCTTTTCGCTCGATTCCGGCTTAGTCACGAGGATCAATCGGTGGCTCGGCTGGCAGACGTCGCTGAGCGACCGCTACGTCACCAACCCGCCGATCTTCGGGACCAAGTCCAACGATGTCATCCTGTCCACGGGATTGAACGTGGCCTTCGGCCGCCAATAACCTTCGATCAATTTTCCGGTAAGATCGAACGGAGCGAGCGAACCGTGCTCTCCAGGAAGCGGCGCGAGCTTCCTTCCCAAGGGGGTGATGCACGTCATGCCTTCCCGCATTGAAGACTACGCAATGATTGGCGACTGTGAGACGGCGGCCCTGGTCGGCAAAGACGGGTCGATCGATTGGCTTTGCTGGCCGCGTTTCGATTCAGGGGCGTGTTTTGCCGCCCTGCTCGGCACGCCGGAACATGGCCGCTGGCAGCTCGCTCCCGCGAGTGCCCCCGCGAAAGTGACGCGCCGGTACAGGGAAGACACGCTCATTCTGGAAACGGAATTTGAAAACGAGCAGGGCAGCGTCACCATCGTGGACTTTATGCCCCTGCGCGAGAAACATTCCCATCTAGTGCGCCTGGTTCGGGGAAAGAGCGGGCGCGTCGCGATGCGAATGGAGCTTATTTTGAGGTTCGACTACGGCGAACTAGTCCCGTGGGTGAGCCGTTTGGACGGCGGAGTGCTGCGGGCCGTGGCGGGCCCGAATATGGCGATCCTTCGCACTACCGTTCCCCTTCGTGGCGAAGATTTGAAAACCGTTTCGGAATTTACCGTCGGCGAGGGCGAGACCGTTCCGTTCGTGCTGAGTTACGCCGCATCTCATCTGAAAGTTCCCGCGGCAACCGATCCCGAGAAAGCCCTTGAGCAGACAGACGCGTTCTGGAAGAAGTGGACCGGCAGGTGTTTGTATAAAGGGCCGTATGCCGAAGCGGTCAAGCGGTCGTTGATCACGCTCAAGGGACTCACATATTGGCCCACCGGCGGGATCGCCGCGGCGCCTACTACATCTCTTCCGGAAAAAGTGGGCGGGACAAGAAACTGGGATTACCGTTTCTGTTGGCTGCGCGATGCAACGCTCACCTTACAGACCCTGACGCGTAGCGGCTATTTCGACGAGGCATCGAAATGGCGCGACTGGCTGGTGCGCGCGGTTGCCGGAAGCCCGGACCTGGTGCAGATCATGTACGGGCTCGCCGGGGAACGCCACCTGAAGGAGTGGGAGCTGGATGGCCTGCCCGGTTATGAAGGATCGAAGCCGGTAAGGATCGGAAATGCCGCGGCGAAACAGCTGCAGCTCGATATCTATGGAGAAATCACCGGCGTGCTTCACCACGCGCGCAAGAGAAAGATTTCCGGAGACGATCCGGACATGACCTTGGAATGGGCCTTGCTCGAACACCTCGAAAAAATCTGGCGGCAACCGGACGCGGGCATGTGGGAAGTGCGCGGAGCGCCCCAGCAATTTACGTTTTCGAAGATGATGGTTTGGGTCGCATTCGACAGCGCCATCAAAAGCTGCGAACAATTCGGCCTCAAGGGTCCTTTGGACCGGTGGCGTGCGGTGCGGCAGGAGGTTCATGAGGATGTCTGCCGCAATGGTTTTTGCTCCGACCTGGGCAGTTTCGTGCAGTCTTACGGCTCGAAAAATCTGGATGCCAGCCTGCTGATGATTCCGCGTGTCGGTTTCCTCCCCGCATCCGATCCGCGGGTGAAGGGTACGATTGAAGCGGTCGAGCGCGGCTTGCTTCGGGAGGGATTCGTCCAGCGGTACCACACCCGCAAGACGGAAGACGGCCTGCCTCACGGCGAGGGTGTTTTCCTGGCTTGTAGTTTTTGGCTGGCGGATGCGTATGTTTTGGTGGGCAGGCGAAGCGATGCCCAGCGGTTGTTCGAGAAATTATTGGGGTTGAGGAACGACCTCGGTTTGCTTTCGGAGGAATACGATCCCGACGACAAACGTCTGGTCGGCAATTTCCCGCAAGCGTTTTCGCATTTGGCCCTGGTCAATACGGCCTTCGCTCTCGGCCCGCATCCGTAGACAGCAGATATAGCTGGCAAACGAAATTAGCGTCAAAACTTCGAATTCTTGAATTGCCCCGCCCTTTCCTGTATAACGAACTTTCCGCGCATTTTGACCATGAGTCGAAAGCTCTCAATTACCGTCGTGGTTGGTCTGCTGCTCTGCAGCCTCACGGTACTGGAGTTTCCAGAGCTCGTGAACCTCGTCGACGACACGTCGAACAACTTCACCTTTTTGACGTCACCGGGAGAGATGGCGATCTCATCGGTCGAGCAAGCAGCGCCGGAAGAACACAAATCCGCGGTTACTCGCAATCAAGAACGCTCCTCGCTTATGCTGCTGCGGTTTGCCGCAGCCTCGAAGGATTCGAACAGCCTCCTTCGCTTTCTTTGTATTCGAAGGACATAGCTTTTTTTCGCTGGACGCCTCGCTGTCGATGCGGGCGGACGATAAGATAGCCTTATTGCCCATCCGCTTTCGGCCATTTTCGTTCCTAACGAACTATTTCAACGGATATTCCGGCGCAAGCCGCCCTGGGAGACAATCATGGAAGAACGGAATCACTTGGAAGCTCAGTATTGGTGGGCATTTTCGTGCCTGGCCCTTGCAGGACAGCGGCGAGTCGAAGAATTCCATATGGAGTTACTGAATCGCTGTGCGGGCCGCTATCCCACACATGACGAAGTAAATGGCATCATGGACGAAGCATGTTGCTTTCTCAGTCTGGTCTTGAACTCCTCTATGGCCGAATCGGACCAACAGCAGTCCCGTCCAAACGGTTGGAAGCGCCACCTCGTGGCCCTTTCCAGGCGGCCCGACTGAAGGAACACGCCCGCCCGAGCAGTCTGCGCGCATTCCGTGATCCGGGCCATTGCGGGCCCGGATCGATGCGATAAAACTCCGGCGACGTGTGGGCATTCGTCACGGCTCGTGGCGCTATGCTCGTCCGCAGGCCTGTGGCAATTTGTTGGTACTTGAGGCGCTGCCATTCTATTCTAGGCGCTGCCGAAAACTGCCGGCCAAGGTATGCTGCATCGCTGTCTGAGTCGGGATTCAATCGGCAATGCGGTAGCGGCATATCAAAAACAAGGGAGAGTTCCGTGAATCGCACATTCTGGGTTTTGCAGTGGGCGTTTCTTGTTTCACTGGGGCTGGCGGGATCGTCCCGCGCCCAGGTCTCAAACGGAAGATTGTATGTAATCAACCATGTCGATTTAACGCCGGATAATGCGGCCAATGGCAAGAAGTTGCTTCAGCAGTACGTTGTGGAAACTCGCCAGGATCCTGGTCTCGTGCGCGTCGAGCTTCTCGACTATAAATCGCGTCTGAACCACTTCGCCCTTGTCGAGGTTTGGGACAACTCAAAAGCATTTGACCGGCACGAAGAGGCCGACCACACGAAGAAATTCCGGGAAAAGCTGGCTCCGATGCTGGGAAGCCCGTATGACGAGCGGGTTTTCAACCTTGTGAATTAGCGCTGCGGCCGGCTGCCTGCGATGATTGATCGGACGGCAGCCAGGGCGTGTTACTCGAAGTGATGAGAGTTCTTGTCGATGGAAATTGGCGGTTGGGATAAACGATACCGTTCCAGGGAACGGCCCAAGGAAGATTTGGAGGCTCCGCCGAATCCATTGCTGGTTGAAACGGCTCGGCGAATGCAGCCGGGTAAGGCATTGGATTTGGCTTGCGGCGCGGGACGAAATGCGATCTGGCTGGCTCAGCAGGGTTGGACTGTTACGGCGCTCGATGGAGCCGCCAGCGCGATCGAAATATTGCGGGATCGGGCCGCCCATCTCGGCGTCGCCGTGGATGCGAGGGTAGTGGATCTTGCAAAGGGCGGCTATCGGATTGAAGAATCGTCTTGGGACTTAATCGTAATTTGCTATTACCTGCAGCGGTCTCTCTTTGAACCGGTAAAGATAGGAGTAAAGCCCGGGGGAATCGTGCTGGCGATCGTCCATATCGGAGAGCCAGGGCAGGAGCCCACCGAACACCAATCGAACGCGGGCGAATTGCAAGACCATTTTCTCGGTTGGAAAATTCTTCATTACCATGAAGGCAGACCTCGTGACGTCGCACACCAGCGTTCGGTGGCTGAAATCGTGGCCCAGCGGCCCTCCTCCGCGGATGTTGCCGTGAAGCGAAAGATC
>DATLST010000063.1:0-25792 GCA_035534055.1 Candidatus Acidiferrales bacterium | reverse complement strand
CGAGCCAGCGGTAGAAATCTTTGCCTTCGGGCCGACTCTCTTTCGCTTGCTCGTTCCCGATCTTTTCAGTTCCCGGTTCTCGCTTTGCCAGTTCCTGCGTCATTGTCGTTGCCCGGTGCGCCGTGTGCGGGAACGGTCAGTTCTGGTCCGTTCTCCTGCGATTGGGCAGATGGAATGGTTTTTAGGCCGCGGAATCTCGAACGGAGGCAGTCACGAGGACAACCCCCGCCTTCCATGGCCCATTCTGAACTATACAAATACCTGGTAGGAAACTTACGGAACAGACGTGTGCAAACAGGTACGGGAGACGATTTTCTGCGACGAAATGCCATGACAGGACGCTGGAGACCTCAGTAGTCAAATGGTGTGTATTGGTAGCAAGACTGTCTTCAAAGTACAGTTATTTCATAACTTACTTAAAGACTTCCGGGTAGCAAGTGCTCAATTGCAACACTTACTTATAGGATGGAGGTACAGCCTTTTATGGCAACTCCCGTTCAGCGATCTAGTCCTCTAGTCGACGAATCAATTCCAAACGAAGCACTCTCTCGATGAGAATGTAGGAGCTATTGAGCCTACGACACGGGATTACCTGGAAGTTGTGAGAGCGTATGGAAGCGTCGGCATACCGCAGACTCCGCAGCAATGCACTAGCAACTTCATAAGCCGTTTTTGGGCACTGCAACGACTTCCCAGTTGGCTCCCTCCCATTTGCAGGCATCGCGCCAAAAGAACGTAAAAATCACTTTTCCTCCTGACGGCAGTTTCTTAGTCGGCAAGTCAACATAGTACAGTCCCAGTCCTGAGTCCGTCGTTTTTACATCCGCTACCGTTTTCCAATTGTCGATACTCCAGTGCACGAGTGCTGGTGCTAGTAACTCGATTTGCAGATTGGTCCCTTGCAAAAGATGTCTCGCCGTGTGATTGAAGCGCCAAGCGGAAAGCGAAGAACCAGTTTTTCGCACTTGATAGCGCTGCACCGCACGCCGTAACGTCGTTCCGCGAAGGACGAAGTAGCGTGGCTCATGGTTTCGACATCCGCCAAGCCAAAGGGCGCCCGGCCTCCATATGGTGAATTTTCTCCCGCGGCAGTTCGTTGCTCATGCTCAGATCGGCGACCAACGATTTCAGTCGCTGGGTCTCTAGTGCGAACCGCCGCAGACCAGCCTGGGGCAGTTCGCCGCGGCCTTCAATTCGCCGAAGCCGTGTCACTGGTTGCTCCCTGGCTCCGGAGGCGGTCCGAGGGGAATCACCTCACCGCCCGTCCGCGAAATTTTCCGGAGGTTCAAGACCTTCAGGCCATTCCTAGCGGGGAAGCCGGTAACGGTGATCTCGTCACCCGGCTTCAACTTCTTGCCGTTCCACCCGTATCGGACGAGGTGGTTCGGTCGCAGATTGAGGGGCCAAGTAGAAAGTCCGGGCCGTTAGAGGAAATATTTCATGCGACCATTTTGCCTGGCAGTTGTAATTGCAGCAGGGATCGCGATGTCGTCGTCCATAGGAGTGGCCCAGCATGCCCCAACTACAGGTCCTTATAAGGTGCTCAAGACAGCCAAAGTTGGCGGCGAGGGCGGCTTTGACTATATTTCCGCGGATGTCGAAGGCCGTCGTTTGTATGTCTCGCGGAGTGGTCCGATGGGGCAGTTGATGGTCTTCAACCTGGATACGTTGGAACCGGCGGGCTCGATTGCCGGCATCAAATCCGGCGGCGCGGCCGTCGACCCCAAATCCCACCACGGCTTTTCCACCACCAAGCCCATCACCATGTGGGACGCGAAAACTTTGCAGGTGATCAAGATGATCGACGTGGATGGCCGTCCTGATGGCATCATGTTTGACCCATTCAACGAACGCATCTGGGTGCTGAGCCATATGCCGCCCTACGCCACCGTGATGGATGCGAAGGAAGGCACAGTGGTGGGCACGATTGACTTGGGCGGACAACCCGAGCAGGCCGTGAGCGATGGCAAAGGCACGATCTACGTGAACATAATGGACAAGTCCAACATTGCCGTGGTGGACGCGAAGAAGTTGACCGTTACGACGCACTACGACCTGAGCTCGAAGAATGTCACCAACGGAAGCGGACTGTCGCTTGACACAAAAAATCACGTTCTTTTTTCATATTGGCGCCTGCCGTCGCCTGTAGTGGCGATTGTGAACGCCAAAGTGAGATCTATGTTGGCCGGGCAGACCTTCATGAGACAGGTACGTAAGCATGTTACAATCGGCCTGCGTTTGTTGCTCTTGTAACACCTTTAGATTCGATTGAAGGGGCTGCAAGTCTAGACTTGCGGCCTTTTTTGTTGTACGGCTGGAGGCGGTCGAGAAGCACAAATAGCTTAAAAGAAAAGTGGGTACATCAGTGAGAGAACAAGGAACAGTAAAGTGGTTCAACGCCGCCAAGGGTTTTGGCTTTATCCAGCGCCAGTCCGGCGAAGACGTTTTCGTACATTTCTCCGCTATTCAAGGAGACGGGTACAAGTCATTGAATGAAGGACAGGCCGTTGAATTTGAAGTAACAAAAGGTCCCAAGGGTCTACAGGCGGCGAACGTCTCAGCCCTATAGTGGTGGAGCGTGGGTCTCTCGCATGGGCGGGAGGCCCACGCCCGGCAAAGGTAGGAAGTCGCTGCGGGCCAGCAGTAACTCCCGATTAACGCGGTTAAACAATCTCAAAACTCCAAGGACAACCGAAGCTAGGCTGCATGGAGCGTCCTAGTAACTCGGTGCGAAGCGCTAGCGTGTGGCCTTTGGTTTGTGTGCCTTGAGGAATCGGCCACCCTTGTTTCTCCCTCGGCGTGGTATTGCTCCATCTTTAGCGTGAAGCTGCCTTTGCTTCTCAACGACATTCGCATCTCCGTATCTGTTTGGCGCGGCAACTGAGGCTTCCCGAAAATTGAGCGGGTCTCTAAGATTCTGTAATTCGCGGTAATAGTAGAGCGGTGCGGGCCGGGACCCTTTGAGTCTGAGCGTCTTCAGGAACTCGATTTCTTGCTCGGTAGCATCTCCGCTGAGGGAAGGGTCCAGAAGGAATTCCTTGAGCCCGGGCTCTCCTTCGGAAGGTTCCTCAACCTCCTTCTCAACAAACTCAAATCTCTTCGGATACCCTGGGGCTAGTCCGCGGCTCAACACAATCTCCGTAGCAAAGGTCGCGAGGTCGATATCCCATGATTCGATCAGCGGATCAAGGAAGGAAACACAGTTTTCAACGGAGACGTTAAAGACGTCCGTATCGAGAAACTCGAGGATGATGACTCGCATTTGTTCGTAGCTTCGACCGCTCAGTCGAGCTACCAGGTGCAACCAGTTTTCGCTGTCCAGTTCTTTTCTCGCCACTCTCTTGACCACGCCCAAAAGTCTTTGTGTGATTAGGCGTTCGAGTTCACCGAAGGGCTGTTTCTCAAAGATGGAGCGTACTTCCTTTGCCTTGTCGGGTGCACACTTACGCAGGACCAGCTCTCGAACTTCTCTCAACAAGGGCACGGGTGGGTCCCCCAACCTTCTCTTTAATTCCTCCTTGCGCTGGTGCTTGGCCAGCTCGGAGAGTTTAGTGGTGGGGAATTTCAAAAACTTGCCCATCGTGTCGTAAATGTCCGTTCGATCCGGTGCAGGAGGTAATTTCTTACGAGTCAGCAGTTGAGAAATATAAGAGTCCGTGACTCCCGCGGCATTTGCTAGGTCCTTTTGTTCGAGCCCCAATTCTTCCAGTCGCTGTTTGATTACCAGACAAACGTCCACCGAGCGCCTCCCGGCAATTAACTGCCAACAATAAACTGGGAAATATATTATCAGAATGTGATTGACAAGGTCAGTGAATTCACTAATTCTGGTTAACGGACAGATGGCTCCTTTAGTTTACCTAACAACTGGCAGTTATCTGAATCAACTCTTGGCCATGAAAAAACCCAAGGAGACCCACATGTTTGCACGCAGAGTGTATATGCATCTAAAGCCCAATAGCGTAGACCAATTCACGGAAAGGCTTGAAAGGGATGTTATCCCCACCCTTCGAAAACAGAGGGGGTTCCAAGACGAAATCACGTTCGTCGCCCAGTCCGGAACTGAAGCGTTCGCGATCAGTTTGTGGGATCGTGCGGAAAGCGCAGAGGCTTACAACCGCGGAAGTTACGCCGAAGTGGCGAAACTCCTTGCGACAGTGGTTGAGGGACCACCCCAGGTGGAAACATACAACGTTGCTAACTCCATTTTCCACAAGATCGCTGCTGCTGTAGCGGCCTAGAACCAAGGAACCAATCTCTGGCTTCGGGGCGGGAAATCCCGCCCCTCCCAGCCTCAGCATAAAAGAAACTGAAAGCAAGGCTCTCTCCGGTAGTAAAGCACTCCCGACATTCGGAGTGTTCCGCAGTCGTCTCAGGCGCACTAGATAGAGAACAAGGTGTCCAATGGTCACGAAAATCATCAGTGGATTTCCGCTGCGGCGTTGCTCGTGGTCGTACAGGCCCATCGTGCCTACCGCGCTGACTCGCAGAATGATTCGATGGCTGGATTCAGTTTGCCTTTAGCAGGTGGTTTTAAAGCGTGAGTTTGATGGTGCCAAGCACCACGAAAGAGCTCAAGGAGTCGCCAATCTGAAAACATTTCGCCCGTGATCTCGATTTTCGGCGATGGCGCTACTCTTTGAGTTTCGGAACGGATCAAACGGAGGTAATAAAATGACAGCGAATGTGAAGCCCCTGCACGATCGGGTATTGGTGCGGAGGTTGGAAGAGAAAGAAACCGCGAAGGGCGGAATCATCATCCCCGATACGGCCAAAGAGAAGCCCCAGGAAGGTGAAGTGATCGCGGTCGGTGCCGGCAAGCTCAACGAGAAGAGCGGGCGGATTCCGCTCGACGTGAAGCCCGGGGACCGCATTCTATTCGGCAAATATACCGGTAACGACATCACGATTGACGACCAGGAGTATCTGATCCTCCGCGAGAAGGAAATCCTGGCGAAGGTTAGCGGGATAGCGAAAGCGGCATCGAGCAAGAGATAGTTTCTCCGATCCAAAGATTTTGGACCGGACAAAGGTTCTCATACACCCGGGAGGGTGAAGTCCTATGGCAAAGCAAATTGTAACTGGTGTGAATTCACGTCAGGCGATTCTGCGCGGCGTCAACATTCTGGCCGACGCGGTTAGGATCACGTTGGGCCCGAAGGGACGCAACGCTGTGATCGAGAAAAAGTTCGGCGCGCCGATCATCACCAAGGACGGCGTCACCGTAGCGAAGGAAATCGAGCTACAAGACCCGCTCGAAAACATGGGCGCGCAGATGGTTAAGGAAGTTGCTTCCAAGACATCTGACGTTGCCGGTGACGGCACGACCACTGCGACTGTGCTGGCGCAGGCCATCTTTCGCGAAGGCGTGAAGACGCTCGCGGCCGGCGCAAACCCGATGGCAGTGAAGCGCGGCATCGAAAAAGCTGTTGAGGTTGCCGTTGAGGAAATCAAGAAACTCCACAAAGACGTGAAAGGCGACATGATCGTCCAGGTTGGCACAATCAGCGCCAACAACGACAAGCAGATCGGTTCGATCATCGCCGAGGCGATGAAGAAAGTCGGCAAGGACGGCGTCATCACCGTTGAAGAATCGAAGACGATGGAGACAGCGCTTGAAGTGGTTGAGGGGATGCAGTTCGATCGCGGGTATCTTTCACCCTATTTTGTCACGGCTCCGGAGCGGATGGAGTGCGTGCTCGAAGACGTTTGCATCCTAATCCGCGAAAAGAAACTTACCTCTCTGAGGGAGTTGTTGCCCTTGCTCGAGCAGACTACCAAGATGAGCAAACCGCTGTTGATTATCTCGGAAGACATTGAGGGCGAGGCTCTTGCGACTCTCGTTGTGAACAAGCTCCGGGGAACCCTGCAGTGCGTTGCGGTGAAAGCTCCTGGCTTTGGCGACCGTCGCAAGGAAATGCTCGAGGACATCGCCATTCTGACCGGCGGAAAGGCCATTAGCGAAGATCTTGGTATCAAGCTCGAAAACGTGAAGGTCGAAGAGCTCGGCCGCGCCAAGAAAGTAATCATCGACAAGGACAACACTACAATTATTGCGGGGGCTGGCAAGGCCAGTGAGATCGAAGGCCGCATCAAGCAGCTCCGCACACAGATCGAGGAAGCCAGCTCCGATTACGACAAGGAAAAGCTCCAGGAACGTCTGGCCAAGCTGGTTGGCGGCGTAGCAGTCATTAAGGTCGGTGCCGCGACAGAAACCGAGCTGAAGGAGAAGAAGGCTCGCGTAGAAGATGCCATGCACGCCACACGCGCTGCGGTCGAGGAAGGCATTGTTCCGGGCGGCGGTGTGGCACTGCTTCGCTGTATCCCGGCACTTGATAAGCTCAAGCTTCAGGACGACGAAGGCGTCGGCGTCAACATCGTGAAGCGAGCCCTCGAAGAACCTACGCGCCAAATTGCCCAGAACGCTGGACACGAAGGGGCGATCGTAGTCGGCCGTGTACGCGATTCGAAGGAAGAGAACTTCGGATTCAATGCAGAGACTGGAGAGTTCGGCGACATGATCAAGGCTGGCGTAATTGATCCGGCCAAGGTCACTCGTCTCGCTCTGCAGAACTCCGCGTCTGTCGTCTCACTGATGCTGACCACCGAAGTCTTGATCGCCAATATCAAGGAAGAGGAACAAATGGCCGCTGTCGGAGCAGGCCATGGCGGCGGCATGGGCGGGATGTACTAAGAAAACTGCAGGTCCTTTATGATGTCGACGATGCGGTCGAGCCGCGTCTCTCGGACGGGGTGGGTTTCTGCCATCCCGTCCGCGCCGAGCGACGAGAGAATTTCTTAAGTCTCGAGGCGATTGCCAGAGGTCAGTGCGATTTCGGGCTGGTCTATACCCATCGTTGTGTAGCTTCATGTCGGCACATGTTATGCAAAAGCTGTCTGTTCAAATCGTGCGGTTTGTGGGCAACCACCAGCTCGGTTTGGTGGCGTGCGATCTAGTAGACGCGGAGGGCCGCCGCCACGTGTTCATCGACAAGATCCCGATTTTCACAATTGACCTCTTGACGCAGGCAGTGACTATTATCCGAAGCCGGGCATCGTGCGCTGTAAAGTCTTGAAGCGATGGCAAGACCCAAAAGGTCTAGAAATAGCGCGTGTCAGCACAACCAGCCCGAGTTTTAGCGAAGCCGATAACGTCTGTATCGGGCTCGGCCGAAGGTCCATATTCATAGCGGCCTGAGCTTGTCCGGTTACCCTGGTGGTCTCAACGGGTCGATGCAACACCATCTAAGATAAATCTTCCTTTCAAAGGTGGTGTCTATGACCCAAGGGAAACGGAAGGTCGGATTGTTGGTCGGAAGGGGGTTATCGACGTCCAAGACCACGGAGAATTCTTTTCGTCTTAATCGCCTCTGCCGCCGAAAGCTTTCGTTCTCTGTGTGGTTCTGTGCGCGGGGTACCTGAAAGCAGCAAACAGCACTCCCCAGGAGCGACACCGCACGCAGGACAGGGGACAGAGAGCAATTGTTTTGCCGTCAGCTCGCTTATCCTCATTTGAATACGGTGCGACAAAAGCAGCCGCAAAACTGTTCCATTTAGGACGTTATGCGCACCAGCCATTGGAAACTGTAGGTCCTACCGGACAACTGTTCGCAACAAGGCTTATCACCAGCTGATGGACCCAATGCCTGATAAACAGCGGCAACCGGGCATGTCCCCCTAATTCCGATCCGGGTCGTACTAGAGCCTACATATGACACTCCTCTTCAGAGTCCTTAGGGCGTTTAAGGCTTCCTTTCCAGTTGTTGCAGTTGGAGCGTCGGCTGGCGGCCTGGAGGCTTTCAGGCAGTTGCTGAGCACGCTCCCGAACAACACCGGCATGGCATTTGTATTCATTCAACATTTAGACCCAAAGCACCACAGCCTGTTGTCGGAGTTACTTGCGAAAACCTGCAGCATGCCAGTCGTTGAGGCAAAGAACGAGACGAAAGTTGAGCCAAATCACGTCTACGTGATTCCGCCCAACGTCAATATGGGCATCCTCCGTCGTCGGTTCCAACTCACGCCACGCAAGGATGAACCTGGACAGTACTGCCCTATTGATTTCTTTATGCGGTCGCTGGCCGAAGCGCGGAACAGCCATCCCATCGGTGTGGTTTTGTCGGGAACGGCTTCCGACGGAACTCGCGGGCTGTCCGCAATTAAGGCGGAGGGCGGCATCACCTTCTCTCAAGACGAGAGGTCGGCAAAGTATAACGGGATGCCCCACAGCGCCATCGCCTCGGGATGCGTTGATTTCATTCTACCACCCGAAAAGATCGGCAAAGAACTAGCAAGGATAAGTGGGCATTCTTATCTGCGGCATGAAGTGGTCGGGAGTCGGAATGCAGGCGTCAAAAAGCCGAAACGCCGCAATGAGCATTTTGATAGGATTTTCGCACTGTTACGGAAAACTTGCGGTATCAACTTTCGGGGATACAAAACCGCCACCATACAGAGACGAACGCTTCGGCGAATGGCGCTCCACAAGATAGAGCACGTCAGTGACTACATGACGTACTTAGAAAAACATCCCTCGGAAACGGAAACTCTGTGCCAGGATTTTCTTATTCCCGTAACGAGCTTCTTCCGCGATCTGGAAGCGTTTGAAACCTTGAAGGACAAAGTGTTCCCAGCCATCCTGAAGGATAAGACCAATAAGGGAAACATCAGGATTTGGGCGCCCGGATGTTCGACTGGAGAAGAAACTTACTCCCTGGCAATCGTGTTGCTCGAATTTCTGGGCGATAGGGCATCCAGTTTTCAGGTCCAACTTTTCGGGACTGACGTTAACGAACGCGGGATCGAAAAGGCTCGCGCCGGAATCTATCAAGAACGCATCTCGCAAGAAATTATGCCAGAACGCTTGCGGCGATTCTTTGTCAAGGCAGACGAAGGATATCGGGTGACTAAGGGCGTTCGAGACCTCTGCGTCTTCGCCAAACACAACTTGTCCGAGGACCCTCCTTTTTCGCACATGAACCTGGTAGCCTGCCGCAACCTGTTGATTTATCTGGGACCGGAATTGCAGAGCAAGGTCATGCCAATTTTGCATTATGCCTTGCGGCCCTCGGGCTTTCTTATGCTGGGGCAAGCTGAGAGTGTCGCCGCATTCCCGGACTTGTTTGATCCCGCGGATAAGAAACACAAGATCTTCGCCAAAAGAGCGGTTGGGACCAGACTTCACTATGATTTCTCCGCGAACCTATACCCTCGGGAGACATCAATTCCTATTGAGGCCAGGGAACAAAACGGGATCTCAATGGATTTAGACCGGCAAAATGAGGCAGACCGCATCGTCTTGAAAAAGTATGCGCCGCCCGGAGTTGTCATCAATGAAAATATGGAGGTTCTCCAGTTTCGGGGCGCGATTGGGCCTTATATCGAACCCGCTCCCGGAAGAGCAAGCCTGCACCTTTTGAAGATTGCGAAAAAAGAGTTTGTTGCGGAGCTGAGGACGGCAGTCAACCGCGCGAAGAAGAATCATGCGCAAGTAAAGCGTCGGTCCGTGGAATTTCGGCGCAACGGTCAGCTCAAGTCGGTAAACTTTTCGGTTGAGCCGTTGGAGTCCTCAAACGAGAGTAGGCAATATCTGATCTTGTTTGAACGAACCTCGCTGCCCGCTTCGCCCCATGGAAAAGTAACGGGAAAATTGCGTGGCATTGGCCGCACGGCGAAAGGGGAAATTGCACAGATAAGGCGCAAACTGGCCACTGCTGAGGAGCACCTCCGCTCCATCATCGAGTCAAAGGAAGCCAGCGACGAGGAGTACCAGTCAGCGAATGAAGAGGTACTTTCAGCCAACGAAGAATTGCAGAGCACCAACGAGGAACTAGAGACATCGAAAGAGGAGCTTCAGTCGGCGAACGAGGAACTAAACACTGTCAATGACGAACTTCACAATCGAAACATAGACCTCGATCGGGTCAACAGTGACCTTAACAACGTCCTCGCCAGCACTAGTATGCCCGTGGTGGTGGTGGATCGCGGTCTGCGCATCCGGCGCTTGACGACCGCTTCCGCAAAGGTCCTTAAAATACTACCGTCCGATATTGGCCGCCCCATTATGGATATTCGGTCGGACATCAACCTGCCAAACCTTGGAGAGCTTATTGCCGGTGTAATCGAAACGCTCAGCCCGAAAGAATTGGAGGTGCAGGATCACCAGGGTCATTGGTATTCGCTGAACATTCGGCCTTATCGGACTACGGACGATAAGATCGACGGAGCGGTCCTCGTTTTGTCGGATATCGACCCGCTAAAGCGGCTGAACGAGCGCCTGCTGAAGGCCAAGGAATTCACGGAGGACATTATTGACACGGTTCGCGAACCGCTCGCCGTTCTTGCTAAAGACTTGAAGGTGCTGTATGTCAACCCTTCGTTCCTGAAGACCTTTGAAGTGAACCGCTCGGATGCAGAAGGAAAGCCGCTCGACCGTTTGGGGAACGGGCAGTGGAACATCCCGAACCTGCTAGCGGCCTTGGAAGCGGTCATCTCGAAGGACACCCCGCTGTCTGACTTCGAAGTCGAACGCGATTTTCCCGACTTGGGAACAAAGATAATGTTGCTTAACGCTCGACGCATTATTGATGGTCACAGTGACGAGTCGATGATGCTCCTCGCCATCGAAGACATCACTGAGCGTCGGCGGAACGATGAAGCCTTGCGCGAATCGGAAGGAAAATACCGCACACTATTCGACTCGATTGACGAGGGGTTTTGCATCATCGAGAAAGTAGAAGGCGAGCCGTTAGATTTTCGCTACGTCGAAGCCAATCCGGCATTCGCACCACAATCGGGCGCAAGCAGCGTCGTCGGAAAAACCGTACGACAAGCTTTTCCAGGCGAACCTGAGGAATGGTTTGAGACTTATGACGCGATTCTTAAAACTGGCGAGTCGAAAAGGTTTGAACGTGTGCTGGTTACGCACGGGCGCACGCTGGAACTCTATGCCTTTCGAGTCGAAGACAAGACACATCGCCGCGTTGCCGTTATCTTCAAAGACATCACAGAACGGAAGGAGACCGAACAGGCGCTCCGGGAGACACATGATCGTTTGGAATCGCTCGTGGAGCATCGCACTGCTGCTGTACGGAAACTCTCCTCCGAGATTATCCGATCCCAAGACGAGGAGCGCCGACGAATTGCTCGCGAATTGCACGACAGCGTGGGACAGTATATAGCACACGCGAAAATGAGCCTTGAGGGATTACAGAAGCCTGGCGCAACAAAGAAACAGGCTAAAGCGCTTGGCCACATCACGGACACCTTGGATAAATGCTTGACGGAAACGCGCACGATCTCTTATCTGCTTCATCCTCCGCTTCTTGATGAGATTGGATTCGCTTCTGCGGCAAGGTGGTATGTTGAAGGCTTTTCCGAACGCAGTGGGATTCAGGTAAACTTCGCTATTCCCCGTGAGATGAAGCGACTACCTGGCACCGTGGAGCTGATCTTATTCCGCATCCTGCAAGAGAGTCTGACGAATGTCCATCGCCACGCTCAAACTAGATCCGTGGACGTCCATGTGCAGGTAGATGCGAGCGAAATCGCGCTTGAAGTGCGCGACCACGGTAAGGGGATGCCACCTGAATTACTGGAACGCTTCAGAGCAACCGGTGCGGGCGTCGGAATCGGCCTGAATAGCATGCGCGAACGGATCAGCGAAATTAGTGGACGCCTTGAAATCCAATCCGATACGAGTGGTACCACGATTCGAGTCGCCCTTCCATTGACCGTCGCCTCCGAAAAAACAGCCACGGATGACTAGCCAGATGACTTTCCGCCCGAGTTTGAGCACGGAGAATGCGGGAGCACGGGATTGCTTGGATAAACTGATAGAGCAAAAAACATGATCTCAAATCAGTTAGCAAGGTACCAAGGCTGCGCACGCTCGACGGCCACCCTCCGTCCGCCAAACACCACGTAACCCGGCTGGCGCCCCCAGCGCACCGCGCCCGACGCCGGATCCGGCCGGTAGGGCGGTCCCACGCGCCACGTCACTTCGTTTTCCAGAATCGTGCCGATGATGCGCAGCCCGGCCTGCCCGGTCAACTGCTCGACCTGGGCCTGCAACTCCTCCCACACCTCGACCATCGGCATCGGCACCTGCACCAGCAACTCCCGCTTGCCGAGCACCTCGAGCTTCTGCTTGGACTTGTCTTTCATTCCCTGATAGGTTTTCTTCACAGCGGCTCTCCTCTGAAAATAGAGCTCTCGACCAGAACTCGGATAGAGTTCGGGTCGAGAGCCGCTGCTTCCCTTGTTCAGGTTTCAACTAAAGGCGGGACAACTTCTCAACGCAACGCGCCGACCAGGTACAAAACCACCGCGATCAGCACGACCGTCCCCACTATCCCCATGCCTCCGCCTGTTCCCCATCTGGAATAGCCGTAATAGCCGCCGCCTCCGCCGAACAACAGCAGCAGAACAATAATTAGTAGTAGCATTGACAGTCTCCTTTCAGATTGTGCCCCAGGATTCCTGTCATAGACTTCACTCCGTTCGTGCCCCGGCGGTAAAAACAGCAGAGGTCCGATCCTTAATACCGGCTATGACTGGTTCCTTGCCCCCACCACCAGCAAGACCACGCCTCCCACCAATGCCAGCCCTCCAAGTAGTGGAGGAAGAGGAATTCGCTCGTGAGTTTCCGTGGTGAGATGCACGGATCCGACCTCGAACACTTTTTTCTGACGCGTGTAGTTGATGCCTTGATAGGCGAGGGCCAGTGCGCCCAGAACGATTAACACAATCCCAAGCCAACTGATCGGTTTCATATTTACGTCACATCTTCGGCCTTAAGCGACCGCAGCCAGTTGCATCGCCGCACGCGGATCAGGGTGAAACGGGCCGTCCGGTCAACTCTGGACTGCCCAGGTTCTAGCGGGGGTCTCTCGTCGACGTGCCGGACGATTCTTCCCAGTAGGGGGTGTAACCATAATGCTTATAGATGCGGGTTCCCCAGGTCGAATCAGCCATGTTCGGCCAGTTGTCCTTATCGAAACCCGGAGCATTCTCCAGCAGTTTCTTGTCGAAATTCAGGACGGCACGATTTTCCGAAAGATTGAAGTGGAACGCATTCCACGGAATGGCGAAATATTTGTCGCCCATTCCAAGAAAGCCTCCAAAGGATAAGACCGCATAAGCGATCCGGCCGGCGCCAGCATCGAGTACGAGATCTTCAATTTTTCCGAGGTCTTCATTTTGTGCGTTAACAACGCTACTGCCTATCACCGTCTTTTTCGCGGCAACGATATCTGTGTATCTGACCGCTCTCGGTTCTGCCATTTTGTTCTCCTTTTCAAGTAACACCCTACAAATTCAAAGCCGCTCACGCGTGATCGCATCGTGACGCCTGGGAGGCGCTAGTTCCTGCGATAACGGGTATATCCCCAGCCCCCGCCGCCGAGCAAAAACACAACAAGAAGAACGATCAAGATGGTTTCCATGTCTCTACCTCACCCCTCGGAGGAATCAGGTTCGCCTTACTTCCTCCCAGGTGCCATCATAAAAGAGGCGAAGACGGATATCTGTTCACATTGGTACACATTCGCGTTGTATTTGCTTTTGCCACGGCGCGACAGTTGCTCGCACCGGCAGAGATCTCGGGTTGAAATAACATTCTGAGTGGCTGTCGGATGACCGACAGACAGACATCTTCCCAGACAGTCATGCTGCGGCGCACAGATTGCGGCGGTTATCTGGTCAACAGATGCAGCCGACCGAACGGAGGAATAGTATAGGATACTGGCGCTGATCTCCCGGGATAGGATCGAAGCGAAGATGCCAGACCAAGAGTGGATCAAAACACTTGAAGACGGCAGAAAAGTGAAATTCATCTACCAACAACTGCCGGAGGACGGGGCGTTTATGACCGCGCAGCTTGCTGGCAATGAGGTCGTCTATTCGGTCGTATTGACCGAAGCAGGAAACCCGCTGAGCCGCGAAGATGTTGAGAGTCGTTTCAAGGGCGAGCTTTCGAGGAAATGATAACACTTAAGAGGTGGCGCCGTGAAAGCAATCGCGAGTTCAAGCAAGGTACGGTCCAAGAAAACTCCTGCCTTCAATGTCCAAGCTTTTCTCGACTCGGCCGGCGTGTCGAGAAAGGTTGTCGAGTATCGAAGATCAGAGAAGATCTACTCTCAGGGTGAACCCGCTTCGAATGTCCTGTACATTCAAAAAGGCGGGATAAAGCTATCCGTTGTCAATGAGGTCGGCAAAGAGGTAGTCGTGGCGATGCGTGGAACCGGTGACTTTTTTGGTGAGAGATGCATGGCAGGTCAACTTGTTCGTATGGGGACGGCGACCGCGATCACGCCTGCGACCTTACTCGTTATTGAAAAACAAGAGATGATTCGTGTGCTCCACGCAGAACATGCGTTCTCCGACCGCTTCGTGGCTTATATGCTTGCGCGGAACATTCGAATCGAGCAGGACTTGGTCGATCAGCTCTTTAACTTCAGTGAAAAGCGGCTGGCCCGCACTCTGCTGCTGCTCGCTCGCTATGGCCAGCAAGACCAGCCTCAAAAAATGGTCGCCAAAATATCCCAAGAAACTCTGGCGGAAATGATCGGAACAACCCGCTCCCGAGTCAATTTCTTCATGAATAAATTCAGGAAACTGGGCTTCATTAAGTACAATGGAGGTCTCCGCATCGACGCTTCCCTCCTGGGTGTTGTCCTGCACGAATAACCACCGACTTTCAAGCGATGCCAAGATAGAGGCCCGCGGTTTCGTTATGGCATAAACTCAAATCGAGCGACTGGCTGGAAGTTCTGCGCCCATGCCTGCAAAGCCTGAAAAGGTGTGACTTGGGGCTCCACTGCCAGCAGGAAGCACCAAGAAATAAGAAGGTCCGGTTGTCACATAGGTGCGCAGCGATTTCAGGAGATCCTTTTGAAAACCAGAAGGCATAAACCTACAGACCGTCGGAAGCGAGTCGGGCAGTCGAACGGCCGGACAAACGCTGCGGGAAACCGAGTATATAACAATATCCTTTTATCCATTCCCGACGACGAGCACGGCCTCATTTCTCCTCATCTAAAATTCCTCACCTTGCCTCACAATCTTAGCCTCCACGAACCGAACCAACCAATCGAGTTTGTATATTTCCCGAATGCAGGCATGGTGTCACTCGTCGTCGCTATGGAAGAGGGAAGTACTGTTGAAGTGGGAGAGGTAGGCAAGGAAGGGTTTGCAGGGATCCCGGCCCTCTTCGGCGTGTCCAGGAGCCCGGTGCGCATGATTGTGCAAATCTCCGGAGGCGGGTTCAGAGTGAGAACTAGCGCATTGCAGGACGTCTTGCGATCAACTCCCGAGCTTCGACTGATTATGAGCCGCTACGCAGTATTTCAGGGAATGTGCATCGCACAAACGGCGGCATGCAATCGGCTCCACAATATTGAACAGCGGCTCACCCGTTGGCTACTCATTACTCAGGACAGAGTGGAATCTCCGACCTTCGCTATCACCCACGATTTCCTTGCGACCATGCTAGGAACGGATCGACCGACTCTAAGCAGCGCAGCTGGTATTTTGCGGGAGAAGCACGCCATCGAATACGCCGGCGGTGTAATTCAAATCTTGAGTCGTGCAAAACTCGAAAACCGAACTTGCGAGTGTTACGGAGCGCTCCAGCAGTACAACCCAAGTGGACAAGATAGATGAACGCAGCCTTCCGTCTTTCTCATGGTCGCCCTGGCCGATCCTCTGCGGTAGTTCGGCCTACGGCCGCTTGACGGATGAGTTCGGGCGACGCAAACCACGTCCGGTAGCTCTCGCGAGTTTTCTTCTCGTTAGATCTGCTGGCGCTGTGTTCTTAGCTTTCTTGCTTTTCCCGACGAGTGACCAGACCGAGATCCGGCACAATTAATTCATGGAATCCACCGGGCGTTCTTTGTGCTCGGCGGGATGACCCTCTTCTCCACGATCGTTTTCCGCGACTTGAAAAAAGGAGACGGTGACGCGGTAAGTCAGTGGACGGACCTACACGCCGGGTAGGGCATCCACAGCAACTTTAGCGGCCTGGATCATCGCCAGATGGTCTGCAATTCCAAATCTGTCGGGAGTCAAACTCGATATCTTAGCAACCAGAACCTCCTTGGCGTCGTCACCTTCCTAACCTGTCAAACGTTTCGCAACTGTGCGAAATGGGACTGCATCGCTTACATCACGGTGTCAGTATGGGCGCATGCTGCACAAGAAAATTAAGAAACAACTCGGCAACGCGACACGTACCAGCGTCAAAGAGGAAATGGCGAAGCCGCGCATGGCCAGATCCGCCAAGATAGCGGAACTGAATCTAGATACTGCGCGAGTTCCAGAACAGCCAAGCACCATCATGCGCGGAACCGTGAACAAGATCATCCCGCCGACACGTTCGAGCCAGCAGGAAAAGGCGCAGATTGCTGTTGGCAAGGCCGATCACGGTTATCGAGACCTCCGTATTGAAAATTCGTTAACCGACGAAAATGGAGATGATGTGAGGCTCAAAAAGGGTGCTCACGTTGAGGTTACCGTCGCAGCCGAGCCAAAGACGGCAACCGCCCACAATTAACGAAGATGGCCAACCGCCTCGACGCGAGACAAAGGCCCCAAATCGGAAATGTCGGTCCTTCCCATCGACGATTTCTGGCATCGGGTAAGGACACGCGCGACAGGCGCTAATCTCGCCTGAAGAGATAGGAAAATGCCAGACGAAGAGTGGATCAAAACACTTGAAGACGGTAGAAAAGTGAATTTCACCTACCAAGAACTGCTGGATGACGGCGCATTTATCACCGCACAGATTGAAAGGAATGAGGTTGTGTATTCGATCGTATTGGCCAGCGCAAAAAATCCGCTGAGTCGCGAGCACGTTGAAAGCCATTTCAGGGGCGAGCTTTCGAAGAAGTAGCGGCACTCGGTTTGGGATCTTATCCGTAGAGCAATCGATTCAACCGTGCTACCACGAGCCATTTGAGAAACTTGCTTTGAGGTGTATGATTCCACTAGCATTTCGATTTAGCGATGGTTTTATGAGAGCAATCTCGAGTTCAAGCAACATCAAACCCAAGATAAAATCCAATCGAAAACATGCCTTCGATGTCCAAGTTTTTCTCGATTCAACCGGCACTGCGAGAAAAATTGTGGAGTATCGCCAATCACAGAAGATCTACGCTCAAGGTGATTCGGCCAGGAATATCTTGTACATCCAGAGTGGTGAAATAAAACTGTCGGTTGTCAATGACATCGGCAAGGAGGCCGTCGTGGCGATCCTTGCCCCGGGTGACTTTTTTGGTGAGGGGTGTCTGGCAGGACAGAATGTTCGTATCGGGACAGCGACAGCGATGACACCCACAACCTTACTTGTTATTGAAAAACAAGAGATGATTCGCGTGCTCCACGCTGAGCACGAGTTCTCGGACCGTTTCGTGTCTCATATGCTTGGACGGAACATCCGAATCGAGGAAGATTTGATCGATCAACTTTTTAACTCCAGCGAAAAACGTCTGGCCCGTACTCTTCTTCTGCTCGCTCACTATGGCAAGCAAAACCAACCTCAAAAAGTGATCGCCAAAATATCGCAAGAAACTCTGGCGGAAATGGTTGGGACAACCCGCTCCCGAGTCAATTTCTTCATGAATAAATTTAAGAAGCTGAGCTTCATTAGATATAACGGCGGTCTGCACGTCGACCCTTCCCTCCTGAGCATTGTCCTCCACGAGTAATTACTAACTTTCAATGGACTTTCGTTTTCGCTGGTCCTAGGACAACTTCATTCCTTAGCTTTTTGTTTTTCAGCTCCGACCCAGTCCTCGGAATCCTTCTCAGTCTCGCCGGCGCGGTGAGCATAAGGCCACGTCGCGAGATCGCAGTGGGCAGTTTTTACCCCTTGGCGCACCTGTGTCATTTCGGACAGATTTAACTCCGGACACCCGTTAAGGTGCTGCTGACTGAAATTGTCCGCCCAGGAGAAATTCATGTCACTACGCACAATCACGTTAGCCGTACCGTCCAAAAATTGATCGACCGCTCGGCGTTGAGAGAACCCCAACAGGCTCAAATAGTTCTCACTGGTGCCGACTACCTGTATGACGAATTGCGAATTTCCAACGTCCACGGGTGGGACGCAGGCGAAGCTGTCAGAGTGACGATTGAATTGATCTAGCCCAATCAGTTCAGCCTCGAGGCGCTCAATACGGGAGTGGTCATCCGCGAATTACAAAAGAAGATCAGTGCAAATTATGAAGACTGTCTGGTAGCGCGAGCATACATTAACTGAAATGGGCAGACAGGTAGTTGTCGTGCTTTACATGGTGGCGATGGCAGCCGTCATAGTCGGTGTAGATTTCGTGTTCTTCAGAAACCTATTCTGGGAACGGTTGACGGAAAACCTTGGCATTGTCTTGGTGTTCGCAGCTTTCTACGTGAGATTTCTCAGGCGCCCATGAACAAGCCGCGATAGCACCCTTTCGCTGCGATTGTGCAGACGCACTTCGCACTCGCTACAGACGAGTGATCTGTGTTGATACACCACCACAAAACTGTAAAAGGGTCGGTAACCCCGGTTTTGCACTTCGACGGAACAGGTTCACGGCGCTTCGCGTGTTCCTGACGCAACTCTTCTTTGGCCTTGAGCCAGTACTCCGTAGGTGAAAACTTTTCGCGGTCTTTCAGGTATAGTTCATATGCGCGCTTTGCAATTTCTTCGTGTGTAGGCAGATTTTCTCTTGCTTCATGCAAATCTCTTGTAATTCCCATTGCTTTCTCCTTTCGTTGTTCTCAACGCCCCCAATAATCCAAATTGTCTCGCGTCTTAAAGGCAATTCAACTCAAGTATCGGTTAAACTTCAAAGTTGTTTTTCATTTGGACCTTAGGAGGTGAAACGAATACCACTCAGGTGGGCTGGGGAGTGGTACGGGAACGTCTACGGCTGCTTCGTGTATAAGTCTGTGCCCTTGGTGTTGAGAAGTCAAATCAGAGGACGGAATCACAAAACAAAATCTTCACGCTCGAGAAATCAGCCGCTGCTTTGCCGAGCACCGATGAGTTTTTCTGGCGTGAAGGCGGAATCGACAAGGGATTGACGCCGATTCCGCCTGGTGAACCATACTAACTAGCCTTGTGCCGTCACGGTCAAAGCTAGATTCTGGCCTTGTTCCACTGCGTACTCAACAGTTACGGCGGTGCCGACCTTTACATTGCCTTGTACCTTGGCGGTCTTGTCCAGGACAAACTGCATTGTCTGCGTGGCAGCGCTCCCGCCCACCTCTAAGGTGAACGAGGTCCCGTTATTTCCAATCGACGCTACCTTTCCGGACACCTTTTTCGTCGCTTGTTGGGTTTGGGATTGCTGCTCCGATTGAGACTGGGGTGAAATCGGGTGCGCCCATACGGACACACCTGTCAACAACAGTCCGGCAAGAGAAGCAGAGAGAAGAAATCTCGGCATAGCATCACCTCCTGTCCTGTGGCTGGTAAAAGGAATCAAGCACGCCTCGCTCCAATTGCCTTGCATTGTAATATTCGCGATGCGCTAACCCTTGTTTTGTGGGCGCTTACGGAAGCTTCACGACCGCACCCTACGAGACAAACCAGTCCCTTCCGGGACAGCGAGAATTTTCTTCCAGTCACCCAACATTTTTTCTTCAGGGTAAATACCTGGTACGCGGTGAGTACCCGTGTTGCGTTGCTGTCCTTGAGCAGCTGCCTAGAATTCACTCACTTCCGCGTATCGCGGAAGGGGCTGTACCAGCACGTAGAAATGATGAAAAGCTGTCACTTTCGCCCAAGAAAGCTTTTGAAGAGCAACACTTCGAGGAAGATTACACGGCAGCCCGAAACCCTGCACAGAATGGCCACGGTGTGAAGCTAAGGCCCGGTCAGAGCGTGGAATACGTGATTACCGATAGCCGGTCAAAGGTCTCCAACGACCGCGTTCGTGCCTATCCCTTTGGAAAGGCTGGCACTCCTACGATAGAGCAAAATATGTCGAAATGCTGCGGGAAGCCTTTGAACTGTTCGAGCTTTAGTCTTGTTCCAATAGCATTTGAATTTCGTTCATCAGTACACCCATTCCATCTGATTTCGATATGACAGAACTAATCCCCGCAGCGCTGGCGAGGTTATGTGGGACAGCATCCTTATGCAAAGTGAAGGGGATTGTGGGCACAGCGGGCATTACAGGATGAAGTGCCTGAGCTGCTTCTAGTCCACTCATCCGAGGCCTTGATAGGTCCATAATAATCAAGGCTGGGGATAACTTCCGCGCCTTTTCAATGGCCTCGACGCCATCGGACGCTTCACCGCATACCTCAAGCCCCGGCTGAGATTCAAGATAATCCCGAAGCATCGTGCGGACAACTGGGTTGTGATCTACGAGAAGAATGCCTTTGAGCATATCCACCTCACTGTAAGGTGGCAGCCCATGCTGGAGAGCACCTCTGTGCCGTAACGTACCAACTTAGAATAGGAAGTCAATACAGGGGAAAACCGACCGCGGTGACAGATCTACTTGTTGGATTCATGGCAGGAAATTATTTAGCGCGCAACGCTTATTCTAAAACGGTTGTGAGATTCATGCTGATTCATTTTGCCATCTTCGAGATTGTTGATTCATCTTTTCGTAGCACTCGCACGCACTTTTTTGCCAGTCTGCATCGATTAAACGAGTGGGCTTTTTTTCCCCCCCATTGACAGCTCCGCGCGCGTTACATCTCGTCAGAGTTCGGAGGGAACCGCTATGAGAGTAGTAGCGGAAGAATGCTAATAAGGCTCTCTAAGGGTATGGTCTAATCACAAATAGGCCTAACCATAAATGTTAAGTGAATTTCACGATGATCCTTGCATTCTCAGTATGTCAGCATACACTTGCTACGATGAGTTAAGCAGGAAGCGTCATGTCAAAGCTACCTCGTAAACTGAAAGCATCCGCCAAGCCTGAGTGGGCAGCCAAAATCCTGGCGTTGCGAGAACAACTACACGCAAATCAGACTACATTCGGGAACAAGCTTCAGTGCTCGGCGATGGCGGTTTCCCGCTGGGAACGCGGTGCGCAGGAGCCTCCCTCTCACAGCTATATCGAAATCGGCAATCTCGCCGGTGACCCTGGATGTTGGTATTTCTGGGGGCGGGCAGGGCTTCGTAGCGAAGATGTAATGAGGGTTATGCCGTGGATGCAGAAACGGCTCCGGCGAGCAAACACGCCTGCCTTTGAGATTGTTAGTGCGGGAAGTGGTAATAGAAAACTAGCTGAAAAAGTGCAGTTAGTAGCCGTTCCCTTGCTCAAGATTGTAGCGGCTTCGCACGGAGAAAAAGGTGACGACATCCCATTCCTTCACGATGCCCCGGTCGATAGCATGATTGCTGCTCCAAGCGATTGGTGCCCGAACCCTTCTTCAACAAGTTGTCTGCGAGTGCAGGGACATTCGATGTCCCCTACTATCTGCGATGGTTACATTGTGGCAGTGGACTCTTCCCAAACCGACCGAAGCAAGCTGGATGGAAAAATCGTGATTGCATGGAAGAAGGATAAAGGACTCACTGTCTCACGCTTTAGATGTTACGACCACACGGAGACTCTGCAACCGGAAAATCCACAATACGAATCAATCACACTTGGTCATAAAAATGACAAGTGGAAGATTGTGGCCAAGATCTTGTGGTGGATCGGGAGAGCGTCCTAGCGCCTTTCCGCAAGAAATCTCTGGCAGCATATTAACATTCATTCCTAGACCACCATCTCTTTTGGTCACGTCGTAACCGGCACGAATCCGTTTCCCTTGTGGAAATCCTGTGACTATCATGCCCACTGATTAACATGGGGGATATACCGGTATTGACAGACGCAAAATGATGGGCGTTAGATTTCCACTCGGGCCTTGCGTCGGTTTTTAGTCTGGAACTTTTTATATCCTTCGTATGAACTCATGTATCTCGCTCCATTCTGTTGCCTTGGATCATTTGCGGATGCTCCTTCGGCTCAGAGGACGACGGAAAGCTCTTTTTCTTTCAATTGCCGCACCCGCGGAAAACTTCCGGTCGGGGTGTGGTTCGATGCGCGGGCCACCTGTATTGAGGACGGTTGTGTACCCAAGAGTCTGAAGAAGGGGAAGATTCATTAAATTCTGTCCTGAGCTTTGTCCAGGAAAATCAGGCAAATCGTGCTCTCGCTCTCTTGCGCAAGCGGCTCTCGGTGCAGGCGCGCGTCCACGAAGCACTCTGAGGCGATCTACGAAACAGCCTGCGCACAAAAACTGCGGATCATAGCGATTAGGGTGTGAGAAGGAGCCGCTTCTACCGGGTGCTTACTACCACTGGCTGCAAGAAGGTGGACAGTAAGCGAAGCAGGTTACAACCTCCTCATCACTTTTGTGAAAGTGCACCTCGGCAAGAAATACGGAGAAATACGGTCGATTTTGCGAGAGCCCGAGCGCTGAAATTCTCCGGTAGGCCTACGGCGAGGGAACATCTCGATAATTCGGGCGGAAAACACCGATATTCGCTCGTTGTCAGACAAGCAGAGAAAACCCAAGACTGGTTGGCGGAGGGGGTGGGATTCGAACCCACGAGACCCTTTCAGGCCTAACGGTTTTCAAGACCGCCGGAGTCAACCACTTTCCTACCCCTCCGAATTAACCTCTTGAAACATTGTAACTTGCGCCCCGGTTTAGTGGCAGTACTGCCCTGGATTGGTTCAACTTCCGGCCGACTGTCACCAAATTGTCACCAAAACCATCGAGTTTTTCAACCGCCGCTCGCTTGCTCTCGATATTTGTGTGCGCGTATCGCATCGTGACGCTGATGCTGGAGTGTCCCAGCAGTTCTTTTACTGTCACGATATCGACACCACTGTTTACGAGACGGGAAGCAAATAAATGCCGTAGCGTGTGCCACGTCACATCCATGATTCCCGCTTTTTCACAAGCAAGAGCGAATCCAGTTTTCAAATCAACAAATGGTTTGCCAGTCTGAGGGTTGTAAAAAACGATCTCATTCTTTTTGTTTAGCTTCCAAGCTTCGAGAACCTTCCGCGTTTCCGAATTTATCGGAATCTCTCGGATCGTTTGCGTCTTGGATGCGAAAACAGCCAGAATTTCCCTCTGTAAATCCACGTGAGACCAACGCAATGAGAAAATCTCTCCAGTTCGCAATCCCGTATTCAGCGCGAAACGAATTAAATCCTGGAGATACGGTATAGCGTTGTGAAGAAGCCTTTCTTCCTCTTCAGGACTTAGAATGCGGAGTCGATTGTTAAATTCTCGAAAGAATTTAACCTTTCGTACCGGATTCAATCCAAAGTACAAGTCCCATGTGATCGCGAGATTGAACATACGCTTGAGCAAGGCCAACTCCCGGTTAACCGTAGAGTCCGCAATTTTGCCCTGCCGCTGAATTTTGTAGCTCTCGATTTGCACCGGAGTTACTTCAGTCAGTGGCCTGTCTTTGCCAAAAAACTCGCAAAGGTGATTGAGCATCTGTTCGTCTCGCAACCAAGACCGTTTGTTAGCCTTCGCATGCTCCATATAATGCTCGCCAAATTCCCCGAGCGAAATCTTTACGGGTTGTTTGTAGACCCCGCGCAAGATTTCAGACTTCCGGAGAGCTAGAAACGCTTCGGCGTCGCGCCGACCTGAGCTTTCCGAAGACTCCTGGACACGCTTTCGGTTTGGGTCGTAATAATCGATCCAGTAGACGTTCCCTCTTTTGTAGACACCCATTCGCGGCTCGCTTTCTCTACCCTTTGCCAGCCGCGCGGGTATTGTAACAGCGCCTCGAGCGATTATCAGAATGAGAAGATTCCTCAGGGGGAAGTTGTTTATTGGCATCTACGAAGCTTCTAGGTCACGCGGATCAAACCGCAGCGCCCGACCAATTTTTACGAACGGAATTCGCCGTTGCCACACCCAGCCGTACAACGTGGAAACGGAAACGCTGAGAAAAAGAGCCGCCTCGCGAATCGTGATAAGGCGTTGGTGTGGTTCACGTTCGGTTGCGGCGTCGAGTTGAGAAGGCACGCTCAATCGACCCCTCCCTGGGCACCTTGACCAGAATCACCAGCCTCGGAACCGCGTTGACCAACAAGAAAGAGAAACAGCACTAGCGCCAAAACCACGCCAGCAACAATGAGGAGCAATCCGAGAATCGTCATGTTCTTTCCTTCGCCTTCCATGGCACTACCTGCCGGCAGTCTTTATTGGGACAACGGAATCCCTGGAGGCTTCCGTCGAACATGCTGGTCTTAGCGAGTACAGCTTCGATCCAGAAATGGCGGCCACATGCTGGACATTCCAGGTAGTAGCGGCGCTCCATTTCGGCAGACCTAGTAAATAGGTCTTCAACTTCGGCGCGGTCGAGAAGTCGCTGGAAGGCCGATATGCCTGCTGGTCCCCGAACGAATAACTGAATCCCACATGAGTCGCAGATAAGGTAGGGTTTCTTCTTTTTCGTGATCCGAACCTCGCGCGGCTGCGTGCATACGGGGCAAGGGAACCTCCTTTTTTACTCTTAATGTGGACATCTCTATCCTGTTCCTGGCTACTTCTGGTTTGTCCCCAGATGCATAATAACCCTAATTTCTATTGATGGTTACAGACAACAGGCAGAAGGCAGACTTTTGCAAAAATGGCTCAGCGCATAAATAAGCGCACATTCCATATTGTCTACGTATAATTCAGATAGGGATTCCGGGAGTTTCACGCAAATATGCCAAAGCGAAAAAAAGCTCACTTCAGACGCGAAAAAGCCCAAAAAACTCTTGACCCGTATTTGGAGAAACGAAGCAGAGGCAGACCGACGCAAGTCGCAAGGTCTACTGTCACCGGCCGCGCAGAGAACTATCGCGGAGCGTTGGAGGCCCTCTGGTTGAAATTAAACGAGCCACTTCTTGCTGCTAAAGACGATGACGGAGTGACCGAAGCATTCGAAAAGTATGGACAGCCCTATGCAAACAATTTTGCGCCGCGTTTCTCCGGTGAAATCTTGGCCCTAATTCGCGATCCTCTATTTCCGAAGCGCGCTAGGGCACAAGTAAGCTTTTTGGCAGAGTCGTTAGCTGGAAGGCCGGAGGTCAGCGCGCGACGCTCACGTGATATTTGCGCTAAGGAACGTCAACACGAACGCGCCCAATCTCCACACAAAATTCTACGGAAGGAATTCTACGTTGAGTGCTCCTGCGGTTACAAAGGACCGGCATTGAATAACGCCTGCCGAAAATGCGGCGCGGGAATCTCCCTCGTATCCGAAATTCTATTGCTGATTCTCGCATAATATAGGGTCATTCCGACCACAAGGAAGCCTGTTTCCAGAAGGCGGTAATGAGGGTGGGGCAGCGGCGCATGTTGTGAAGTGCGCGGCGGGCTCCGTGTTTCAACTCGGCGAAGTCCTTGGGGCAGGCGTTGGGAAGTTTGTGGTGCTTGGCGTGGCCCCAGATGTATTCGGTGGGATTCAGTTCCGGAGCGTAAGCGGGCAGGTACTCGATGCGGATGCGACCCTTCTGCGCGGCCACGAACTATGGGCTTTTTTTAATGTCCGGCCAAGCGACCATCTTCCAGTGGCGGATGGCTTGCTCGTTGCGCTCCAGCGCCCGGCCCATGGCCGCTGGCAACTCCAGCCCAGCGATACCAGCAGCTTCCACACGTGTCCCGGATGATAGCGCACGCCAAATTCCCGCTCGGAATGCCCGCGTCTTCTTCCGCTCTCCGCCTCCCAGAATCTTCGCCACCGCCAGCTTCGTGTTGTCGTAGAGAATCTGCCGCGGTACTCCCTGGAAATAAGCAAAGGCACGCACGTGCCCTTCCAGAAACGCTTCCGTCG
>DATLST010000062.1:0-4165 GCA_035534055.1 Candidatus Acidiferrales bacterium | reverse complement strand
CCGGAACTTTCCGAGGCTTCCAAGCAGCGCATCGCGCGCGAACGGCTTGAGCAGGGAGCACACATTGGCCCAGGAAAACCGGGTGTTGGTGGATGGCTCCAAGACCTTGAATCCGATATCCGCTCCGGCACAGGTGCGACGTTGCCAGGTCGCGCGCTGCGGGCGATGGGCGCTCCCGGCATCGAGTCTGGCGTTTCTCCGGGAGTGGCCGAGACAATCGGAGGCCCGATCATTGGCCCCGTTCGCGCCGTCGCGGGACTGAAGCAAGCGCTTGGCCCTTACGCGGGAGAACGTGCCGACGTAAGAAGCGAGCTGGAAGGCTTGAACGAAGCGACAAGAGGCGCTATGCAGGCCGCAGCCCCGGCGCTGATCGCGAGCCCCGAAGCATTGGCGGCGCTTCCAGCCTATGGTGCGGCCGGAGAATTGGCGCAGAAAGGGCTTGAGAAAGCCGGTGTGTCGCCCGAAGCGGCTGAGCTTACCTCTAACATTGCGCTAATCGGTGGCGGGTTGGCCCACGCGGGTATCGAGCCGCGCGCTCCATTCGGTGGCTTGTATGAAAGCGGCGCCAGCGAGCCGGTCATTGCCGGAGAAACGGCCCCCGGTTATCTCAAGGGATTGACCGGCAAGACGGCAGCGGCCATCGACAGGACGCAAAGGCTTGAACGCATCAACGCGCCCGTGGAACTTCCCAAGTTGCCGGAGACAGCGGCGCAGCCGCCCATACTCGCGCGAGCGCCTCTTCGCACGCCGATGCAGGAGCTTTCCGAGCAGGCCCAGTCAGTGCGAGCGCCCCAGGAATTCCGGCAGCAGTTGACGAACGAAATAGCCGACCAGATCATCAGCCGCCTGCGCGACGAAGGTGTACTTGAGCCTCCGAAAACGAACGTTGTGGATCGTCGTGCTGTTCGCCCGGAGGATATAGCGCCTTACCAGCCAGCGCGCAAGTTTATCGGCGGGGAGAATATTCCCCCTACGGTAATGCCGCGCGCGGACAAGCTTGCGGAAATGCGGCTTGGATTCAGGCCCGCGCAGCCAGCCGAGCCGGAGCTTGGATTCAGGCCGGCAAGCGAAGCGGAACGTACAGGAAGACTCCTGCCACCAGCGCAGCCCGAGGATATCGAAGCGCAAGCCGCAGGCCCGACCATCGCTCCAGCCTCGAAGCAGCCAGCGGCCCGCGCTGCGGTTGCGACAGCCGCTCCGCAAGGCATCACGGGAGATTCGCGCCGTGTGGCAAACCTCGCCATCGGTCGCATCGGCAATCCCGTTGAGAAGCAGTACGCGCGGGATGTGTGGCAAACCATAATCGGCCAAGGCGGCGTTCCCCTCCCGCCTTATGGCGTGACGCGCGTTCGCGCAGACCAGATACGGGACAACCTTTCCGACATTGCGCGCGGGAACATCGCAGGCCGCGTTCCCGATCCACGGACGCAGTTTGCGCCCGATGTTCTTGACGAAGCGCAGGCGATGATGGCCCACACGCATGATTTTCTTTCGCAGCAGCAGAGGCCCGGAAGGTACTTCGCGGACATGGGCGACGAAACTTCGCTTACCGGACGCGGCCCCAAGGTTCCTGTCACCGCTGTCCAATCCTTGCGCGGGCAGTTCCCCTGGTTCGCGGATCTCAAGGAATCGCCAGCCGACCTTGCGCGGACGCTCGAGCGCGGCGAAGGCCCGGCATACGACAGGCTACTGACCTCGGCCGGCGATCACATTGAACGCTCGCGGCAAGAAAATACACGCATGGCGCGGAGTGTTGAGCCGGACCTTGAAGGGATGGCGGATGAAGTACGCACCCTAGACCCGGACCTAGCGGCATTTCTCACCGATGCGGCTCAAGGGAAGATCAGCACGTGGACGGAGACAAAGCAGGACCAACTCGCTAAAATCGAGGAGAAGATTTCCAATGCCAGACAAGCCATTGAATTCGGACGCGCCATTGACGACCTTGCCGGAAAAGAGCGTAGTGCCACCGGAGGTAATGCGGGCGAGGAAGAAGCTTCTGCAGCTCGCCGTCCAGAGAGCGCGGGAATTGATCAGACAGAAGCGCCTGGAAGACGCCCAGAAGAAATAGGCGGTCCAATCCTTCCCGGCATGGAAGGCGCGGTAGCGGAACAATCTCGCGCGGCAGGCGTCGAGCAGGGCAAGCGTCTCACCGAGGAAGCAAACCGGCCGCCTGAATCCATCGAGAGCGCGGCAGGCGAGATGGAAACGAAGTCTCCGCTCTTCCGTGGCACCGAAGCGAGCCCGCAAAATGAAACGTTCCCTCCCCGCCGTGGCGAGGGTGGTTTCATTACTCCCCCACTTGCCCGCGACTTGCTCACGGCGCGTTTGACGAAAGACGCCTACGAGAGGCTGGTAGCAAAGCTGTTATCGAGAAAGGGCTGGGCCTGGGTGACAAATACGCCAAGGTTGCCGAAGCCGACCCAAGTATTGCAGCCGGATTGCATCTGCTCGACAACGCCCCGGCCTACTTCAGGGCGAAAGGCGCGCGAACGGTCCATAGCATCATCGGCGGACTGTCACGCGAGCAAGAGCGCCTGTTCACCCTGATGGCGGATGCGGATAGCCGCGAAAACCTCCGAGCGAATCACCCCGCCGAGTATCAGCGTGAGCAAAACGATCCGGCGATCCAGAAAGCGCTTGCCGAATATCGCCCGATCGAGCGGCAGTTGACGGAAGCGCGGAAGAACCTGAAAGGCCAAACGCTCGATCAGGATTATTTGCGCCGGGTGTACGAGCAGCACGCCGCGGGCATCGGAAAAGAACACGCGCCAGGGCCGGCAGGAGAGCGCGGCACGACGGTATTTGACCGCGTTGTGCGCCCGCAAAAGATTGGGAATTTGAGCCGCGAAGCGACAGCCGAATATCACTATCAGAACGGCCTGCACGAATTCGGACCCGCGTTCGGGACCAAGTACATCGGCACGAACCTTGCCGCGCTGCGCGACAGCATTGCACGCGATTTCATCTCGAAGGCAACGGAAATCAATCCCGGCGACGCGCAGCCGCGCTCCATCACCTACAACGGCGAGAAGTATTACCGTCCCGGCGTTGCCCGCGACATGCGTGAGACAGGACGGCAGAAGAACGTCAAGACTTACGACATGTACGACCCGAATGCGGGAGTGAAGTATCCGCAAAAAGGCCAAGGGCTTTTCCTGGGACCGTCCGACGTGGTGCGCGCGTTGAACGATTACGGCACCGAACGCGACGCCGAGCCTGGCCCCGTGCGCCGGTTTCTGCAAGAGCAGACCATCGGCTTCGGTTTTGGCATTCCCCACGTCGCCAACATTCTGCGGCGCGTCACGCAATCGGTTCCCCTCGGAGCCGCGAACCCCGAAGGCTGGGTAGGCGCATGGAAAGTGGCATTCGGAAAAGAACTGCGCGACCGAGGCATCCACGGCATCGACGATCCGGCGTTCGACCGGCTCATGCGGCAAGGCTCGATCACCACAGGCGAAATGGCGAACCTGAAATCCTACTGGGGCGGTAATCTGAACCCCGCGAATTGGGCGCGCTCCCTTGCAGGCATCGGCCACAAACTCATCTTCGAGCCCGGCTCATTCGGCGGTTTGGGCGGCGTCGACCAGCGCGCAAGGCTCTACGTCGCGGGCCTCGTGAAATCGCAACATCCTGGTATCAGTGATTCCGATCTCGCGCTCGCCCTGAACACACAGCTCGGCGATTACAACCGCGCGAACTGGAACCAGCGGCAGCAGTTGATTGCCCGTTTCATGCTGTTCCCCGGCTGGGACACGAGCTCGATTCGCTGGGTGATTGAGCATCCCATCAAGACCACGGTACCGCCCGCGCTGCTCGTGTGGACCGCAAACCAAGTCTTGAACCGCCTGGGATACAACCGGACCGAGGATGCGTCCGACATCTCGAACGTCCACATCGGAGACCGCAGCATCGGCTTGAGCATCTTGCGCGAGTCCATGGCACGAAACCTCGAACGGCCTGCGTTGAACTACGCGCAATCGGCAATTCGCGGTGAGAACGCGTCGCGCAGGTTTGGAGAAGCTGACCAGACCGAGTTTTTGTACCAGTTCGAGTGAGAGAGTTTACATCACAGCGCTCGGCTGCGAAATCGAGTTGGGCGTCGAAAGCGGAGGGTGTGCCGCCATGCAGGCGGCCTATAGCCTAGCGCCGAGTGCGGACGCAC
>DATLST010000061.1:0-9222 GCA_035534055.1 Candidatus Acidiferrales bacterium | reverse complement strand
AAGTTCCTAAGATGACCCTTCCCTAATCGCCTCTATAGTTTCGTCGAATGCTTACGGTATTCCTACGAGCGCGTGCCCACGAGGAATTCCTTATAATTCGCCACAATCAGCGAAGCCAAGGTGCGCCACGACAACGTCTCCTGCTCAGGGCTAACTGAATTGCTGGCTGGCAACCAGTTGCTGACGGCTACACAATCGAGATTTCCGGTCGGCAGGTTCGCAGAAGAAGCCAACATGCCCGGCACTTCAAACATGAGGCGATAGGCGGCACGGTAAATCCAATTACGAGGAGAGGCGCGGAGGCCTAGCTTCAGCCATCGCGGCCACTCTCGCCAACTACGATGCCAACCCCGAGCGCGAAGCACATACACCCATCCGCGAATGCGTTCGCGGATCGCCTGTTTACGCATCCAACGCCGAAAGATCTCGTCGCCTGGCGACTTCTGATCCATTCCCGTCAATTGAGCCAATTCCCAGCGCCACAAGGAATGAGCCATGGGAATCGCTTCTTGCCAAGTTCCAGAAGGCGTTTTCGGCTCTCCAATATCGGTTGCAAGTTTTATCCGAACACACTGGGCCACTTGCTCAACAAAATGCCGTGAATCGATAGCCAAATCAGCCGGAAATGCTCCATTGTTCGCAAGGCGTCGCAGATTTTCCAGCCGTTCACGATACGTGGGGGCGTAGGCACCGACAAAAACCAGAAGTGACGTAGCCATATCCAAAGAGAGTTTCACGGCTCGATAGTTAATCCGCAGCAAGGCCGCACTATCATCGGCGGGCATTTCGGCGGCGCATTCGAGAAGCTCAATTAATCTATTGCAAAGGAGACGCCAAGCGTCCTCTCGCACAATCTCACTGGCGGCAAACGGCCGAATGATAGAAAGAATCTTCTCGTCGCCCCAGATGACCTCGCCGCACGTAAGCAACTCGTAAGAAAAAATGTCCCGCGGAAGACGCCGCAGATATTGTGGATGGACCTGACTCAGACCAATCTCGCAGCGAATTCCCCGCCGTCCCAGTTCCGCTTCGACAGCAGCTCGAGTCGCTTGGACGCACGCCTCCGATGGCAACGCAGCATGAACGGTGAAAACGAGAAAGAATTCCGCATCACCCAGTACGTTCCATTCGCCACCGATCCTAACGAATGTGGCTTCCTTCCGCGCGAGACTTCCAGTCAGGACAATGGATTGGAGTCCTCTGTCGCGCAACTTCATGCATTCTGCAATCGTCGCCGAGCAGACCGCGTCTCGAAGCTCGTTCGTGCGCGTGGCAGGAGGCACGCTCGGTTCCTCGGCGAATGCGGCGTTGGGGAGTCCCTTCATCGCCGCTTCACCTCTCCTGAGGCTTTTTCCACCAAGAGGGAGCGACCCTCACGGTTGTCACAAGCAGCAACTTGCACGGCTCCGTCCGCAGTTTTGTGTTTCAGTCCCCTTGAACTTCGTTCCCAAGACTGGAGATAAAGATTCTCCGTTCGTTGGATCTGTTGTTCTTGACTGAAGTGTTCTTCAACCCAGCGGCGTCCTGCGTGCGCCAATTCCTTCGCCAATTCCGGATCGCCGAGCAGACGCAAGATCGCATTCGCGAGCGCCTTTGCTTGCCCGTGAGGAACCGACAGCCCGGTTTTTTCGTTGATGACGACCTCCAAGGTCCCGTCTACCTCCGTCGCAACGATCGGCCGTCCGGCAGCCAGAGACTCTATGGCTGCGAGGGGCAATCCTTCAAAGAATGATGGCAGAATGCTGATGTCCGCCATCGCCAGCCAATCGGCAACGTTTCGTTGAAAGCCGACGAACCGAACGGATTCTCGAATCCCAAGCGCCTCTACGCGAGCTTGCAACTGCTGGCGCAAGGCGCCCTCTCCGATGCAGACGAGCCGAACCCGCGGAAAGCACTTCAAAATCTGAGCGTGAGCTTCCAACATCACGCTGTGCCCCTTCTGTGGCTCGAGTCGTCCCACGACGACCAACACCGGATCGCTCTCGTCGAAACCAAGAGCCTGCTTCATGCCTGCGGGCGCGAGATGCTTCGGGTCAAATTTTCGTAGATCGGATCCGTTATGGATGATCTGAACTTTTCGGGCGGGCAACTGCTTCTCCTCTATGAGAAAGCGTGCGTTGGCCGCCGATACCGCGATGTAGCGATCGACAAACTGTCCAGCAAAGCGATCCACGAAAAAACTGCCTTTTAACCAACCCTTGCGCCAGGCTTCGCGTACATGCGGAGTTTCGAGGATTACTGGAACCCGGCACAGCCATCCAATCGGCGATGCCACCAAACTGGCGCGAAACAGATGCGAGTGCAGAATGGCCACTTGCTGCCTTCGAAGAAACTGAGCGAAACGAAATGCAGCGCCCACCTGGTCTGGAGTTTGTAAGGACAAAGGCAGAACTTCGACATCGCTGGGAAGGTCGGGGCCGAGTTTTTCGGCGCATTCAGGCGGACAAACGAGCAGCGGACGAAAGCATTTCCGGTCCAACTCGCGCAGAAGCGTCAGCATGTGCTCTTCGACACCCCCGCGCACTAGCTCGTTCGAGAAATGCAACACCGGCAGTGGGAAAGATCTCGTCAATTTAGCTCTCGAACATCCTCTTCCAGATCGATCGGCCAGCCATGGCAGGGCCGGAAGAAACCATCGCGCTTGCACACAGCGCGCCAACTGCAGTCCTAGCGGCAGAAACACTCAATGCGACTCGTCCACGGAAGTCTGGGGTGTGTTCTGAGCGAAGCTCCGTTTTGGGTTCGCGGCACATGAGACCCTATATCTGATCTCCCCAGTCCAGCGGATGCCCGTTGGGATGCCTGCCGCCTTTGCCCCCATTCCGGTAATCATTGCCTTCTTCATATAGATTCCTAGATTCCCTGCAATCCAGCAGCACGCAACATGCACGGATGAACATCGGCGACAGTGTTGACTGCAACAGCGGGCTCGCGGTTACTCAGGAAGATGCCATCCGAATAAGCATCCGCCGGGTGATAACCGTGCATGCCCACCGGATTCCATCCATTACCATTGAAGTCGCTTTCAGCCAGTAACCAGCCGGGATCGAGCAGAAAAATCGTTTCACCGTAACGCTGGTCTGAAAAGAAAACTCCCATCCTTTGCAGTTCTTCGTTGGGAAGGATCCGGCCACAGGTCCGGCTGCCCAGAAGCTGCGTAATCTGGAACCGCGCTTGGGCGGAAAAGAACCAGAAGCGCGCCATGGTCGAGTCAAAAATAGCCAGATAATCCTTCGGCATTTCGAAACCCAGATTGTCGACGTCTCTTACGAGGTCATAGTGATGCTGGACCGGAGTCATCCCGTGGTCCGAAAGCACCGTGAAAGTGAAATCTGGATCCGCCTCACGGGCCGCTTCGATAACCTTGCGCAAATTCGCCGCATACCACTGAAGACGCTGTTCCACTTGTTGAGGAGACGTGCAATGCAGGTGCAGGAACATGTCCATTTCGCTCAGGTATATGAAAAAAAACGAGGCCGCTCGCTTGCGGATGTCGCGCTCGGCCTGCTTGAGGATCTCGGTATCGGTCGCGTGGTGGTAAGAGTACACACGATAGGGCACGCCCCGATCAGCGAGTTGGTCGAAAATCGAAGGCGCTCCACTGATTCCACCACGGTCGTAGATATTACGTTTCTCCACCCAATTGAAATACGGCAACAGAGGGGGGGCCACGCAACATTCGAAAAGCGGGCCCATACCCAGTACATGTCGTCCCAACTCCTTCATCAACTTGCGCGAAATGCGATTGTCGAGCACGCGCGCGGGCAAAATACGAAAATATCGTACCCACCGAAACGGGGAGTTCTGCGGATCGTAATAAAATAGATTCCAATGCCCGTTCTGCGCCGGCGGAACTCCAGTCAGAATGGTGGGGATCGCCCCTGAGCTAAATCCTAGTACGGTCCGCAGCGGCTTCCGATAAGGAAGTAAGTCATTGAGAAACCGACGGTCTTCCAGATACCGCCATCCCAACGCGTCAATCAATGTGAATACAGCTAACATTTCAGCGTCCTTCTGTAGACCGAATTCCTCGTTAGAGGCATTCCTTCAAACAGCGTACAATGCGGAGCGCAGTTTCCACCGTTATTTCGTCGCCCATCGGGAGATTCACAACTTCTCGCCCCGCTCTCTCCCCTTCCGGGCACATTCCCGCGCGATATCCGACGGCCTCAAGGTCGAAGCTGTCAGGACTGTCCACGGGTCGCGAATACCAATCTCCCATTTCGATCCCGCGCTTCCTGGCATCCGCCAACACCGTCTTCTTTCGAGCCACGCGCACTGGATAGCGCAAAAGAACTGGATCCGAATATCCGGGCACCTGAATCGCAGGAAGTCCGGCAGCTTTCAAAGCCTCGTCATAGACCGACTTCAAGCGGCGTCGATGCGCTAGCACAGAAATGTGTGCAAGTCTGCGGCCAAGCAACCACTCTTGGAAACGCGACATTCGCTTGGCATAAGATACCGGCATTCTTCCATGAAGTTCTTCCGGCGAAGAAGTTCCCACAATCAAACCTGCACTGTAGAGCTTTTGGTACACCGCTTTTGCTACCGAGGACAATCGTGGAGTAGAAATCATCCCACGAAGGGCGACTTGCCCCGCGAGGATGGAGACATCCCAAATGGCGGGAGCCACGCACTCTATTTCACGGAAGCGACGCAGCCGCAGCTGCAGATCGAGGTTTTCAGTTCTCGCCCACCCGCCGATTCCCGTAACGGCAGGCTTCGTCCATTGCGAGCTGAAGAAGGCGGCATCAGCAAGGGAGCCTGCATCGCGCCAATCACCCCGCTGATCCCGATAACGACTGCCCCAAACGTGAGCACAGTCTTCAATGGTGGCAAATCCACATTTCGTTGCCCACGCCACAATGCTCGCGCTGTTCGCGGGTATTCCATATGTGTGTTGAATCAAGATAGCCTTGATCCGCGCGCCTACTTGATCTGCCAAGACTGCTTGAATACTTTCCAGTGAAAGATTGAAAGTGGAGGGATCGATATCTGCGTAGATCGGTCGAGCACCCGTGAATGCGATCGCGGAGGGCACCGCAAAGCATGTATATCCGGGAACGATGACTGTATCGCCGCGTCCCACGCCCAGCGCCTTCAAAATTGCAAACAGCGCGATGCGCCCTTTCCAGAATGTGAAAACGCCGTTGCTGGGAAAGTTCATACCCGGCGTACTTGATCGAGTGAGCGCAGGCTCACCAGTGTTTTCGGCTGAGTGATCAACCTGCGCCTGCATGTCTTCTCTCAGCTCGCGGTTTGGCTTCAGAGGCAAACCAGCTCCTGCGGATTGGTGCGTTTGTGCGATTTTTCGACGAAGGGAGAACCCATTTGGCTCACACTGCCTAGGGAATCGAGCGAACAATTCGTGGGCCTAGAAAGTTGGCCACGGGAAGCGGTAGTCGCTTCCATACACGTGTCGCCCAATGATATCTGGGACTGTCCGGTCGCAGCTCCGGCAGCGGCACACCGGGAGCGAGCCAATAGTACCAATGTAGCGGCTTTTCTTCGCAGTTCCAGTGTCGCTTGAATTCATAAGTGCCGCTGCCCCTCGTGGAACGCCCGAAATCGACTTGCCGGAACCCATTGTTCAACGCCCATCGCAGCAGAGACCAATAGAGGTACACGGCCGAATATTTCTTCCGGGATTCGGGCAACGTCGCTGACCAGGGCAATTCCAATCCGTCTCGGAAAGACGTCATCAGTCCCGATGCAATAGCCTGGTTCCCATCTCGAATCGTCAAGATTCTGGTCTCAGCAGGAAAACAGCGGCACAGATTTTCGAACCAGCGCTGGGGATAGACGGGAGTTCCAAGGTTTCGCATGTTCATCGAAAAAATGGAGTAGAAGGTGTTTATCGCTTCCAGGCCACCCCACTCAGCCGTCAGGCCGTTTTTTTCAGCATAGCGGATCTTGTTTCGCATTCCCGAACTCAGTTCCTTCCACAGCGCCTCTTCGGTGGCCGGCAGACGAAACACCATGGTTACTTTTGCTGCGGAATCCTGCCAGCCAATCTCAGCGGGTGTAGATTGTCGCAATTCGATGTGCGACACCTTGTGCTCCTTGGCAAACTCTACAGCATTTTCCAGCAGATGCCTTCGAGCTTCCGCTGTTTTTGAGACGACGCCACCGTAGCTGAAAAATGGCATCGAAACCAGGAAGTGACCAAATACCCGGCTTTTCATCTCGAACAGGGGCAGAATGCCTTCAATTGAAGCGTGGTCTAAAGCCATCAGATAGAAACCCTCGTGACCGTAGGTGTCTTCGATGGCCCGTTTCCAGCCCCAGCGATGGTAATTGCACGCTTCGGGCATCTCGGTGACCAGCGAGTCCCAACGGTCCGAGTCCTTACAAAGTTCAACGTTCACGGCCGCCCTCCCAAGTTCGGGCGAAGATCGTTCTCTGCGGCAACCGACGACAGGGGTGCCGTTTTCGACTTCTGGCTATCGCCAAACCAGTCCCGATTTTTCGTCAGAAAGCTCTCAAAGGAACTCATCGGGTACTCTGAAATCAGGTGCCGAATCTTTTGTTCTGTGGTGCGTAAATTCACATAGGATTTGAACCGCCTGGCCGAGGTCATTGGAAGGCGCGGATGGTTCGGATCAATTTCACGTGGATGCACATAGAAAATCACGGGTCGCCCTCGCCGCAATACTTGGTTCGTCATATTTCGGATTATCCAGTATGGGAAAACGCGCAGATAGCCTCCACCGAAAAAGCAAACCGGTCGGCCAAGAATTCTCTCGACGGACACAGGAAACTCAATCAATCTGCCTAAAGATGAATCAACCCGGTATGGAGAGAGGCATCCATCCTGCATCCCCCCATGCCCGCGCGGCGCTGGAAAAACCGAGGAGTCGTAGCGATAACCAGCTTCTACTAATTTGTCGAAGAACCAGGGAGTCTTCTCCGTAACTGAAAAGCCGGACGCGCGATATCCCAAGACCGCCCGGCCGCCGATATCTTCCAATGTTTTCTTGGATCGCACCGCATCGTCGTAGAAATCCTGGGGGGACATCTGATAGACAAGCCTGTGACTATAACTGTGCGAAGCGATTTCGTGGCCGCGTCGGGCCGCTTCGCGAAGCAAGCCAGGAAATTTGTCTGCCACCCAACCCAAAAAAAAACAAGTGGCCTGGGCTCCCCCCTCATCTAGGAGGTCCAGAAGCTTCAGGAAATTCTTCTCCACTCGCGAGGGTAGGCCCTCCCATTGGCTCAATTCAGGAGTCGAAGGCAGATCCAGAATGTGAAACCAATCCTCTACGTCTATGGAAAAGATGCATGTCATGGCTAAGATTTTCCCGCGCGCAAATCTCCGCAGTATTCACGAGTCGTAAGTTCAGACCGTTCTTCCAAAGCAGACGCTGCCAAAACGCCGTCCTTGGTTTCGACTTGCGGTTCTTCCAAGTTGAGTCCCCGAGACCGTGCGGGACTGTCCCAAACGCTGAATCGCTTTCCGCGGCAAGCATCCAGAATCCCTTTGAATGCGGCGACGTTAACCAAGACAAAATAGAAGGGCAAGGTAATCAACCTGCTGGCTTCGCGGCCTCTGGTTGCAAACCACCAGCCAACAAACGCTAAGGCATAAAAAATCGTCTGAAGAAATAGAGCGCTCGCGAAAAAGAAGTGGTCATATAGGAAAGCGCTGCTGGTCAGAAGCATCGCCATAGGTATTAACCCAAGCCAGCGAAGCATCTTGCGCGATAAAAATTGCCAAGCACGCAATCCGTGTAAACACCGACGCAACCTCCAAAATCCCAATATGCCTTGGCCGCAGATTCTCCACTTGCGGCGAAACTCTTCATCGGGAGCGCACGTCGCCCGTTCGAAAGACCACAACTCATGATCGAAGAGAATGGCCGATCCCTGCGAGGCAATGCGAATCGGCAACTCGAAATCGTTCGCCAGATCCGGCTCGAGGCGGTGGAACAGGCTCCTGCGGATGCAAAAAACTGAGCCGTCACAGACCAGAACGGAACCCAGGCGGCTCTCTAGGGTATTCACAAGAGATTCGTAGCCCAGGAATGCTCGAGTGCCGGAAACAACAGCCAGTTCACTTCCTTCGCGGATCGTGTGTTCCGAACCGGTGACACATCCAACTCGGTGATCTGCAAAATGCCGAACCAACTTTCGTAGGGAGTCTCTCTCGATGTGGGAATTCGCGTCGGTAAAAAAAAGGATCTCCCCCTGGGCATATTCAAACAGGTGATTCAGCGCATTATTCTTGCCCTGTCTCTGCTTTAAACGAAAGTACCGAAGGCGAGGATCCTGCATGGAAGAAAGGATGGCGTCGGTGTTGTCTTCTGAGGAATCGGACGCGACAAGAACCTCTAATCGATCCGGGGGATATTCCCAATCGAGCGTCTCCCTGACCTTCCAGCCGATGTCCTTACCCTCATTTCTGGCGGAAATCAGCACCGAGACCTGGGGGAAATAGCCTTCCGCCGTATTCCCTTGAAATCTATGGAAAATTCCAAAAATCGCGAGACAAATCGGATAGCCCATATAGACATATCCGAGCCAAGCTGCGGCAAACCAAAAAACGATCTCGCCGCCCGCACTCATCGGGAACCTCGGCTCAAAAGCAGAATTTTAATGGTCTGGAACATAATCAGCAGGTCTAGCCCCACGGAAATATTCTTGATGTAAAAGAGGTCGTACGCCAGTTTTTCCGTATTGTCTTCGATCGTAGTGCAGTAGCCCCGGTTAATCTGCGCCCAACCCGTGGCGCCCGGCTTCACCGTCCAACGTTGCCGATAATACGGAATCTTCTCCAGGCATTCCTGCTCTTGGTTGGGAACGAATGGCCGCGGACCCACGAAGTACATGTCGCCTCGCAGAATATTGAACAGTTGCGGCAGTTCGTCCAAACGCGTCCGACGCAGGAATTTTCCCACACGAGTGAAACGTTCATCCGTTTTTTCTGCTGGCCTGTGATTGTCGTCTCGATCTGCTCCGTCCACCATAGTGCGAAACTTAAACACGGTAAATGGCTTTCCGCCTTCGCCAATGCGCTCCTGTTTGAAAATCGCCGGTCCCGGCGAATCCAGCCGTATGGCAATCGCCACCAGCGCCATGATCGGCGCGGTTATCAGAAAGCAAATCGAAGAAATCAGAAACGAGAAAGCCCGCTTATAAATCAGCAACGGCCTCGAAACGTGGAACCCGCTCGAAAATAACAGCCAGCTCAGGCGCAGCGATTCAATCGGCACTTTTCCCGTG
>DATLST010000060.1:0-20727 GCA_035534055.1 Candidatus Acidiferrales bacterium | reverse complement strand
CGCTGCTAGCTTTAGAGAATCGCCGGACGTCGCCTCTGCGTTCACATTGGGCGCTTCGACGTTTCCTGTACCGCTGCCGCCTGCCCTTCTGGGTTGCGCGGTTCCCGTGCCTGCCCCTCCCGGCATGGCCGGTGTGAAGTTGTTGGAGGGTGCGACGAAGCCGGTTGATGTCGCCTCTGCGCTTACATTGGGCGCTTCGACGTTTCCTGCAACGTTGCCGCCGGTTCTGCTCCTGGGCTGCGCGGTCCCTTGGCTCGCCCCTACCGGCATGCGCGGCGTGAAGTTGTTGGAGGCTGCGACGAAGCCAGTTGACGTTGTCTCGGCGCTCACATTGGGCGCTTCGACGTTTCCCGCACCGCTGCCGCTGTTCCTTCTGGGCTGCGCGGTCCCCTGGCTCGCTCCTACCGGCATGCGCGGCGTGAAGTTATTGGACGCTGTGGCGAATGGTGTAGGCGTCGCTGTGACGTTTACGTTGGGCGCATCACCGGGCTCAGTGCCACTGGTGCTGCTTCTGCGCTGTGCCGTTCCCCGGCTTGCCCCTACTGGCATGGTCGGAGTGAAGTTATTAGCGGGCGTGACAAAGGCAGTGGATGTCGTTGCAGCGCCCACGTTTGGCGCCTCCATACTTTCGTTTTTGCTGCTGCGGCGCTCCACGGTTCCTTTACTCGCGCCGACGGGCATAGCCGGTTTGAAGGTAGAAGGCGTGAGGAAAGCGGCCGCAGGCGCTTGTGGGCTGGCTGGCGCGGGCGCGGGGGCTTGGTCCGCCGTTGCCTGTTTATTCGCGGGCGTCGGCTTTGCGTCATTGGCATTAAATAGCAGCGGCGCTTTCGGAGCAGCCATGGGCTTGCCCAAGATCACATTCGGCAATTTGATGTCGTTTGTTATCCGCAAATCCGGGGGCGTAGACGGTTGGATGATCGTCTGATGGTTGTTGTCCGGATGCGCCGGCTTGGAAATGATCGTCAGCACGTCCTGCCCGGCGGTATTCCCGGGAGCAGAGGGACGGTCCGTGATCACTCCCCTCATGGGACTCCCCCCCGGCCCGGGCGGCACAATATGGGGCAGCACTTTCGGCAGCCGCTGCTCCGGCAGCGGGTAATAAATCACTTCCTCCGTCGGCGACACTTCCTCGGAGTTTGAGGCATTGTCCGGATATGCCTGATGGAGATAGACGATCAGAAAAATTGCGGAACAGTGGAGCAACAGGGAACTGCTCACGGATCGGCCGCGAAACGCGCTCTTCCGAACGGTACGGTCGTGAAACGGGTAACCGAGCCGCACATTCGGGTCGAACTTCCCAGCCGTGCACAGCGCCTTCAGAGAAGTCCACCAGCGAAAATGCCCGGATTCGCGCGGCACCGCGAAGCTCGGCGCCTTTGCCAAGACGGTTCGGAGAAGAGGTCCATCTCCGTCTCTGCCAGCCAGCCTGCTGAGCCGAAATACCGCGAAATCGGGACGAGGAAACGTCACGAAATATCCCAGCCGGAATAAATCCGGCATTCTCGTTTGGTCAATCCAATCTTCCGGCGGTCGGCACACACTTCACCCTTGCCGCATCAATCTTGAAGCACGCGCTGTACCAACAACTTAATTCGTTTAGGGAACGCCCTGTACACGCTCGGAAACGCCCCCATTCTGCCCGAGCGTCACCATTCGGATACACTGGCACCGGTACCCTGAGCGTTTTTGGTCACCAGAAAGCTTTCCCATGGGAATATCGCTTTCCGCGATTCCATTTCGTCCCAAAAAAAATTACTCTAACCCTTCTATTTTGGGCATTCAGTAACCTATGACCCTTCGCGATTTTCTGTTCGGCAAACCACTCGCCACATGGATGGAGCGCGGCGAGCGTCTGGGAGTCACGTCCGGCGTGCCGATCTTCGGGCTCGATGCCCTCAGTTCCGCGGCGTATGGTCCCGAAGCCGCCCTCACGCTTCTCATTCCCCTGGGCGCGGCCGGAGTAGCCTATATCGTTCCGATCAGCTTCAGCATCATCATCCTTCTGTGCATCGTTTATTTTTCATACCGGCAAACGATTGCTGCTTATCCGGGCGGAGGCGGGTCTTACACCGTCGCCACGGACAATCTCGGCACCTATCCCGGTTTGCTGGCTGCCGCGGCTCTGATGATCGATTACATCCTGACGGTCGCCGTGGGAATTTCCGCTGGCGTCGGCGCGCTCGTCTCCGCAGTGCCGTCGTTGCTGCCTCATACGCTGGCACTGTGCCTCGCCATTCTTGTTCTCATCACGTTGATCAATCTCCGAGGGCTCCGCCAAGCCGGCATCATCTTCATGATTCCGACCTATCTTTTCGTCGTGAGTTTGCTCGGCGCAATTGGCCTTGGCATAGTGAAATCCCTGTTCGCCGGTGGGCATCCCGTCGCTCTGCAGGCGCCTCCGGCACCCGCGGTTCATACCGCTGCAGCGGTTAGCGCTTGGCTCATCTTGCAATCCTTTGCCAGCGGCTGCACGGCCATGACCGGCGTTGAAGCGGTGAGCAATGGCGTCCGGGCCTTTTCCGAGCCCACGGTGCGCACCGCGCAGCGCACTTTGACGGTGATCATCGGATTGCTAATCGCCATGCTGGGCGGGATCGCGTATTTGATCCGCGCCTACCACATCGTCGCGACCGCGCCGGGCCAGCCGGGGTATCAGAGCATGTTGTCGATGCTGGTTGCCGCCGTGGCGGGACGCGGCGTCTTTTACTACGTCGCGATCGGTTCGATTTTAGTCGTGCTGGCCTTGTCCGCGAATACCGCCTTCGCCGATTTCCCGCGTCTCTGCCGCGCCATCGCTGCAAACGGCTATTTGCCGGATTCGTTCAGCCTCCGGGGTCGCCGCCTCGTCTACTCCCAGGGCGTATATGTTCTCGCCGTGTTGGCTGGGCTGCTGCTTCTGTTATTTCGCGGCGTCACCGACCGGCTGATTCCTCTCTACGCCATCGGTGCGTTTCTCGCGTTCACCCTTTCGCAGGCGGGAATGGTGAGCCACTGGAGAAAAAACAAGGGGCCGGGCTGGGTGCGAAGCATGGCCGTGAACGGCCTCGGAGCCGTGGCCACGGGAGCGACCGTCATTGTGGTTCTCATGGCCAAGTTCGTCGAGGGAGCCTGGATCACAACGCTTCTGATCCCCTTGCTGCTCGCGCTGATGCTCTCCGTCCGGCGGCATTTCGATCGCGTCGAGGGAGAGTTGGAGTCCCTCGTGCCCCTGAAGATCGGTAAACTTCAGAATCCCTTTGTGATTCTGCCGATTCAGAAATGGGGAAAGGCCGCGCAAAAGGCCTTGTGCTTCGCGTTCACGATCTCGAGCGACATCGAGGCCGTTCACGTCGTCTCGGAAACCGATAAGCAAGGCGTCCAGAAAATGTGGCATGAGTTTGTCGAAGTGCCCGCCGTCAGCCAGGGCTGGCCGTTGCCGAAACTGGTTATTCTGAAATCTCCCTACCGCCTTGTGCTCACGCCCCTCGTGGATTACGTTCTGGAAGCGGAGAAAAATCATCCGGGCCGCCAGATTGCCGTGCTGGTTCCGGAACTGGTCGAGCGCCACTGGTATCACTACCTTTTACATGACAATCGCGCCGAAGTTTTTAAGGCTTTGCTGCTGCTGAAAGGCAATCAGCGAATCGTGATCATCAACGTCCCGTGGTATTTGACGGTCTAATAGGCGGACTTCTGCCGGAGGAGGGATTCGGTGCGGCTAAAAATTGTGCAGGCAGGGGAGCCGATGCTGCGCGGTTGCGCGCGCGCCCTCACTGCCGAGGAAATTGCCGGTGACGAAATACAGCAGCTCATTGCTCACATGCGGGAGACCATGCACGACGCGCCGGGCGTCGGCCTGGCCGCTCCGCAGGTAGGACTGAGCCTTCAATTGGCCGTCATCGAAGATCGTGAGGACTATCTAAAGGACATTTCGCCCGAACAGCTCGGGGAACGCGAGCGCCGCCCCGTTTCCTTCCATGTGATCATCAATCCAAGAATCACCGTCGCATCCGAAGCGACCGTCGATTTCTTTGAAGGCTGCCTCAGCCTTGCGGGCTTCTCCGCGATCGTGCCGCGCGCGCAGCACGTCCGCGTGGAATGCCTGGACGAACGCGGGCAGGCTAGAATCATCGACGCCTCGGGGTGGTATGCGCGCATTTTTCAGCACGAAATCGATCATTTGCAAGGACGCCTTTATATCGACCGCATGCGGAGCCGCACCTTCACGTCCCTCTCCAATTTCAGCCGCTTCTGGCAGTCCAAAACGATTGACGAAGTTCGCACCCAACTCGATTGAAGCGCGGGTGAAAGCTATCGGAAGCTTTCTGTCGTTAGTCACCGGCGGCGGTTTTGTTGGCTTCCTGCTTGAGCGACAGCAACCGCCTGAGTTGATCCTTGCGGGCCAGCAAGCGAACTAATTCGTCCATGGCGGGTTGCGCCTGCACTTTCCTCTCCAGCTCCGCCAGTTCCTGTGTAATTTGGCGGTTCCTCAGGAAATCCAGGCAAGCCTCTGCCTCTTCCCAGGTGCTCTCCATGGTTTGTTCAAAAAGCACTTCGAACAAGACCCGCCGGTCCCTTTCTTCGAGCGCTGCCGCCAGCGTTGCCGGATCGGGCCGCTCGCCCGCCTTGGCGGCGAGTACTTCGATGATTTTTTCCGTCTCAAGCCCCCGGTGCAGTGCGTTCGAGATAATCTCGGCTGCGAGCTTTTCGCGAAAGTCCTCCGCTTCCACGAGCATTTGGATCAGCCGCCGCTCGGCCGCCTTTATCACCGGCGCCAGCAATTCGGCTTTCGGTTTCACCTCGCTGCGCCGTTCGACCGCCGCGCGGCGCAGCGCCTCTCGCAGCACCGGCTCGTCCACGCGCAGTTCGGAGGCGATCCGCGTGGCCCATTCGGAACGCAGCAGCCGGTTCGGCAGCCGCTGCACGAAGGGCATCAGAAAATTCAGCGCTGCCACTTTTCCCGCCGCCGTCGTCCGGTCCATCTGCCGCGCCCTCCCGATCAGGTAATCGAGATAGGGCGGCGCCTGCGCCAGCAATTTCTTGTAAGCCTCCGCGCCTTGTTCCTTCAGGAACTTATCCGGGTCCGCGCCGCCCGGCAGCGCCAGCACCCGCACGTCGAATTCTTTTTCGAGCAGCAGCGCGAGCGAGCGCTCCGTGGCCGCCTGGCCCGCCGTATCCGGATCGTAATTCACCACCACGCGCCGCGTGAACCGGCTGAGCAGCTTGCTCTGCGGTTCGGCCAGGCTCGTCCCGCAGCTCGCAACCACGTTCGTGAATCCCGCGCGCGCCACGGCGATGGCGTCCATGTAGCCTTCCACCAGGATCCCGAAATCGTTCTGCCGCAGCGCTTCCTTGGCGCGGTCGAGGTGATACAGCACGTTGCTCTTCGAGTAGATCGGCGTTTCGGGCGAGTTCATGTATTTCGGCATGTCGTCGCCCATCGCGCGGCCGCCGAACGCAATCGTTTTCCCGGATTCGTTCGCAATGGGGAACATGATGCGCCGCCGGAACCGGTCGTAGGGCCGCCCGCCCTGGTCGCGCGAAAAAAGCCCCGAAACATCGAGCAGCTTCTCGGGATATTTCGATTTCAAATGCCGCAGCAGGGCATCGCCGCCCGAGGGAGCCAGCCCCAGCCCGAACCGAACCATGGCCTCGCGGTCGAGCCCGCGATCCTCGAGATACGCCGCCGCCACTTTACCTTCCGCTCCCTGGTGCAGCTGTCGCGCGAAAAAAGCCGCCGCTTCCCGGTTCATCTCCACCAGCGCCGCGCGCTGCTGGTTCTCCTGGCGTTCCTCAGGCGATTCGTCTCGTGGCTTCGGGATGGAGATGCCGCATTTTTCCGCCACCGCCCGCACCGCTTCCGGAAACGTCAGCTTCTCCAGTTCCATGACGAACTTGAAGACGTCTCCGCCCGCCCCGCAGCCGAAGCAGTGATAGATTTGCCGCGTCGGATGCACGGCGAAGGACGGCGTCTTTTCCTGGTGGAACGGGCAAAGGCCGGTGAAGTTCTGTCCCGTCTTCCTCAGGCGGACGTATTCGCCGATCACGCGGACAATGTCCGCCTGCTGCTTTACCCGCTCCGCGAACGATCCCGTTTCCGCCATGATTCAGAGCAGCAGCTTTAGCACCTTGCCATCACGATTTCAACTCCGCGACCGTAACCGCATTTCCGCCGCGGTCTTCGGCCTCGGCATGAATGCTCTCGACCAGCGCATGCGCTGCCAGGAACTCTCCCAGCCCGCGCCGGAGCGCGCCGGTGCCATATCCGTGGATGATGCGCACGCGGGGCCTGCCCGCGAGCGCCGCTTCGTCGAGAAATTTATCCACGCGCCGCGTGGCTTCCTCCACCGTGCATCCGATCACGTTGATTTCTTCAGCCGCCGGCTTGTCGCTCTTCTGCAAGTGGACCGTAACGCCTCGCGCGCGTCCCGCCGCCGCGTCCGCCTTGGCTACTTCCGGATCGCCTTCCATTCCCACGATGTCCGCGAGAGGCACTTTCATCCGCAACGGCCCGGCTTCCACTTCGGCCACGCGGCCATCGTGCCGCCGAAAAATCACCGCCTGCTTGAATCCTTTCACCGTCACCCGCTGCCCCGCGGCGAGCTCTTCCGGCGCTACCGGCTTTGCGGGCGCCTGAATGGCGACGCCGAGGTCCGTTTGAGAAGCGGCCAGCGTCTCGACCACCGCCGCATCGGCATCCGCCCGCGTTTCGAAAACTACCTTTCCCATGCGTCTGCCCGTCTGCTTCTCGATTTGTGCGCGCAGCGTGCGGTCTTTGATATCCTCCGCCAGTCGCACCACTTCACCTTCGAACCGTTTTTGCAATTCCGCGAAGTTCTTCTCCAGCTCCGCAATCCGCTTCTTCTGGCGCTCGGCCCATTCGGTCCGCAACGCGTGGCGTTCCGTTTCAAGCTCGGCGAGTTCGTCGCGCGCCTGCCGCTTGACCCCTTCCATTTCGTCGCGGCTGCGATGCAGGTAGGCGATCAGGTCTCGCGCCTCTCTGGATTCCGGCGAAAGGCTCATTCGCGCATGTTCCACCACGCGTTCGGGCAAGCCCAGCCGCCGCGCGATTTCAATCCCACTCGAAGTGCCCGGCACGCCCACCAGCAGCCGGTATGTGGGCCGCAAGTTGGCCTCGTCGAATTCCATGGCCGCGTTCACGATTCCCGGCGTCGTTGAGGCGTAGGCTTTCAGCCGGTCGTGGTGCGTCGTCGCAAGCGTCAGCGTGCGGCGCCCGCGAAATTCTTCGAGCAGCGCCACCGCCAGTGCCGCTCCTTCCTCGGGTGCAGTGCCGGTGCCTACTTCGTCCACCAGGATCAGCGAACGTTCCGTCGCTACTTCCAGCATGGACTTAAGGTTCAGCACATGCGCGGAAAAAGTCGAGAGATCGGCCGCGATCGACTGCTCGTCGCCAATGTCGGCCAGCACGCGGTCAAAAATCGGCAGCTCGGCGCGCTCCGCCGCCACGGGAATGCCGGACTGCGCGGAAAGCGCCGCCAGCCCGGCCGTCTTGAGCGACACGGTTTTCCCCCCGGTGTTCGGGCCGCTGATGACCATCACTGTTTCTTCGCCGCCGAGTGCCATCGACAGCGGCACGGTTTTGCGCCCTTGCGGCCGCAGCGTGGCTTCCAGCACGGGATTCCGCGCGGCCTCCAGGCGCAGCGAATTGCCTGCGATGAATTCCGGCATCACGCAGTCGAACTCCCGCGCGAATCGCGCCCGCGCGAAAATCGCATCCAGATGCGCGATGGAAGCGGCGGCCGCTTCGAGCGGCCCTAGTTCGGCGCGCACCCGCCCGGTGAGCTCTTCGAGAATCCGCGCGATCTCCGCCGCTTCGTCTTCGCCGAGCTGCACCAGCCGGTTATTCAAATCGATCGCCGCGAGCGGTTCGACGAATATCGTCTGTCCCGTCGCGCTGGCTCCGTGAACCACGCCCGGCACGGCGCGGCGCTCGAGCGCGCGTACCGGGATCACGAAGCGGTCGTTTCGCAACGTGATGTAATCTTCGCCGGACGGCCCGCCCCTCGCGCGCAGGATGCTTTCGAGCGACCGTTGTATGTTTTCGCGCGCCTGGGCAATGCCTGCGCGAATGCGCCGCAGTTGCGGCGAAGCGTCGTCGCTGATTTCGCCGTTTGGCAGCACCGCGCGGCGGATCGCCGCTGTAAGCGGGCGAAAATCGGCCAGTGCGCGGGCTCGTTCAGTCAGCCGGGGGTACTTGGCAGCCTCGTTCTGGAAAGTTTGCCGTACCGCCAGTGCGGTTTCCATCAGCGAAGCCGCGTCCAGCAGTTCCGCGCTTGCAAGCACCGAGGCCAGCACCCCGGCCCGCGCGAGCCAGCCTTCCGGATCGGCTAGCGCGCCGAATCCCAGCTCGGAGCCGCCACGCAAATAAGTTATCGCCTCGCGCACAAGTTCGAATTCGCCATTGAGCGCGGCTGTGTCCTGCCGCGGCGTCAGCGCCTGCGTGGCGCGCCGTCCTGGCGCGCACGTCGTATAGCGGCCGACGATCTCTTTCAGCCGGTCAAATTCCAGCAATTCTTCTACAGGACGCGACACAAGTGCCTCGACAGGGAATTGTAGCCCGGTTGCTCTTGGAAAATCCGTTGGCTCAATGGCGACGCGAGCCACCGAACACCGCAACGAATTTCGCCAGCTTCATCGGTTTCTTTTTGAACGCGGACCCGTGCCGAGCGTTTCCACCATCGCCGTCGCAATTTCGTCGATGGTGGCATTCGCGTCGTTGCCGCGTTGCGGGTCATTATTTCCGAAAATAGCGAACACCAGATATTCGCCGCTCCGCGTGGTGGCATAGCCCGAAAGCGCGTGCGAGTGATCCCCTGATCCCGTTTTTGCTTCGATCAGGCCCGTCGCCGCGGTGTTCTTCATGCGATTTTCGAGCGTGCCATCCACGCCGGCCACCGGGAGCGTGAACACAAAAGCAGCGCCCCAGGGCTGCCGAAGAGCGTACCGCAGCAGTGCCACCACCGCTCGCGGGGTCACCAGATCGTCGCTCGCTAACCCCGATCCGTCCGATAACACGACGTCTCCTTCCGCGATCCGCGCGGCCCTCAAGAAGTCCCGTTCCACCTTCAGCCCCGCCGCCGTCGAGCCCACTCCCAGCTTTTCGCGCCCCACGGTTCGCAGCAGAAGCTCTGCGTGCAGGTTTTGGCTCACTTTGTTCGTCACTCGGATACTTTCCAGCAGCGGCGGCGAAAAGTGCTCCGCCAGCACGAGGGGATTTCCCACGGCGGCCGCCCGAATTTGTGCATCGCTCAACACAGGTTCGCCCGCCGCGGTCGTCTCCGGCGGCGCCGCGTGCTGCACTCGGATGCGGCCCGTCACTCGGACACCGCGCGATTCGAGCAGTTGCTTCAAATCCGCAGCGGCGGTTTCGGCTGGATCGGGCATGGCAAGTTCAATCTCCATCGGCGCATGGTCCAGCGCGATCGAGCCGCGCAGCAGCAGAAAATTGGGCCCGGGCTGCCGCACCACGGCGAAATCGGAATTCCCGCCATCCGCGACGGTCGTCAGCTCGTGGCCAAACGTGTTCAGCGCCGCTTCCGGCTCGACGGTCATCGTGGCCGGGTCGCCGATCCTTGCGCCGGGCCGCATCTCCACCGAAATCGTGTTGTCGTTGAAATCGATGGCGCTCACCGGCGCGCCGAACCGGAAGAACAGGTCGCCCACGCTCCATCCGGCAGGGTAGGGATCGTAGGGGAAAAAACTGTCGTCCGCGACGATATCTCCGTCCACTTCTTTCAGCCCTTTGGCCACCGCCGCGTCCGCGAGTTCGGCCAGCGCCTTATCCACCGGCCCATCGGTTTCTTCCTTTCCTGCATAGGGAAACTTCCGGTTGGAGAGATCCGGATCCCCGCGCCCGGCGAGGATCAAATCGCCGGTAAGGCGGCCGTTGTTTGCGAGCGTGCCTTTCGATTCGAGCGTGGTGCGAAAGCGGTAGTCGGGCCCCAATGTTGCCAGCGCGAGCGTCGTGGTGAAGATTTTTGCGTTGGATGCAGGCGTGAAGAATTGATCGGCGTTGAGTTCGTAGAGCGTCTCGCCGGTATCCCGGTCGGCCACGAGCACGCCCCAGTGTGCCTTCGCGGTGTGCGAGCCGGCGAGTGCGGACGAAACGCGCGCGCGAAATCGTGCTACATCGAGCCGCGCTCCCCGATGCGTTTGGGCCGCCCTTGGCGGTCTTGCCCCAGGCGCTCTCGCCTGCCCTGCCATCGGCATCGTGAAAATAGCGGCGGCCATCAACCCCGCCAGGGCTGCCGCTACCTTGCGCCATTGCATTTGCGTTACTATGGAAAAGTGATCGTCTCTCACAGCGTGAATGTCTCGACCGTTGGGATTATATTTCAATCGGTTCGCCAATGCGGTCATTCTGCGTTCCGTTGCGCTATCCCATCGAAAACTCATATCATGGAATTCCCACCCACCAGGAGGAACGAATGAAAAGATTACTCTTTGTGCTTCTCGCGGCAGCGTTGATCGGCCTGCCGGCACTCTTCGCTTCCGCACTGGCTCGGGCGGATGATAACTCCAAGGACCGGAGCCGCCTTGAAAACGCCGGCGAAGTGATGAAAGAAATCATGAATATCCCGGACGATATCCCTCAGGATCTGCTCGACAAGGCCGATTGCGTGATCGTCATGCCCTCGGTCCTCAAAGCCGCATTTATCTTTGGCGGTAGCTACGGTCGCGGAGCGATGACCTGCCGCAGTGGCGACGACTTCGAGGGGCCCTGGGGCGCCCCCACCATGATGGCTCTCGAGGGTGGCAGCTTCGGCTTCCAACTCGGCGGCCAGGCCACCGATTTCGTTCTACTCGTGATGAATCCTCGCGGAGCCAGTTCCATCCTTAACAGCAAAGTAAAGCTGGGCGCCGACGTGGCTGCTGCCGCCGGACCCAAAGGCCGCAATGCTCAAGCGGCCACCGACCTGACCCTCCGGGCCGAAGTTCTTACCTATTCGCGCTCGCGCGGGCTCTTCGCCGGCATCTCCCTGGAGGGTTCTACTCTGCGGCCCGACAACGACGCCAACACCCGTATTTACGGCAAGAAGATGGATGCCAAGGATATCGCGCTGCACAGCAAGGTGCCGATTCCGGCCTCCGCCAAGCTGCTCATCCAAACACTCACCCAGCACAGCCCGAAAAACCTTTCTAAGTAAGCGTGGGCGGGCCTCCACGCCGAGATCACGGCGCGGAGGCCCTGCCCTAAGTCTCAGCACGCATCATCTCGTAGGTTGACTGCTACTCAAAGGTGACTTATAGTCGTAACTGGTTTTAAGTCAGGACAGGTCTTGCCAATGTCCGTCACCGCTTCCTCGCCCCATCGGGTTCCGCGAATCAGTCGCCGCGAACGCCATCGCGCTGAAATTCGCGAGCGCCTTTTCGACGCCGCTCTTCAGCTCTTCGCCGAGCGCGGCTATCTGGAAACCACGGTCGAGGACATTACCAATGCTGCTGATGTCGGCAAGGGCACCTTCTTCAACTATTTTCCGACGAAAGAACACGTCCTCGCCACCTTTGGAGGCGAGCGGATCGCCACCATTGCGCGTGCCTTGGAGCGAGCGCGCGCCACCCGGGGGCCGGTTCTGGCCGTGATCGAGGATCTGGTCACGCACCAACTGGGTCAATCCTGGGACAGTCCAGCACTGATTCGCTCCATTTATGCAGCGCACGCTTCGTGCGCCCCGGTCCGCGCGCAGCTTGAAAAGCGTCTCGGAGAAGCCAGGCGGCTGATGGCCGAGATTTTTCTCCTGGCTCAAAAATGCGGCGAGGTTCGGCGCGATCTTTCCGCTGCCGATTTGGCGCGTTCAACCCAGATTGTCTTTCATGGCGTCCTTCTTTCCTGGGCGCTCAATCCGGATGCTCCGTTGCGGGACACTATGGCGGAAATCTGGGACTTATTTTCACCAACGCTTCGTGCCGAAAAACGAAGTATTCTGCGTCCGGCACTGTCCCGTCACGGGGAAGTCACACGCGAGTGAGTATCTCGATGATTTGTACGCGATGGATTGAGTCGTTCCAGACTTTAGCTTCATCCAACCCAGATCAGGTCAGGAGGAGACGTCCTTGAGACGCCGGTGGAGGGTTCAGATTTTGATCGCGGCTTTCTTGATGCCGCTTGGAGCGGTTTCTGTCCGGGCGCAAGGGCCCGCATCCGGGCCGGCCAGCGGTCCTTCCACGGGAGGTTCGAGCTCTTCCACCATCTCCGCTCCTGCCACGCCGCCGGCAGCGAGTTCATATTCAGGCAGCGTGCCCACGCAGCTCGTTCCTGGTGTTCTGGAGCTTTCGTTGCAAGACGCCGTCAACCGGGGATTGAAACAAAATCTTGGCGCGTTGCTTTCGAGCGCCGACATGGGCGCCGCGCGCGGGCAGCGATGGGAGCAGCTGAGCGCTCTTTTGCCGCACCTGTCGGCGGCGCCTTACGGCGATATCTCGCAGGTCAGCCTCGCCGAGTTCGGGTTCAACTTCCACTTTCCTGGTTTCAATATCCCGACGATTGTGGGTCCGTTCGCCTATTTCGACGCGCGCGCCAGTTTGAGTCAGTCCTTGCTCGACATGAGAGCGGTGAATAATGAGCGTGCCGCGGCCCAGCGCGTCAAATCCGCCGACTACACCTACAAGGATGCCCGTGATCTCGTGGTCCAAACCGTCGGCTTTGCCTACCTCCAGGCGATCGCCGACGAGTCCCTGATCGAGTCGGTGACCGCGCAGGTCGATACCGCGCAGGCGCTCTATAATCAAGCGCAGGATCAGGTGCAGGCCGGCACGTCGCCAGCCATCGACGCCTTGCGCGCTCACGTTGAATTGCAGACCCGCCAGCAGCAGTTGATCCAGACCAAGAACGACTTCGCCATCCAGAAGCTGGCGCTGGCGCGCACCATCGGACTTGCTCCCGGCCAGCAGTTCGAGCTCACCGACAAGTCGTCTTACCAGCCCTTCCAGGGAATTACCGTCGAGGAGGCTCTTCAGCGCGCCTACGCGTCCCGCTCCGATTATCAAGCCGCACTGTCCGATGTTCGCGCCGCGGAATTTGCGCGCAAGGCCGCCTGGGCGGGCCATTTGCCGACCCTGTCTTTGTCCGGCGATTACGGCGTGGCGGGTCCCCACTTCAATTCGTTGGATGGGGTATACGATGTGCGCGGCACCGTCACCATTCCGATTTTTGAGGGCAATGCTGTCCGCGGCGACATGCTCCAAGCCAATGCCCAGCTTCAGCAAAGCCGCGATCGACTGGAGAACCTTCGCGGGCAGATTGATTCCGACGTGCGCACATCCCTGCTGAATCTCCAGTCCGCATCGGAACAGGTAAGCGTGGCCCAGAGCAATGTCGACCTCGCGGAGCAAACCTTGGCGCAGTCGCGCGACCGCTTCGCCGCCGGAGTCACCAACACGGTCGAGGTGGTGCAGGCCGAGGAAGCCGTTGCCAGCGCCCATCAGGCCTATATCTCGAGCCTCTACTCTTACAATTACGCCAAGATTTCTCTCGCCCGCGCCATGGGCACTGCCGAAGCGGGCGTCCAGAATTACTTCAAGGTAAAATAAACAATGGCACAGAGAACCGAAGTCGAAGCTCCGCCCAATCCGCCAGCCGAGAATCCGCCCGTCCCCGAAACGCATTCGGCTTCGCAGCCGCCTCCGCAGCGGGAAGATTTCTTTCGTCCGCGGCCTCACATGCGTTTGTTCTTGATCATTGCGGCCGTGGTCCTGCTCGTGGGCGGATTTTTTGCCTATCGATACTTTAGCCGCTACGAATCGACCGACGATGCGCAGATTGACGGCCACTTGATGCCGCTCAGCGCCCGAATCTCCGGCTACATCAACAAGGTCAATGTGGGCGACAATCAGTACGTTCACAAGGGCGCCGTCCTCGCCGAAATCGATCCCAGCGTCTATCAGGTCGCTGTCGATACGGCTCAGGCCGCCCTCGCCGACGCCCAGGCCACGGCGCAATCTCTCAATATCAACGTTCCGATCACCACACAGAACACCACGAGCCAGGTTTCCGCCGCCGAGGCGAATGTCGAGAACGCACAGGCCGGTATTTCCGCAGCCCAGCAGCAGTTCGATGCAGCCGAGGCCCAGCTTGCCCAGGTCGAAGCCAATAACGTGAGGGCGCAGGGCGATCTCGCTCGCTACAAGCAGCTCGTCGCCAAGCAGGAAATCTCGCAGCAGACCTACGACCAAGCTCTTGCGGAAGCCAATGCCAGCGCCGCCGCCGTGAACGCCGCGCGCGCGTCCGCCTCGGCTGCCCAGCAGCAAATCCTACAGGCTCGCGCCAAGCTTGCGCAGGTCCAGGCCGATTTGCGCTCTTCGCGGACCGGCCCTCGCCAGGTTGCTTCCGCCCGCGCCCGCGCGCAGTCCGCGGAAGCGGCAGTGCAGCAAAAGCGCGCCGCGCTTGAGCAGGCCCAGCTCGATCTGCAATACACAAAAATTATTGCCCCTATCGACGGCGTCGTCATGAAGAATGCCGAGATCGGCATGAACGTCCAACCCGGCCAGCAACTGTTCACGATCATTCCGCTCGCCGATGTCTGGGTCACCGCGAATTTCAAGGAGACTCAGTTGCGCTACATGCGTCCCGGCCAGCAGGCCGAGATTAAGGTGGACGCCAATGACCGCACCTATAAAGGGCATGTGGACAGCATTGCCGGCTCCAGCGGCGCGCGCCTCAGCCTGCTCCCCCCGGAAAACGCCACCGGCAACTATGTAAAGGTTGTCCAGCGCGTGCCCGTCAAGATCGTTCTTGAGCCTGGGCAGAACAACGATGACTATCTTCGCTTAGGCATGTCGGTCGACGCCAAGGTCTATGTGAAGTAAGCCGCGGTCGTGTGCCGCCCGCTCGGCTTTTTCGATATCCCCTGTCGGCTCCCATTCCCCCCTGCCATCGGGACTTGGCTTAGCCCGTTCGCCGTGCGCCGCTGCCCCTTCTCGCGTTCTCGCCGGGGCGGCGCGCGCCGCTTGCCGCGGCCATCGTGTGTAGTACACTGTGCGCGGGAACCCGGCCGTGCCTATCCGAATCGTTACGATCGAACGCGAGTACGGCAGCGGCGGTTCAGGAATCGCTCAGGCGCTTGCCGAGCGCCTGGGTTGGAAGCTTTGGGACCGCGACCTGACCGCGGAAATCGCCCGCGTGGCCGAGGTCGATAACCTCGCGGCGCAGCGCTGCGATTTGCGCGTCGATCCCTGGCTCTACCGGTTGTTTAAGGTCTATGCCCGCGGCAGTCACGAGCGTTCGCTTTCCCTTGCCGAACCCGGTGCCTTCGACACCGACTTCATGATCGAAACGCTGCACAAGGTCATCGACGATGTAGCCTCTCGCGGCAATTGCGCCATCGTGGGACGCGGCTCGGCTTATTTTCTTCGCAACCGCCCCGACGCATTCCATTTTTTCGTCTATGCCTCCGTGGACGAAAAAGTTCGCCGCCTGAAATCGATCGGCAAGAGCGAAAAAGAGGCCCTTCAGTTGATCGACGAAATCGACCGGGAACGCAGCGCTTTTATCCGCCATTATTTCCACGCCGAGTGGCCCCATCGTCCGCTCTACAACTTGATGATCAATTCCACGTTCGGCGATGAGCACGTCGTCGAAATGGTTCTGCAGCACATCGCCGCTCTCGAAAAGCGCGGCGAGCCCCGCTCCCTCAGCGCCTGATGCTCTTCCGCCCGGCGAGCGGTGATTCCGTTCGGAGCGTCGCATACCTCGATGTATGTTTTCGAATCGGGAGAATCGCGGCATCGCATGGCTCCGCGGCGGTAACTCACCTGGAAAAAGAATGGGAACTTGCTTGATGCCCGTGGATGACGGCGGGTAGAATCCTCGGCACATGGCCGCTTCTTCTCGTAAACGTTCGTCGCTAATCGACACCGGCGTAATCTATTGCGGCGACAACCTGGACCAACTGAAGAAATTGCCGGACGCCTGCGTGGATTTGATTTACATCGACCCTCCCTTTAATTCCAACCGCAACTATGAAGTGTTCTGGGGCGAGACAAAAGAGAAGCGGGCATTCGAGGATCGGCACGAATCCACGCAAGCCTATATTGAATTCATGCGTCCAAGATGCGTGGAAATGGCGCGCGTTCTCAAGAAAACCGGGAGCTTCTATTACCACTGCGACTGGCACGCCTCCCACTACGTCAAAGTCATGCTCGACCAGACTTTTGGAGAAAACTTCTTTCAGAACGAAATTGTATGGCGCAGGACTACTGCGCATGGAGATACGCATGGTTTCGGTCATATCCACGACATTCTATTCCGTTATTCGAACGGTGCGAAGCCGACCTTCAATGTGGAATTGAAATCGTATCCACAGGCTTACATTGATATTTCATCTTCGAGGATGAATATGTCGCAACTAGAGGCAAGCATTGGCGTGCGGACATCACAGGGGCGGGATTACGCCACGGGGAAACCGGAAATGTTTGGCGCGGTTTCGATCCCGCAAAAATCGGCCAAGGTCGGCATTGGATGCGAACACCGACTGAGCTTGAACGATTGTACAACGATGGCCGGGTCTATATTCCTGAAGGTGGCGGAGTCCCAAAACTCAAACGTTACGAAAGGGAACTGACCGGCATACCCATCGATTCTATCTGGGAGGATGTGCCTTCCCTTGGGGGGCTCTCCAAATCCGCCCATGAATCTCTCGGCTATCCAACCCAAAAACCCATTGCTCTTCTCGACAGAATTATCAAGGCAAGCAGCAACACAGGCGACCTCGTTCTAGACGCATTTTGCGGATGCGGTACAGCCATTGTTGCGGCACAAAATTTGGGGCGCCAGTGGATTGGAATCGACATCTCGCCCACAGCCTGCCGCGTCATGGCGAAGCGGCTGCGCGACGTGTGCCGGCTTCCCGAGGATGAGAAACTGTGGCAGATTGGGCGCGGTTTCGTTGTACGCGACCTGCCTTGGTCGGAAAAGCAGCTCAGAGCCATACCGCCGTTTGAGTTTGAGAACTGGGCGGTTATCGCGCTTGGCGGTATCCCGAACAAAGCGCAAGTTGGCGACATGGGCATAGACGGGCGCATCTACCCCGTGTCGTCCATGCCCGCCAAGAGCGGCAAAAAGGCCGGGGAACTGGATTTCATGGACGTTTGGTATCCGATCCAGGTCAAGCAAAAGGACAAAGCCGGAAGGCCCGACATCGATTCATTCGAGACGGCCATGATGCGAGAGGATCGCACAAAAGGCTTCTTCGTCTCGTTCGAATTTTCTTCAGATGCGCTGCGGGAAGTGGATGCATTTTTTCGCCGGGAGCACCGTATCATTGTTCCACTGACGGTGCGTGAGATTTTGGACGAATCTATCGCGCGAAAACTCGCCTGATTCAAATCCCACCATCGGCTCCGCAAAAGTGCGGGCGGCGCCAGATCGAAGGAGGGGGGCGACGATAGCATTCTCCCGCTCCCGCCTGTCCCTTGCTGCCAGGCTCATCTTCCCGTACTCTGAATCCTTTTGCCGCGGCTGCGGTTGCAATTCCAGCGTGCAATTCGAAAGGACCAGGATGAGCTGTCCCATTTGCGAGAAGCGCCCGCCCAAGCGGTTCTGCCCCGCCAAAGGCGAAAAAATCTGCGCCATCTGCTGCGGCACGGAACGCGAAGTTTCGATCGACTGCCCCTCCGATTGCCCTCATCTGATCGCCGGGCGCCGCTACGAGGCCGAGCATCGCAAGCCGCTACCCGCGCAGGATTTTCCCTACCGTGACATCCAGTTTCCGGTCGACTTCGTTTACGAGCGCTGGCACGCCGTCACCGCTCTCGCCAACGCCATTCTTGGCTTCCAGATGCAGAATAGGGAAGTCAACGATGCCGACGTGCGGTCCGCACTCGAGGCTCTGGCGGAAACGTATCGCACCTTGGGAACGGGAATTTATTACGAACGCCCGCCCGCCGCTCCTCTGCCGCGCGCTCTCTACGGGCTGCTTGCGGAGTCGTTGCAGAATCTGCGAAAGCAGGAAGCCGAGAGCACCGGCGGCTTATCCTCCCTGCTCAAGGAATCCGACCTGTTTCGCCTGCTCGTTTTCCTTCTGCGCATCGCTCGTGAGGAGACCAACGGGCGCCCGCGCTCGCGCGCCTTTCTCGATTTTCTGCGCGCCCGCTTTCCTCTTCCCGCCGACGCGCCGAAAGAGGCCCCGCGCATCATTTTGCCGTAGCGCCGCTTCTCAGCTTCCCGGCGCCTTGGGATTCGCGTTCTGGATGATCCCCAGAACGTTGCCGAAGGGATCGTGTACCGTACCCACGAGGATTCCGTCGCCAACGTCCCGCACCGGTTCCAATTGCGTGGCGCCGAGCTTCATGAGCCGCTGGTAGGCTGCTCGCGCATCCTTCACTCCCCAATAGGCGGTTCCGGATGCCTGTCGCTTTTCTTCCGCGCCATTCGTCGGCACCAGGCTTAGCTCGTAACCGCCCACATCGAAGCCCGCGTAAAACGGCTGGTCAAAGTGTGGCTGTACCCCCAGCACGCTCGCGTACCACGCCTTCGCTTTCTGCAAGTTCCTCACAGGATAGGTCGTCGTTCTCAATCCAATCAACATGGGAGGTTCCGTTTCTTCGGCTGCTCCTGGTCCCGCTGCGGCAACCGGCGGCCGCCCGGCCATGAACGCTCCCAGGCATGTCAGCGCGAAAAGCATCGTGAACGTCGACACGGTCCTGAGCCGCACGCCGCGCACCGGTATTGGCGGCGTAGCCGGCCTGAGTGGCGCGTCAAAATTAAAATTCAGCCTTCCCAAATCCGTTGCGGCGGAGGTCGCTCCCTTGCGGCGCTCGCGCGTTCTAAGTTTTCGACTCAACGTCGGCATTCATTTTCTCCCTGTGTCAATCCGAGTTGCATTTGCGAGGAACGCCACGCCTGCGCGCCCGTCCGGTCCGGCTGCGATCCGAGTCCGTATTTGCGCCGCAGGAATTCGACGCGCTCGGCGATCTCCTTCCGATACGGCTCGGGAGCGTTACCATAGCGCCGGTACCACGCGCGATATCGTTTCACCAGCGCGGGAAACTTCTTCTCCAAAAACGGCAAGAACTGCTTCAGCGAAGTGGGCATCAGGAACAGCACATTCGCCGCGAACCATTGCGCGCCCGCGTCTCTCACGGCCCGCGCCAGCGCATCGAGATCGTCCTCGCGGTCCGTTAGACCAGGCAAAACCGGCATGGCCAGCACTCCCGCCGCGATTCCCGCCTCGCGCAGCTTCTTCACGGCGGCAAGCCGCAGATCGGGCCGCGGCGCGCGCGGCTCCAGCAGGCGCGCCAGCCTGGTTCGCAGCGTTGTGACGCTCAGATTCACGCGCAGCGACGATCTCGCCGCGATGCGTTTCAGCAGCTCGATGTCGCGCACCACCTGGTCGGATTTTGTGGTGATCGAAAGGCTCAGTCCTTCGCGCCGCTCGATTTTCTCCAGGATCGCGCGCGTGGTCCCAAACTCCCGCTCCGCCGGTTGGTACGGATCGGTGGCTGTTCCGATGGCGATGTGCTCGCCCCACACGCGCTCGTTGGAAAGGTCGCGTTCCATCAGCGGACCGGCATCCTGCTTCGCGTAAATCTTCGTCTCGAATTCCGCGCCATCCAGCTCCATGTATTCGTGCGTGTAGCGCGCGTAGCAGTATTGGCACCCGAATTCGCACCCGCGGTAGGGGTTCACCGTCCAGCGAAACGGCACCCTCTCGGAATGGCACTCGTTCAGGATGGATTTGACGGGCAGCAAAAAATACTCGGTCCCGCGCTTGGCTTCCGCGCAGGGGGAGGAGGCGGCGAGGCGTGCAATGCCGACCAGTTCCGTCGCGGGCTTCGCGCTCCGGTGGGCGACCGGAGGGGGCTCGGAAGCGCCGCTAGGGGACTCACAATTGCCGTGGCGAGCGGCTGTGGGGAATAAGGTGAGACTGGTCTGCTTCTCGCGGCCCGGCTGGCGCCGGAGCGCTTTCGGGTTCGCTCGAAGAATGGGGTAAGTGGCCATTGGTAACCTCGCCGCACATGCGTCAATGTATTCGCCTTTCATTCGCCTTGTCAAGGTTTTTTATTTCGCTTCTTGTTCGCCTCAACTCTCGGACAGCTTCGCTCTGGAAACTCCCCGCCCTTTCTGCCTAATGTCCCTTTTCGGCGGCTTATACTGGAGGAGAAGGGTTTTTTCTGAGGAGTTCTTATGCCGGGAGTTGGGGTTCTAATTGTTGACGACGATGTCGATAGCCAGCGCGCCCTGAAACTCATCTTCGATTCCGAAGGCTGGCGCGTGCGCATCGTTCAGCTCGCATCCCATGTAATGGGGGAACTGGCCACCGGTAGCTGGAATCTGGCCATCGTCAACGTGGCTCTTCTCGATTTCCAGGGGCCTCTCTTTACTGTATTGAAGGAATTGGCTCAGGCGGCCGCGCCTCCGGAACCATCCGGAGACAGCGCCATGCCCCGCGCGAAGCAGTTCCGCGTTCTATTTCTGGTGCCCCTGATGGAAGCCAAAAATGTGCGCCTGCATCTCGAACGCGAAGGCCTCCCCTACTCGCTCAAGCCTTATCACCTGCACGATTTTCTTCAGAAGGTCAGCGAACTTCTGGTCGAAAGCGGCGCGATCGTCGAACCCATTCGCGACGTCGCAAGTTTTTCCGAGAAGCGGAAGCGCCGTCCCGACGCCCGCTCCGTGCGAACCGCCCGCACCGGCGCGATGTTCGCTTCGCGCGAGGATTATCAGATGACCGAGGAGGAGATGGCGGACTTCGAGCGCCAGGAGCGCGAAGAGGAAGAGCGCAAAAAGCG
>DATLST010000059.1:0-13225 GCA_035534055.1 Candidatus Acidiferrales bacterium | reverse complement strand
GCCGCGATCCTTCTGAGCCGTCATTCTGGTTTACTATGTCCATGGCGCTTCTTGTCGGTTTCATCACCGCGTATCCCATGAATTGGTGGCTGGTCTCCCGACACATGAAGCATGGCATGATGACGGTGCGACCACCGGACGAGTCTGCAGGCGACGGAGCACATAAGAGTAGCAATATGGATGACGCTCACTCGCCCGGCGGGCCCTCTGGCGTAGCGCAACGAAAGACCACGCCCTCAATGGACGATGATGCTAAATCGGTATCAAACAGCGTCCTCGCTTGGATGACTATCCTGTCGTTTTTAGTATTGGGCTTGGGGTTATCTATCGCTATTGGTTTGCAGGCTATAGCGTATTAACGGTTTAAGATGAAAGGACGTGAAGACTATAATCCATGAAACCAGCTAGCCCACACATTCTGACGATCAATGGCGGCTCGTCGAGCATCAAGTTCGCGCTGTTCGAAGCTGGCGAGTCGATGCACCGCGTGTTGGACGGGAGTATCGAACGGATCGGCCTGCCGGACGCCACGTTTGGCGTCAAAGGTTCGGAGAACTTTTCCCGACCGTTGGCGGTACCCAACTACACGGTAGCGGTGAATCTGTTGATGGATTGGCTGGAGAAACGCAGCGGCCCTGATGCATTGACGGCGGTAGGGCATCGTGTGGTACATGGCGGGCCGAAGTATAGCGAGCCGCAGCGAATCACTAAGGAGATGGTAGAGGAGCTGCACCAACTCAGTCTATTCGATCCTGAGCATCTGCCCGAGGAGATCCTGTTGACCGAGGCGTTTCATCGCCGATTTCCTGACCTCCCGCAAGTGGCGTGTTTCGACACGGCTTTTCACCATGACCTGCCCCGCGTGGCTCGGTTGCTGCCGATCCCGCGTCGCTACGAAGCGCAAGGGGTGCGCCGGTACGGGTTTCACGGATTGTCGTATGCCTTTCTAATGGAAGAACTGGCCCGCGTGGCCGGATCGGAAGCGGCACAAGGCCGGATCGTCCTCGCACACTTGGGCAACGGCGCGAGTCTGGCAGCTGTGCGTCACGGCAAATCCGTGGACACCAGCATGAGTTTCACTCCGACAGCCGGGGTGCCGATGAGCACCCGCTCAGGCGATCTTGATCCCGGACTGGTCTGGTATCTGGCGCGCACTGAAAAAATGAACGCGAATCAATTCAACGAGATGGTCAATTTCCAGTCCGGACTGCTCGGCGTGTCGGAGACCAGTTCCGACATGCGTGATTTGCTTGGCAGTGAAGCGCGGGACGTGCGGGCGGCTGAGGCGGTCGCGCTGTTTTGCTACCAGGTCAAGAAATGGATCGGCGCATTCGCGGCGGCGTTGGGGGGATTGGACACGCTGGTGTTCGCTGGCGGCATCGGAGAGAAGGCGCCCCCGGTCCGCGCACGGATTTGCGAGGGGCTGGAATTCCTTGGAATCGAACTCGAAGAAAAGCGAAACGCGGCGAGTGAGGGCGTGATTTCCGCGGCGGCCAGCCGGGTCGCTGTGCGCGTCATTCGCACCGACGAAGAACTCATGATCGCCAAGATGGTTTGTCGCGTTCTTGGGCTTGGCTGAAAGGAATTGAACCATGAATACAAATCCTCTCTCCCCCGAACTGCTCCACAAGATGGATGCTTACTGGCGCGCCGCCAACTATCTGTCGGTCGGCCAGATTTATCTCTACGACAATCCGCTGCTGAAGGAGCCATTGAAACTGTCGCACGTAAAGCCGCTGGTGGTCGGACACTGGGGGACAACGCCGGGCCAGAACTTCATCTACGTGCATTTGAACCGGGTCATCAAGAAGTATGACCTGGATATGTTCTACATTGCGGGTCCCGGTCACGGCGGTCCTGCGCTGGTGGGCAATACTTACCTCGAAGGCACCTACAGCGAAATCTATCCGAACATCAGCCAGGATGAAGCCGGGCTGAAAAAGCTGTTCAAGCAGTTCTCGTTTCCCGGCGGAATTTCCAGCCATGTCGCGCCAACGACGCCGGGCTCGATTCACGAAGGTGGCGAGCTCGGGTACTCGCTTAGCCATGCCTTCGGGGCCGCGTTCGACAATCCCGATTTGATCGTCGCCTGCGTCGTCGGCGACGGCGAAGCGGAAACGGGGCCCCTGGCGACGGCATGGCAGTCCAACAAATTTCTCAACCCAATTACCGACGGAGCCGTGCTGCCGATCCTGCACCTCAATGGCTACAAGATTAGCAACCCGACTGTGCTGGCCCGAATCGAGAGTGAAGAACTGGAGCAATTTTTCCGTGGCTGCGGCTGGACGCCATACTTTGTCGAAGGTGATGAGCCAGAAAAGATGCACCAGCTGATGGCCGGTACGTTGGAAGAGATCATCGAGAACATCCGGCAAATCCAAAGCAATGCACGGAACAAGAACGACACCACTCGGCCACGCTGGCCAATGATCGTTCTGAGGTCACCCAAGGGCTGGACGGGACCGAAAGTCGTCGATGGCTTACAAATCGAGGGTACCTTTCGGGCGCACCAGGTGCCGCTCCTAGTCGATGCCGAGCATCCCGATCATGTCAAGCTGCTCGAAAGCTGGATGAAGAGCTACAAAGCAGAAGAACTGTTCGATGAGGATGGCCGACTCAAATCGGAATTGGCCGAGCTGGCGCCTAAGGGTGATCGGCGGATGGGTGCCAATCCGCACGCCAACGGCGGAATTCTGCTGCACGATCTGCGCATGCCGGACTTCCAAGACCACGCGGTGAAAGTGCCTTCGCCGGGCGCCGTCGACGGCCAGGATACTCTCGTGCTGGGTAAATTCCTGCGCGATGTGGCCAAGCTGAATCAGGATCAGCGCAATTTCCGGATCTTCGGTCCCGATGAGACGCTCTCGAATCTCCTGGGCGCGGTTTTTGAAGTCACCGACCGTCAGTGGGACGCTCGCGAAGTAAAAAATGATGAATTCCTCGCGCCCGCCGGACGCGTGCTGGATTCGATGCTCAGCGAGCACCAGTGCGAGGGTTGGTTGGAAGGATATCTACTGACCGGGCGGCACGGCCTTTTCAATAGCTATGAGGCCTTCATTCGTATCGTCGACTCGATGTTCAGCCAGCACGCCAAGTGGCTCAAAGTAACGCTGGAACTGCCCTGGCGCCGGAAGATCTCGTCGCTGAACTATCTGCTGGCCTCCCACGTCTGGCAGCAGGATCACAACGGCTTTACCCATCAGGATCCTGGCTTTCTCGACCACGTGATTAACAAGAAGGCCGATATCGTACGCGTTTACCTGCCGCCCGATGCCAACTGTCTGTTGTCGGTCTTCGATCACTGCCTGCGCAGCCGGCATTACGTCAACGTGGTGGTTGCTGGCAAACACGCACTGCCCCAATGGCTGACCATGGAAGCAGCGGTCGTGCATTGCACGGAAGGAATTGGCATCTGGCAGTGGGCCAGTAACGACCAGGACGGCGAACCGGACGTGGTAATGGCCTGTTGCGGGGACACGCCCACGCTAGAGATTCTGGCCGCCGTTTCCATCCTGCGCGAACATCTGCCCGATCTGAAAATCCGGGTGATCAATGTCGTCGATCTGATGAAGCTGCAGTCTGCGAGCGAGCACCCGCACGGGCTAAGCGAAACGGATTATGACTCGCTCTTCACCAAAGACAAGCACATCATATTTGGCTTCCATGGATACCCATGGCTTGTCCACCGGCTGACCTACCGCCGCACCAATCGCAACCTGCACGTCCGAGGCTACAAGGAAGAGGGCACCATCACGACGGCCTTCGACATGAGGGTGCAGAACGACCTGGACCGCTTTCATCTGGTGCAAGACGTGGTGGACCGCCTGCCGCATTTGAGTGCCAAGGGGGCGTATCTGAAGCAGATGGTCCAGGACAAGCTCATCGAGCACAAGCATTACATTGATAAACACGGCGAAGACCTGCCGGAAGTCCGTAAGTGGAAGTGGAAGTAGCCGAGCCGTAAAAACGCCGACCCGGGACGAACATCGACAACAACTTGCCCTGAAACGAACCCAAAGGAGGCCCAAATGCCCATTCAACTCAATGAAGAAAACGGCGGAAAGATTCTCGCCGTTCGCGTCAGCGGGAAGCTGGTAAAGGCGGATTACGAGTACTGTGTGCCCGAGTTCGAGCGGCTCCTCCGGCAACATGGAAAATTGCGCGTGCTGTTCGACCTGACCGGTTTCCACGGCTGGGAAGCCGGCGCACTGTGGGACGAAATCAAGTTCGACATTAAACACTTTGCCGATATCGAACGGATCGCAGTGGTCGGGGATAAGAAGTGGCAGCACGCCGTGGCGACATTCTTCAAGCCGTTTACGAAAGCGACGACCCAATATTTCGATCACGCCGACGCCACTGAGGCGCGGAAGTGGTTGGGAGAAGCGTAGCCGCTGCGGCCGGAACCGGGTCATCAAGCACAAGCAGTACACCGACAAACACAGGCAGGACTGGCCGGAAATCCAGAACTGGAGTGGGAGCAGCCGAGGAGTAACAACGCCGACCCGAGATCATTCGAAATGGAGAGAAGGCAGGACACTATTGAATAAGACAAAGAACAGTCATCACCACCCCGCAGGTCCAGATGGCGAGAGTGTTCATCATGGCTTCCATCGTCCTTACTGGAAACATGCGCATCATGATTGGCGTTTGACAGTCGCCGTGTCTTTGATGCTGGTCGCGGTACTTATCTATGTGATGAGCGATGACTTGGCGTGGCGGCCCCGCAGTCAACGGCAGCAGCCGCTTTCAGGCGCCGTCGTAAAATAGCAGAGCCCTTATAGAAGCTTCCACAACCAAAGAACCATCATGAATACGCAAGTGCTTATTGACACCGCGAGGACGCTAGTCGCCGGCGACAAGGTTCTACTAGCGATGGATGAAAGTAATCCAACCTGCAACAAACGATTTGCCAGGGTGGTGATTCCCCAGACCGAGGAGGCCCGGCGCTCCTATCGGGAGTTGATAGTGACCACACCCGGTCTCGGTGAGTGCATTAGTGGCGCGATCCTCTACGACGAGACCATCCGCCAGCGGAAGAAAGATGGCACTCCCTTTGTCAAAGTCCTCACCGATGCCGGAATCATTCCCGGCATCAAAGCTGACATCGGCGCGAAGGAGATGGCCGGTTTTCCCGGCGAGAAGGTGACCGAAGGTTTGGATGGACTGCGCGACCGCCTGGCTGAGTACTCTCGAATGGGCGCCCGTTTTGCCAAATGGCGCGCGGTGATTGCCGTGAGCGATCGCATTCCCAGCCGGGGTTGCATAGAGGCCAACGCAGAGGGGTTAGCTCGGTATGCGGCGTTGTGCCAGGCAGCTGGGCTGGTCCCCGCCGTCGAGCCAGAAGTTCTCATGGCGGGCGAACATACCCTGGAGAGGTGCACCGAGGTAACGCAGGAAGTCCTGCGAACGGTTTTCAACCAGCTTCACTCACAGTGGGTGGCGCTGGAGGGAATGATTCTGAAGCCCAACATGGTGCTTCCGGGATCGACCTGCCCCAAGCAAGCAGCGGTAGGCGAGGTGGCCGATGCCACGATGAGGTGCCTCTTGCGAGCTGTGCCTGCGGCCGTTCCGGGGATTGCGTTCTTGTCGGGCGGCCAATCCGGTGAACTGGCCTCGGAACGTTTGAATGAAATGAACGTCAGATTCAAGTCGCGACTGCCTTGGGCATTGACGTTTTCGTTTGCCCGCGCCATCCAGCAGCCGGCTTTAGAAATTTCGCAAGGCGAGGAGGCCCACGTGTTGGCGGCACAGCGTGCTCTGTATCATCGCGCCAGTTGCGCCCGGGCTGCGCGTCGTGGCGAATACAGTGCCGCAATGGATAAGGACATGAGTACGACAACAAGTATGCCGCAACTCACTAAACCTGCGGCATAGCAAAAATACAAGAATATCCATGGTCACCCGTCCGGTCAGATATTTGTTGACGCTTGAGCTCGCAACCACGGTCAGTCGTTCCTGTATGTAAACAGTTTGGCAGGAGTCGAAAGATGGCTACCGAGAAAAGTTCCGCAGAAGATGCGAAGACTTTGGACGATTCAAAGGACGGCGCGCCCGAAGGGTCCGAGGCAAGTGCGGTTAAGTCCAATGAGTCGAAGCCAAGTGTGGATGAGACTCGCAAGCGTGCCTACGAAATATTCCAGGAGCGCCAAGGCGGAAGTGCGCTGAGCGACTGGCAAAAGGCAGAGGCCTCAGTTTCCGCAGATGCGCCCAAGGCGGACGCTCCCAAGGCTGGCGACGCTTCCAAAGTAGACGCACCCAAGGCTGATGCGGCGCAGGCAGATGCGGCCAAGAAGTATGGGGCAAAGGCAGATGCGTCTAAAGGTGTGAAGGTACCAACTGATACCGGGACGATTCAGGAGGCGCTCACCAAGTTCAAGTCGAGTATCGAGCATGGGCTGACCCAGGAAGAGGCGGCGAGCCGGCTCAAGAAGGACGGTCCTAATGCCATCGAAGAAAAGCATATCAGCCCACTCAAGCGGTTCCTGACGTTTCTTTGGGGACCTATCGCGTGGATGATCGAAATTGCCGCGATACTCTCCGCAGTGGTTCGGCATTGGGAAGACTTCGTCATCATCTTTTTCATGCTGGCGCTGAACGCGGTCGTCGGCTTCTGGGAGGAATTCAAGGCAGACAACGAGATCGAGGCGCTGAAAAAGAATCTCGCACTGCACTCGCGAGTGCTGCGCGACGGCAAGTGGAGTGACGTCGAGGCCAAGACCCTGGTGAGCGGCGACATCGTCATGGTCAAACTAGGCAATGTCATCCCCGCCGACCTGAAGCTGGTCGATGGCGACTACCTCAGCATCGATCAATCGGCGCTGACGGGAGAATCGCTGCCGGTCGACAAGAAGAAAAACGACGTCGCGTATTCAGGATCGATCGTGCGAATGGGCCAGATGAATGGACTGGTCGTCGCCACCGGGATGAACACGCTCTTCGGCCGCACGGCACGACTGGTCGAGAGCGTTCAGACCGTTTCCCACTTTCAGAAGGCAGTCCTCAAGATAGGTAATTTCCTCATTCTGATCACGCTCGGCCTGGTCGCATTGATCCTGACAGTCGCGCTATTTCGCGGCGACCCGCTGGTCGAAACCCTGCTATTCGCACTGATTCTTACGGTAGCTGCAATCCCGGTCGCATTGCCCGCCGTTTTGTCCGTCACGATGGCCGTCGGCGCATCCGTGCTTGCCAGGATGAAGGCTATCGTGTCCCGCCTCGCCGCGATCGAAGAGATGGCCGGCATGGACATTCTCTGCTCAGACAAGACCGGCACACTCACGAAGAACGAGCTCAAGCTGGGCAGTCCTGTGGTTTTCAAGGCGAGCAACGATCAGGACCTGATCCTGGGAGGGGCCTTGGCGTCGCGAAGGGAGGGCGGCGATGGCATCGACGAGGCCGTCCTCAAAGGTCTCAGCGATCAGTCAGCGTTAAAAGCCTATCAAATCACTCATTTCACGCCCTTCGATCCGGTCAGTAAGCGAACCGAGGCCGAGGTCAAACACGACAGCGCCACTTTCAAAGTCTCGAAGGGCGCCCCGCAGGTAATTCTGGATCTGGTCCATCCCGACGCGGACGCGCGCAAAAAAGCTGAAGGGCAGGTTAACGATCTGGCGGCCAAAGGCTATCGTACCCTTGGCGTCGCTCGCACCGATGCACAGGGAAAATGGGAATTTCTTGGACTACTGTCCTTGTCCGATCCTCCCCGCGACGATTCAGCCTCGACCATCGCGACGGCGCGAAAAATGGGACTGCAGGTGCGCATGGTAACCGGCGACAATCTCGCAATAGCGCGCGAGATATCGCGCGAACTCAAGCTGGGACCCAACATCGCGGTTGCGAGCGATCTTTTTCCCGACGGTAAGGCTGAGGACAATGCCAAGATAGACGCGGCCGACGGCTACGCACAGGTTTTTCCTGAGCATAAGTTCAAGATCGTCAAGGCCCTTCAGGCGGGTGGACATATCGTCGGAATGACCGGTGACGGCGTCAACGATGCTCCCGCGCTCAAACAGGCCGATTGCGGAATCGCGGTAAGCGGCGCGACCGACGCCGCTCGTGCCGCCGCGGATCTGGTGCTCACGGCAACAGGCCTCGCCGTAATCACCGCCGCAATTGCGGAAGCGCGCAAGATATTCGAGCGCATGAACAGCTACGCAATCTACCGGATTTCGGAAACCATCCGCGTCCTGCTCTTCATGACGCTCGCGATTGTGGTGTTCAACTTCTACCCGGTAACCGCAGTCATGATCGTGCTCATAGCGGTCCTCAATGACTTCCCGATCATGATGATCGCCTACGACAACACCATCGTAGCTCCACGCCCGGTGCGCTGGGACATGGAACGCGTAATTACGGTCAGCTCGGTGCTCGGCGTGTTGGGAGTTATCGCCGCGTTCGGTCTTTTCTGGATCGCAGAGAAATACCTTCACCTGCCCCGGCCCATGGTTCAGAGCCTTATCTTCCTCAAGCTGCTGGTCGCCGGTCACCTCACCATTTACATCACGCGAAGCGTGGGAACGTTTTGGCAGCGCCCGTGGCCCAATTGGCGTCTGGTCGTTGCCTGTGAAACAACCCAAGTCATCGGAACCCTGGCCGCGGTCTATGGATGGGGCATGACGCCGCTGGGATGGAAGTACGCACTGTTACTGTGGGGCTATGCGCTCGTATGGTTTTTCATCAACGACATGGTGAAGGTTGAGGTTTACCGCCTGATGCATCTGGGGACGGCACGTCATCAGCGCCATTTGGCGAGAGTCAACGCCAGCCTTCATCCGGCCGGAGTCCCCGCCAAGGTGGCGGCTCCGACAGCTTAAAAGCAGCACTGGATAGCCGCGCTTTGGTTTGGGTCATACCCGCCAATGAAGATCTGATGATCGCAAGGCATACTCACCGAGTAATCTTTGCGGGCCATGAGGAGCCAAGCCATAGGAGAAACCGCAACGATGAACTACCGCAAAAGATTCGTCGTCGAGCCTGGTGCCAAGGTCAAGCTCGGCAAAATTGCCCCGGAATTCAAAGACAAGCACGACGAATCGCACGACAGCGCGACGCCGGAGATCCAGAAGCAGGTCGAACGCATGGCCAAAGCGCAATATCTGCTGTACGCCGACGGCAACCAGTCGCTGCTGGTCGTACTGCAAGCGCTGGACGCCGGCGGCAAGGATGGCGTAGTGCGCCATGTGTTCACCGCGATGAACCCGCAGGGAACGTTGGTCTCCAGCTTCAAACAGCCGAGCAAGGTCGAAGCCGCCCACGACTTCCTCTGGCGCGCCCATCTGCATACGCCCGCTAAAGGGCAGGTCGTGATCTTCAACCGGTCGCACTACGAGGATGTGTTGGTCGTGCGCGTGCACAAGATGGTCCCGAAGTCAGTATGGTCGAAGCGCTACGACTTGATAAACGACTTTGAGAAGATGCTCCACGACACTGGCACGCGCATTCTCAAGTTCTACCTCCACATCAGCCCGGAGGAGCAACTCGAGCGCTTCAGGCAGCGGCTCGATGACCCGATGCGGCACTGGAAAATCAGCGAGGCCGACTACTCGGAGCGCAAGCTGTGGCCGGACTATATTGAGGCGTACGAGGAGGCCATGGAAAGAACTAGCACCAAGCACGCCCCGTGGTACGTGATCCCGTCCAACCACAAGTGGTTCCGCAACCTGGCCATCTCCGAGATCCTCGCCGACACAATGGAAGACATGGGCCTGAAGCTGCCTCCGGCGCAGGTGGACGTTGCGGAAATTTGTCGCAAGTATCACGCTGCGGCGGCGCACCAGGCGCGGCGAGGCCACAAGCCACCGAAGGCATCGCACAAGAAGTAAGCACGCCTCAACCCAGCGAACTAGTGGACGTGACACACCGGAAAGCCGCAGAATAGCGAGCGCTGGCCGTGGCTCTTCGGTGGTCTCCCGCCTGTCAGCCTCGCCGGAGGGCTGCGCGACGCGCTGGCTGGCGATGAACGTGCCGCAGGCACTCGGCTACGCGCGAATTGCCGGCGTCTCCATGCTTTTGGGTACCTTCGAATTGGTCGGCGAATGGAATTGAGGGCGCCGGTTGAGCGCATTTGCGGCTAAACTCGAAGCAATCATCCCGCTATCTTCAGCAAAATCTGGCTAGCCCTGCTCCTTTGCGCACTTGGCTGTCGTGCCCAAAACCCTGACGCCAGCTCGCCTGCACCGACACAAACCTGACCCGTCTCCATCATCAGCGACACGGGCTTGACAACAGACGGGAGTTTTATAGATTATGGAATTACATAATTACAACTGCTGAGAAGGACACCCACAATGAGCAAGACGAACAAAACACTGCGCGCGCTCCGCTTCACGATCGGTGTCGCCGTGATGGCTCTCTCTCCCGCGCCTTGCTGGGCGGCGACGGCCGCACTACCGTGGGACCAGACGCTCCTTGTCTTGCAGGACGTGCTCATCAGCATCGTCGCTCCGGCAGCTATCGCGCTCGCATTGAGCAGTGCCGTCGTCCTCTACGCGCTTGGAGGGCACGACAAGCAGGCTGGGCGCCTAGCCGGATCCGGAATCGGCGGCTGCATCGCACTCGCCATCGTTTATCTCCTCAACTACGTCCTTCCCTGACTCGATTCGAAGCAGCTCAAAATCGCACTTTGGAGGTTCAATATGAAACTCGTACGCATCACCAAGCCACTGCGCGCCGTTCAGGTGCGCGTCATGCTAGCGGGCGACCTCAACGCCAACTTGGAATGTTACGCGCAGTATTACGAGCACGTTCACGGCGACACCGTAGACACTCGCGCGCTCATTCCGGAGATTCTTCGCGCCTTCCTTGATGGCGACCGTGAGTTCCAATTGTGGTCGCGCTCCGCTGAGAGCCAACCGCCCCACGTCGTAAATCCGGCTTCATCCAACGGCGGCGCGAAGGTGCAACCGTGAGTTGTCTAAGTGAGGTGCCGGCTGACGTGCTTCGCACGTGTTTACAACTGACACGTCACTCATCCCTGTGGATGAACGATGTGTACCGAAGCGTACACGGACCGGCGGAAAGTGGCGTGATTCCGCGCGCTTCTTCGTACACGCGGGCGTGTACGGCGCGCCTGCCCGCGCGAAGCACGTCAGCCTAAGTCTCCGGATTCATTGAAGTGTACGGCGTGTACGCCTTGAACAATTGAAGAGCAGTTCGATGCCGGAAATTCCATATACCGTCCGCCTCGCGCCGGAACTGTTGGAACGGATCGAGAAGATGGCGCGGGACAGAGGAATTGCGCCGCGCAAACTGATCCGCGCTGTGCTCGCCGAGCATTTCGGCGGGGAACGCGGCGCTCAGCAGGACGGGTCGGCCAGCCAGTCGAACCCGCGACGCGGACTCGATCAGATTCTCTTCGATCTCACGCGCACCCGGCTCACGCTCCAGCACCTGCTCGATCATCAGGTCGGCTCCGAAATTACCGATCAGATCCGCCAGACCGCCCAACAGGAAGCCGAGCGCTACATGCAGCGGCTCAGGAAAACCACGATATGAACTTTTCACGAACCGCCATCAGGTACGAATTGAGTTGCGGTTCAGCTGCGACGCTGCTGCGCCTGTGGCTCCGGTTCCTGCTGCTTTGGATCCTCATCTGGGCGGCTTCCGATCTCTTCTTCGTCTGGTATTGGAGCGGCCGCATCTCCGGACCGGGCGCCCATCAATATTTTGGCCGCTGGTTCCTCGCCTGGCTCTTCACCCAGAAGCTTCCGCTCTACTTCCTCTCGCTGCCGTACCGCGGCCATCGCTGCACGATCGGAAGCGTGTACGCCTTTCTGAACTGGCGCTTCTACTCGGGGCGCTCCTTCGGCGAATGGTTCGCGTCTTACAGCGTTTGGGCCGCGGTGCCGGCCAGCCTGACTCTCGCCGCGCTCGGCTATCTGCTCCTTCACGACCCCGAAGATCGTCCCGAGGGGAAGCACCTGCGAGGCCTCAGTCTGATCCGTCCCCGCCAGCTCTCACGCGAACTTCACCGCGGCGAATTGCGGAGCGACCGGGCGGGAGTCGAACTCGCCCGAGTGCGCATTCCGCGCTCGATCGAGTGCGAGCATTTCCTCATCACCGGCGCGACCGGAGCGGGGAAGTCGATGGCGATCCGCTCGATGCTGCGCCAGATCCAGGCTCGCGGCGAGCTCGCCATCGTGGTCGATCCCGAGTGCGAATACCTCTCGGAATTTTATCGGCCCGCGCGCGGAGACCTGATCCTGAACCCGGTCGATGAGCGCTGTCCCTACTGGTCGCCGTGGCTGGAGTTGAGCGAGCGCTACTACCAGGTGGACGCGGCGACCCTCGCGGCATCTCTGATTCCCGAACCGCCGCGAGGGTACGAGAGTGGGTCGGACCACTTCTTCCGGCAATCCAGCCGGACGTTGCTCGAAAGCCTGCTTCAAGTCGCCACGCCGCGAGAGCCGCAGAGCATCCCAAAACTGCTCGAACTCGATCGCGACAAGCTGAAGCAAGCCATCTCCGGTACGCCCGCATACAGCCTGATTGATCCCGGCGCGCACGAGCAGGGCGCCGGAATTATCGCGACCGTCGCCAACGCGACTCGACCATTCCTGTACTTGCCGCCGTCTGACGGACGGCCCTCGTGGAGCACGCTCCAATGGGCCGGGCATCCCGAAGGATGGCTGTTCGTAACGATGCGCGATGACTCCAACTCGGCGGCGCTGCCGCTCGCGAACCTCTGGCTCGACCTCATTGTCGGCCGCCTGCTCAACTCCGCCAGCGATCGCCGAAGGGTCTGGATCGTGGTGGACGAGCTTCCGGTGCTTGGCCGTCAGGCGAAGCTCGAGACGTTGGTAACTCGCGGACGAAAGCGCGGCCTCGCCGCCGTGCTGGGGTTCCAGAGCATCGCTCAACTGCGCCGAATCTATGGCCACGAGCAGGCCGCGGTGCTGGCGTCCATGCCTTCGACCAAGCTTCTACTACGTGTGGACGAGCCCGAGACGGCCGCTTTCATCGCGCGGCAGATCGGCGAGCGCGAGACGCTGCGCGAGGAGATCGGAATAAGCACGGCCGACCACGGCAACCGGTACAACCTCCATCCTGCACGCCGGACCGAGTCTGTTGTAATGGCCTCTGAGATCCAGCGGCTACCCAAGCTGGAGGGCTACCTGTGCATCGCCGGACTCGATCGCGCCCGCGTCAAAGTGAGGCTCTGCGTTCCGCGCAGGCGGCAGGTCGAGTTCATTCCGCGCGCTCTTCCGAGGCCGGCCAGCCATGA
>DATLST010000058.1:0-11786 GCA_035534055.1 Candidatus Acidiferrales bacterium | reverse complement strand
CATCCTCAATAGCCATCGCCGCTTTTTTCTTTCATACACCGCGCCCGTGGTCTGGAACGCCGCGATGATCGCGACATTGTGGGAGTTTGGAAGCCGCCACACACAATATTCGCTGGCGGAGATTCTGGCCTGGGGATCCGTGCTGGGAAGCGCTTTGCAGATGGGAGTCCAATTACCCGTCGTTCTCAGGCTCCTGCGAGGTTTGCGCCTTTCCTTGAACTACCATACAGAAAATGTGAAGACGGTGATCCGTAACTTCATTCCCGTGTTCGTCGGCCGCGGTGTGGTGCAAATCAGCGCATACGTGGATGCACTCCTCGCCAGCCTCTTGCCCACAGGAGCCGTCGCGGCCCTGGCTTACGCGCAGACGCTGTACACACTGCCCGTGAGCCTGTTCGGAATGTCGGTTTCCGCCGCTGAACTCGCGGCTATGTCCGGCACCATCGGCGATGAAAAAGAGGTAGCGGAGACACTGCGGAGGAGGCTCGATTCGGGCCTGCGCCAGATCGCATTTTTCGTGCTGCCGTCCGCGATCGCGTTTCTGGTATTGGGAGACGTAATTGTCGCGGCGATCTACCAAACAGGGCGGTTCACCCGGGCGGACGTTATTTATGACTGGGGTATATTGGCGGGGGCGACGGTGGGCCTGCTTGCGTCAACGCTCGGGCGGCTGTATTCCTCGACCTATTATGCGTTACGCGATACGCGTACCCCCTTGCGCTTTGCGATCATGCGAGTGGCGTTGACGACCGTTCTCGGCTATCTCTTCGCATTTCCTATTCCGTCCATGCTCGGGATCGGCACGCGCTGGGGCGTTGCGGGACTCACGATTTCCGCCGGAATAGCTTCCTGGGTGGAATTTTCGCTCCTGAAGCGCAATCTGAACGGCCGGATCGGGCATACCGGACTCCCCCGCGTTTATTTCGCCAAGTTGTGGGTGGCGGCGATTGGAGCCGCGGCGACCGGATGGGCGATACGCCACTTCTTCGGCCATCACTCACCGATTCTTCTGGCTACTATTGTTCTTCTGCCTTACGGAGCCGTCTACTTCCTCATAACTTTGCTGCTTGGACTGTCTGAGGCTCGCAGTTTTCTCACGAGGCTTTGGGCGCGATAGCGCGCGGGGGCAATTGGAGACGGAGCCCGAGCGCAACCCATATATCGAATCGTCTAGCGGGCGGGAGTATCGTTGGGCGCGGCTCGCAGGTATTGGGCCGGCCAGGAAACCTGGACGCCCAGATCGCGGGCCGTTTCAAGCGGCCAATAAGGACGCCGCAAAAACTCTCGCGCAAAAGTCACCACGTCCGCTTTGCCTTCCCGCAAGATTGCACTCGCCTGGCTCGCCTCGGTAATCATCCCCACAGCGGCGGTGAGAATGCCCGCCTGATCCCGTATTTTCTGAGCGAACGGCACCTGATAGCCGGCTTGCACGGGAATTTTCTGCCTCGGATCAGCCCCGCCGGACGAGCAATCGATCAGGTCCACCCCGAGCGGTCCGATCTTCTTCGCCAAGTAAATCGATTGATCGACGTCCCACCCTCCGTCGACCCAATCCGTCGCCGATATGCGAACAAACAGCGGCTGGGACGCCGGCCAAACTCGGCGAACCGCCGAAACGACCTCGCACGCAAACCGAATCCGATTATCGAGCGAGCCTCCGTAAGAATCGGTACGCCGATTGGTGAGCGGAGAAAGGAACTCATGGATCAGGTAGCCGTGAGCGGCGTGAATCTCCATGACCTGGAAGCCCGCCTCCCACGCGCGGCGCGCCGCATCCACGAAGGATTGCACGATACCTCGAATCCCGGATTCATCCAGAGCCGTTGGTATTGCGTGCCGTTCATCAAAGGGCAGAGCGCTCGGAGCAACGGGCTTCCATCCGCCTTCATTCTCGGGAACGGCGCCCACACCTTCCCAGGGCCGGCGGGTGCTTCCCTTCCGGCCGGAGTGCGCGAGTTGAATACCGGGGAGAGCGCCTTGCTGGCGGATAAAGCGAGTGATTCTCGCGAGAGGCTCGATGTGGTCGTCCTTCCAGATGCCGAGATCCTGCGGGCTGATGCGACCTTCCGCCGATACCGCAGTGGCTTCCGAAAAAACGATTGCCGCACCGCCCACCGCCCGGCTGCCCAGATGAACCAGATGCCAGTCGGTGGCGAAACCGTCCGTGGAAGAGTATTGGCACATCGGAGAAACGACGATCCGGTTGTGGAGAGTCACGTCGCGGATCTTCAACTCGTCGAACAGGTCCATGAGAAAGCTCTCCCTCTAAGGATTTCTTTTGTATCTGGAAGCCGAGAATGCGATGCGATCAGTCGTTGGGACGATGCGACTTCAGATGTCCGTGGTCCGCGACCGGTTCGAGGAGACGAAGGACATGCACCCCGGCCTGCGCGTCGAACCGATATAGCAGAACCGCGTCTGCCGCGCGGTCGTCCCCAACCAATTCGAGTTCCGGATTATCAATGACGATGTCGCCGTTGTTTTTGATGCGAAGCTCGCTGCCCACTTGTAAGACGATTTTCGTGCCTTTATCTTCTGTCCTCACGCGACCCTCCAGCGCTACCGGGCTTGCGGACAAAACTCAAGTCCGTGAGCGCGACCATGATTTGATGACGCTGCTCCATTAAAAGTAACAGAAAGCTGCGTCCAGCAATCCAATGTTTCGACTCGCGGCCGTAACAGACGTCTGGCAGGCGCAACATGGCTTTCGGGAAGAGATTCCACCTAGGCGAGCCTCCGCGCCTTCCGGCGGCAGAGGAACGGATACTTTGCTTCCTCTTGCAGCAGGCCAGGCTTGAGCCTTGTTACGGATTTGGTGGTGGAACGGTCAGAACCAAAAGCCGATTGCTTCGCTAAAACTCCGCACTGCGACGAGATTCCGCGGCTATGCCACGCTTAAAACTTGAAAACAATCCCGGCAGAGATTTTGGGACTGTACTGCGTGGTGTTGAAGAACCGCGTCCCGACCATGTCCCCTTCCAGGCGGTACGCCAACCTTTGGCGATGCCCCGTGATGTCAACTCCACCGCCCACTTCGTAGGCGACCGCTCCGATGCTTCCTATTGCGGTCTGCGGACCGAAATGCCCCCAACCGCCCAGACCATGAGCCCAGACCTCCAGGCCGCGCGGAGCCGACCAGCGAACGCGAGGGCCACCGCCTGCCAGCAAAAAATTCGAATTCTGACCGTTCTGGCTCCCAAAGGTGGTGGTGAGCGCGCCCTCCAAGCCAAAATGCCCCGATCGTAAATAGCGCGACATCGAAATATCAAAACCATTCCTGCTGACGCTCGTCCCGGGCACGGTGAACAAACGAACGAACGTATAGCCGCCATACAACTGCCAATTGTATTGCGGGAAGACTCCCTGAACACCACCTACACCCAGCGGGCCCTGCGGCTCCGCGGAGTTGGCAGAGGGCGAGATGCTCGGCAAAGCTTCCGCCATTGCGAATGTCGACGGAGACGCGACGGTTGCCTCCGAGCTTGTGGTTACGAATGCGGAAGAATAAAAAGAAGACGCCTGCGCAGGAGCGCCGCTGAGGCTCTGCTGTGCGCCAACGCCAGTCGCTAAAACAAGAAGGCCCCCAAGCAATAGCACAACGTGTCTCATCGCCTATCTCCCAGTCCCACCGCAATCGATGTCTGACCCTCTCTAATTTGACCGAGAAGGGGTTCACATGTCCACTCAAAATTCGAAGTATGCCCAAAATGCTACAGAGGCCGATGTATGGATTGTACCTTGCAGTAACGATTCAAGATATGCTGTCGAGATCGACCTTATGCTTATTTAACCAAGCATAATGGACCAAAGGGGGGTGTAGCTCATGGCCTTGGCAACAGAGGGGGAAGGCCGGCAAAAAACTCGCCATTTCGTGACAGTCATTTCCGCCATCTCCGCCCTGGCCGGGCTCCTATTTGGCTACGACACCGGAGTAATCTCCGGGGCCATCCTGTTCGTTCAAGAAGATTTTCGCCTGAGAACATTTCAAGAAGAAGTTGTAGTGAGTGCAGTCCTGCTGGGAGCCATGCTCGGGGCAATCGTGGGAGGCCGGCTGGCGGACCGGTTTGGTCGCCGCAATATGCTGGTTCAGGTGGCGCTGCTGTTCGTGATCGGTGCTATCGGCACTGCTCTCGCTCCTACAATGTTCTGGCTCTCTCTGGGGCGGGTGGTAGTGGGAATCGCCATCGGTATCGCATCCTTCACGGCGCCGCTGTATATCTCGGAGATTTCGCCGGCCGAGGTGCGCGGCAAGCTGGTCTCGTTAAATCAGCTCATGATAACGATTGGAATCGTCTGCTCCTACCTCGCGGACTACGGCCTCGCGGGTATGCGAGGCTGGCGCTGGATGTTCGGACTGGCAGCCATTCCAGCGATCATCCTCCTGGCTGGCCTTCTCTTCGTGCCCGAAAGCCCGCGCTGGTATATGAGCCGCTTCTCGCGAGAACGCGCGAGAGAAGTGCTCATGCGCATGCGCCGGCCCTCGGTGGTTGATGCGGAACTCGCCGAAATCGAGGCAAGTCTGAAACTGCAGGAAGGCGGTTGGAAAGAACTTTCGAATCCGCGCTTGCGCCCGGCACTCATCATCGGCATCGGCCTCGCGGTATTCCAGCAATTCACGGGAATCAACACAGTCATTTACTATGCGCCTACGATCTTCCAGCTTGCCGGGCTGCATTCCCATTCCGCAGCCATTCTGGCAACGGCGGGCGTGGGAATGATCAACGTTATTCTGACGATTGTCGCGCTGCGGCTGCTGGATCGCGTGGGGCGTCGCCCGCTGTTGCTGTATGGTTTGGCGGGTATGATCCTGAGCCTCGGCGTCCTGGGATTCGGCTTTTTGTCGCCCAGTCTCGCGCACGTTCTGGCGTGGCTGTCGGTTGTGTGCGTAATGCTCTATGTGGCCGCCTTCGCGATCGGGCTGGGACCTGTGTTCTGGCTAATGATCTCCGAGATTTATCCGCTGAAGATCCGTGGCCGGGCCATGGGGGTTGCCACCGTGGCGAACTGGGGATCGAACTTGCTGGTCGCCCTGACGTTTCTCAGCCTGCTTCGATTTCTGGGCCGGCCTTGGACATTCTGGCTGTATGCACTCATAGGCTTGATCGCATGGATCTTTGTGTTCCGGCTCGTTCCCGAAACAAAGGGTAAGACGCTCGAACAAATTGAAGCGCAATGGAGAATCGGCGCAAAATCCGAAGGAGGCCGGATATCTTAGACACGGGAGAGCAAATGCGGTCTCTTGAGGGAATGCGGAGCGCGTACTCGGCTTGTCCGCTGAAAAAGCTCCATCCATTCGATCGACTTCGTACAGAAAGGAAACCGCTTGATGCCATCCGCTTTTATCTGTGAGGGCGTTCGGACGCCGATCGGGCGCTATGGAGGCGCGCTTGCGCAGGTTCGCACGGACGACCTGGCGGCAGTCCCGCTGTCGGCTCTGCGAGATCAATTTCCAAAGAGCGATTGGGATTCGATCGATGACGTCCTCCTTGGCTGTGTCAATCAGGCGGGAGAAGACAACCGCAACGTGGCGCGGATGGCTTCCCTTCTTGCAGGGATTCCGCACACCGTGTCGGCAGCAACAGTCAATCGCCTCTGCGGATCAGGGATGGAAGCCGTGTCGGTAGCGGCCAGAGGCATCATGGCTGGCGAGATTTCTCTGGTGCTTGCGGGCGGCGTCGAGAGCATGAGCCGCAGCCCATTCGTGATCCCCAAGGCCGATTCCGCATTCTCGCGGGATGCGCAAATCCACGATACGACGATCGGATGGCGCTTCGTCAATCCGCTGCTCGAACAGAAATTCGGCATTGACTCCATGCCCGAGACCGCCGAGAACGTGGCCGAGGCTTATCGGATCGACCGGGACTGCCAGGACCAGTTTGCCTTTTGTTCCCAGCAAAAGGCCGCCGCCGCGCAAAAGGCCGGAATCCTGGCGCAGGAAATCGTGCCCGTAAATGTGCCAGGCCCCAAAGGGTCGGTGAAGACCGTTACAGAAGACGAGCATATCCGGCCGGACACAACAGTGGAAAAGTTGCAGAAGCTGCCGACACCTTTCCGGAAGGGCGGTACGGTCACCGCCGGAAACGCTTCCGGCATCAACGATGGCGCATGCGCCATGTTCGTGGCTTCCGAGAGCGCGGCAGCGCGATTTGGATTGATTCCCGTGGCGCGAGTCGCCGGGGCGGCCACCGCAGGCGTCGAGCCCCGCGTGATGGGCATCGGTCCCATCCCAGCGACGCAAAAGCTTTTGGGCCGCCTGAAGCGATCGATGGACGACATCGATATATTCGAACTGAACGAAGCTTTCGCGGCGCAGGCGCTGGCGGTGACACGCGCTTTGGGCCTGCCCGACGACAGCGAGAAGGTCAATCCGAATGGCGGCGCGATTGCGCTCGGGCACCCGCTGGGCATGAGCGGCGCGCGCCTGGTTCTCACGGCCAGTCGCCAGCTCCAGCGCACGCGCAGCCGCTATGCGGTCGCATCCATGTGCATTGGAGTGGGACAGGGCATCGCCATGCTGCTAGAGCGGGTCTGAGCCATCGTCGGCGACTCGGCGAACGATCGATTTCATGCTTGGCTCCGAATCGCCGAGTGCTCTTTACAGAATTCCACAATGCGCGCCTCGGCCCAGAATCTTTCCTCGCCACCCTGCTCGGAAACGAATGCACAGTGCCCGCCGTATTCTGGCGCGACCAGTGTGATGTGGGGGTTTTCGCGAATCGCCCTATTATCAAACGACGCAAATGGAACGAAGGGATCATTCTGCGCCGTTAGAATCAGCGTCGGCCTACGAATGCCAGCGACCAATCGATTCGCGCTCGAACGAGCGTAGTAGTCAACCGCGCTTTGAAATCCGCAGTAGCGGGCGGTAATCCGATCGTCAAATTCCCGGACGGTCCGGATGCTCTTCATTCCATCGACAGGATAACATTCCGGGAAAAGACTCGCTTTGTACCTCATGCGCCGCTTCAGCCGCCGCACAAAATGCAACTCATACAGAAAATTCCGGGGCCTCTCCAGCGCATCCGCGCAGGAGGCCAGGTCAAACGCGGGCGCTACGGCGGCGAATCCGCGCAGCTCGGGCGGAGCGGAATCTTCGAACTCGCCCACCATCTTCAGGACTAAATTGCCTCCCATCGAAAAGCCAGCGGCGAACACTTCCCGCATTCCATCCCGTTCGATCAGCTCCAAAATCACCGAACGGATATCGCCGCTTAGACCGGAGTGGTACAGCGTCTTTGTCAGATTCTCCGTGCCGCCGCAATTTCGCTGATTCAAGCGAACAACGTTGAAACCTGCAACCCATGCTTTCTCCGCGGCGCCCAATATGTAGCTGGACTCGCTCGACCCTTCCAGGCCGTGGAGCAAAACGAGCGTTGGATGTTCGCGCGGGTTCTTCTGCCAGTGGCATTCCCCGCGAACCTGGGTGCCGGGCTCGACCTCGAATCGCCGAGTCACGCTTCGAGGCAATTGCAAGAACCGCCGTGGCCAAAAGGCGACAGCAATTGTCATCAAATGAGCATTGCGCAGCAGCCTAAGTGGTATGAACTCTCGCACCGATATCCATGGTAGGCACTTCGCTTCGTTGGCGCAAATGCGTCCTGCATCGAGCGCGCGGAGCGCGATCACTCGCCTGGCTGTCCGGAGCGCCTTGATTTAGCTTCGCGAAGCGCATAAAATTAAAAAACTCATTCATGATCGTCGTCCGCTACAAGGAAACTATTCTCGAGCCCAGCGAGTTCGGCTGGGCTTCGGTGTTTATGGAACATGCTGCTGCCCGGCGGTATTAGAGCCGCCGACTGGAGAAATGGATGATTGACGGTCCCATCACAGAGGGATTGACGTTCGACGACGTGCTCTTGCTGCCCGGGAAATCTTCCGTATTGCCGGCGCAAGCGGACACCCGCACATGCCTCTCGCGTAAAATTGCGCTCAACATTCCCATCGTCGCAGCCGCCATGGATACCGTCACAGATTCGCGACTGGCCATTGCGATCGCGCGACAAGGCGGCATCGGCTTTATCCACCGGAACATGACCATCGACCGCCAAGCCGAGGAAGTGGATCGCGTAAAGCGCTCCGAGAGCGGGATGATCGTCGATCCTGTGACGATCGCCCCGGAAATGACCGTTCGTCAAGCCCTTGAAATGATGAACAAGTATAAAGTGTCGGGAGTTCCGGTGACGCGCGGCCCGCGCCTGGTGGGAATCCTGACCAACCGGGATTTGCGCTTTGAGCGAAACCTGGATCAATCCGTCAGCGACGTGATGACCAAGGAAAACCTGATCACTGTGCCCGTGGGGACCACGCTCGACGAGGCTGAGAAGATCCTCCAGCAGCATCGCATTGAGAAACTGCTGGTCGTGGACAAGGACTTCCATTTGAAGGGACTGATCACCGTCAAGGACATTCAAAAGAAAATCGAGTTTCCCGATGCCACCAAGGACGAACAGGGCCGATTGCGGGTGGGCGCGGCGATCGGCGCGACCGGCGACTTCCTCGAGCGCGCCCAGGAACTGGCGCGGGACAAAGTGGACGTGGTCGCAATCGACACAGCTCATGGACACACAACACGGGTAATGGATGCCATCCGCGCCGTGAAGAAGAAGCTCCCCGAATTGCAGCTCCTGGCAGGAAACGTCGCGACCGCCGAGGGCGCGCGCGATCTGATTTCTCTAGGCATCGACGGCCTGAAGATCGGCATCGGCCCGGGCTCTATCTGCACCACGCGCGTGGTGACGGGCGCGGGCGTTCCACAGATCACGGCAATCCTCGAAGCCTCGCGGGCGGCGCAGGGCAGCGGCGTTCCCGTGATTGCCGATGGCGGAATAAAATTTTCCGGCGATATTACAAAGGCGATCGCGGCTGGCGCAGCGGCCGTGATGATCGGGGGGCTTTTCGCGGGAACGGAAGAATCGCCGGGCGAGACCATTCTTTATCAAGGCCGCACCTTCAAATCCTATCGGGGAATGGGATCCATCGGAGCCATGGAAGCGGGGTCGGCGGACCGCTACGCCCAGGAAGGCGCCGAGCGAGGGAAATCGGTTCCCGAAGGAATTGAAGGCCAAGTGCCTTATAAGGGCCCCCTCTCGGGGCTGGTCGACCAACTGGTTGGCGGGCTGCGCAGCGGAATGGGATATTGCGGGGCCTCGAATTTGAAGGAATTGCAGGAACGCAGCAAGTTCATCCGCATCTCGCAGGCTGGCCTCCGCGAAAGCCACGTCCACGATGTAATCATCACACGCGAAGCACCCAATTACCGGCTGGAATAATTGACCGACGCGGGCAACGCCAATCCGCGAGAGTCCCATTTTGCGGCGGCCCAGCCGAATCAAATGAAATGGATGGCGGAAACTAAGACTGATACGAGCGGATTCGCACAGGAGCATTTGTGTCGACCAGATCTGTACGCGAGCGGGGCGGCGGAACGTCACGCGGTGATGCCCAAACACGAAGAAAGATGGATCGCTCAACAGCGAGCGATCAAAAACCGCACTTCGTCAGCGGAGAAGTACTCCGAATGACGGCCCAGAGGGACGGTACCAGCGCGACGGTCAGGCGGGGACTTTATCGGCGGCGAAGGACTCCTTGACGATTTGGAAGCCGCCATTGGCGGTCAGGGCCTCCTCGCGGTACTTGCCGAGGGCGACGAGCACGGGCGTGTCCTGAACGGAGAACAGGATGGCGCGCTCGGTCTTCGACTCATTGATGTGCTCGTGGTAAGTCCAGCTAGGAATCACAAAAATGTCGCCCTGCTCCCAGTCGAAGCGCACGCCGCCGATGACAGTGGCTCCGCGCCCTTCAAAGACGTGGTAAACGGCGCTATTCACCTGGCGGTGAGCCTTGGTGTGAACGCCGGGGCGCAGCATCTGAATCCAGGCGGTCATGGTGTCCATCACGGGGCGGCCGGTATGCGGGTTGGTGTATTCGAGGGCCACATCGTCGAACGGGCTGGCGGAAACTTTCGCGAGATTCATGAGCGCGCGCTCGGTGGTGAACCACTTGTAAGTGGAGATCGGCGAATATTTCCGGCAAGGCTCTTCCCACGCGGGGCGAAGCTGGCCGAAGCCATATTTCAGGATGGAACCGTCGACAACGGCGGTGACTTCCTGCTGATCGCGCTCGGCGGGTTCGAAGAACGATGCGTCGAGATAATTGTTGAGCGGAACGTCAAGAGCGTCCATCCAGATGGTGGGACTGTCGCCTTCGCTGCCGTGATCGTGCCAATGCCCTGGCGGATTGATGGCGAAATCGCCACGTTCGAGGTAGATCTTGTCGCCCTCCACGGTGCTGTAGGCGCCGTTGCCGTCGATGACAAAGCGCACGGCTTGCGCCGAGTGGCAGTGCGCCGGGGCGACTTCGCGTCCATTCAGCCACTGAACGGCCGCCCACAACGTGGACGTTACGTAGGGAGCGCCGCCCAGGCCGGGATTACACAGGCCGAGGGCGCGACGGTCGCCGCCCCGTTCGATGGTGACAAGCTCGCCGGAACGGCGGGCTAGAAAGAAAAGCTGAGACCATTTCCAGAGCCACGGCACGGCGCGGGGCTGCGGGTGCCAGGGTATGATGCTTTCGGAAGCACGCCACAGCGGGCTGACGTGACTGCGGTCCATTTCGTCGTAGAGCTTCTGGAATTCGGGTTCGAGCGGCATGACGGCCTGCCTTTTTAGCATCGGTACAACCGGGAACGGGAGCGCTTTGTGACTCGCGCCGCGCGATCACGCTATGAAACAACGATTGTTCCGCGTTTCATTCCGAAGCGGCTTTACTATCATACAACAACATGGACGCGGCACAGGGCGACGGCATTGTGAATTCAACCTATCGTTATTTGGATCACTGCAAAATCACACGAGCAGCCAAAATCCATTGAACACTAGCAACTCCTAAAATACCTAAAATAGATTTAACTTGTATCCGGCAACGCTTTATCTTGCCCGATACAAGTTGGACCGTCGCCATGAACAAATCATCGAAACGCGTCATCGTGCTGTGGACCGGAGGGAAGGACAGTTGTCTCGCATTGTTCCGGGCGCTGGAATCGAAGATGCACGTGTGCGCACTGGCTACCTTCATTCCATGCGCGGATGCAGCCTTCAAGGCACATCCTTTGGAGATCATGCAACGCCAAGCGAAGGAACTAGGCGTGCATCATGAGCTGATAGTTGTATCCGCGCCATATCGACGAAGCTATGAAGACGGTCTTGCCCGCATAAAAACCCTATTTCGAGCCGACGCTGTCGTTACTGGAGATATAGAAGAAGTAGATGGGTTTCCAAATTGGATTTCACAATGCAGCACCTCGGTCGCTCTTGAAACCATCCGTCCATTATGGCGGGAACCTCGGAGATCCCTGCTCCGTGAAATCGTTGAGCGTGGAATGCAGGCGCGGATTTCATGGATGAATGACCCGCATCTCCCACCTGACTGGCTGGGACGATACATCGATCATGCGTTTATTGAAGACATTACGCATCTCGCGAAAAGCACGAATATTGATATTTGCGGGGAAAACGGCGAATACCACACTATGGTTCGGCACTTGCCACGAATCGTTAATCCACGGAATTTCGCCCGTCTCCATGAACCCTAGATAACTCCTCTGATGATGGTTGAGGTGGTGACCCCGATTCACTCGATCCCCTTGGACTCATCCCAAACAAACGCCTCTTTGGGCTTGGCGGCGGAGCGCATCGAAGAGCGGGAGCGCGGGCCTGGGTAGGTTCCTTTGGTGGCTCTGAGGATGACGACGCAAGGCCTGGGCGTGGACAACCGTGAGCGGTGGAAGC
>DATLST010000057.1:0-4481 GCA_035534055.1 Candidatus Acidiferrales bacterium | reverse complement strand
TTCAACTCGTAGACGACCGGTTTAGATTTTGGTCGCTTCTTCATATTCGATTCGCTCCTGCCGAGTGACCTTGCGTGCTGAAATGATGCGGATGACTTCTTCTTCCTCGTCCACCACGGAGTAGGCGACCAGAACCAGCAGTGCGCCGTCTACCATTCCGACGGTCTGCCAGCGCGCTTCGCCTTCGACCACTCGATCCTGCCGAGAAAGGTGGAAGGGATCGAGAAAGACCCGGGCCGCAGTATCGAAGCCGATGCCGTGCTTTCGGCGGTTATTGCGATCCTTCAGCGCATCTCAGGTGAATCACATCTGTAGATACGATACAGTATATACAAAACAGAATCAACGCCAAAGCATGACGGATGCGCCGAGTCGTTTGCGGCAGCTCTGGGAAATCGGAGTATCCTGACTCTGCCCCAATGGTTCCTCAAGGAGAAGAGATGATTGATCTTCGCTGTCCCAGGTGCGGACGGATCTATCATTCCGACGTTGAGCACGTCGGCAAGTCTCTGAAGTGTACGAACTGCGGGGACACTATTCCGATAATTCAGGATTCCGGGCATAGCTCATCGAGATTTCCAGTCGAAGTTAGAGACGGTAATTCAGTTCGCGTCACACCAAAAACAAAAACCGCGAACTATCGGCAATGGCTTTCTCGAAGGAAATTACCAAATGTCCGAAAACACGCGTGGGTGTATCTGATCTTGGCCGCGATTGCAATACCGTGGGCTTTATTTTACGTGCAAGACAACCGCTCAATACGGCTAGAGCAGTCCCGAGAGCAATCAAAACGCCAAGCCTCAGAAAAGGCGTCTCCAGATGAGAGCGTAGCTCCAACAAATCGACCTCAAAACGGTTCACAACAAAACGATACTGCTTCGCCTCCACAGTACTCAGCGGGCGAAGTGGAGTTTGCGCCCGGTGGCTCCCTTCTAGACCAGCCAAATTCTGTCCACACCATAATTCGGCATCCTCAGAACAGGAAATCTAAAGATCTCGGAGTTGATATCGCTGTCCCAGTTTCCTCTCATGCCTCGCTGATGAGTGCGCCGGATGCTAAGGCGGCTCTGATCAAGTTGGTTACAGATCGTGAAATGTTAGTGCTCATTAGCAGAGAGCCCCACGAGGGCTGGTATAACGTAATCGACGTTCCATTGGGGAAAGAAGGTTGGGTGAATGAAGACGACGTGCGCATCAGTTTGTCGAAACATCCTATGCGAGAGGCCAAGTTCAGTGAGGAGTACACAGGGTCGGACGCGGCTCCGAGCGTAAGAGTCCTAAATCATTCGGATGGAGTTTTGAGCCTAAAGCTTGGAGCCATTTACTACGAAATAAATCCTAGGTCAGAACTCCCAATCTCGGTCCCCGCTGGAATTTTTAAATATTACGCGACGGAACCGGGCGTAATGCCCGCCATGGGACAACAAGGATTCAAGCGTAGCTACAGATATTCGTGGACATTCTGGGTTGAAAGGACGATATTACCCATTCCGTAACGGCCGAGGCTGATCTTGCAACTTTTCTTTTGTCACCCTCTGGCGCTATTGTTTCGCGGAAATCCAGACTTTGAAGTGAAGTACCAGAGCAGGCACAAATAATCAGCCACGGGGGTAAAAATGTCGGAAAATTCGTTTAACCATAGTATTTTGGTTTGCGATTGTGGAACAGTAATTGAATACCGAATTCGCCACTTGAGCGGCGGCACGGCTGCGAGCACTTATCCGCTGATCTGTCCAAAATGCAAGAAAGAAAATAGTGTTCTTTTACCAAACGCTCCGGAGGTCATTGGAACGCGCTAGTTGAACGGCGTATCGATTATTAAATCGGTCCGGAAAGTGCGGTACATTCACTTTCCTTTCCTCATCCTCCGGCGGTACCATGGAGACAGACGGCTGCAAGCTGTCGACGCCTATGCTCTTCGTGCCCAAGGTTCTTTTCCTGAAACGCTTGCATCGCGGCAAGCCCGATCGCGGGTAAAGGTCGCCGTATTCCTCATTTCTCATGACGCAGTCGTAGAATCATTACGACACATTCCTGATTCGTCGGGCACGGTTTTGTGCCTGCCCGCCACGCCTTTTGAGGGAGTTATCATCATGAACAGTTTTCACAGCCGGTCGGAATTGAAATCCGGCAACAAGACCTATGAAATTTTCAAGCTGAGCGCGCTGGAAAAGCAGGGTGTTTCGCTCGAAAGCCTGCCCTACTCGCTGCGGATTTTGCTCGAAAATCTATTGCGCCATGAAGATGGCAAGAGCGTCACCGCTGATGACATTGAGTTTCTGGCCAAGTGGGACGCGAAGGCCGAACCGTCGCGGGAAATCGCTTACATGCCGGCGCGTGTGCTAATGCAGGACTTTACTGGCGTGCCTGCCGTGGTCGATTTGGCGGCGATGCGCGATGCCATGCGCTCGCTGGGCGGCGATCCGGAGAAGATTAATCCGCTGCAGCCTGCCGAGTTGGTGATTGACCACTCGGTGCAGGTGGACCAATACGGTACCAGCGATTCGTACTCGATCAACTCGCTCCTGGAATACCAGCGCAATGTAGAGCGATATGCGTTTCTGAAATGGGGGCAGACGGCGTTCCATAACTTTTCCGCTGTGCCACCGGGCATGGGCATCTGTCACCAAGTGAATCTGGAATACCTGGCGCGCGTCGTGTTCACCACGCAACCAAATGCGAGCGGCGTCGTGCAGGCATATCCAGACACGCTGGTCGGAACGGATTCCCACACCACCATGATTAACGGTCTGGGCGTACTCGGCTGGGGCGTCGGCGGCATCGAAGCAGAAGCGGCGATGCTGGGCCAGCCAGTTTCCATGCTAGTTCCGCAGGTGGTTGGTTTTAAGCTGGCGGGCAAGCTGCGCGAAGGCACCACAGCGACCGATCTGGTGTTGACCGTAACGGAGTTGCTGCGCAAGCATGGCGTCGTCGGGAAGTTTGTCGAGTTTTACGGTCCGGGCATCAGCGAGCTTTCGCTCGCCGACCGCGCAACGATTGGCAACATGGCGCCGGAATATGGCGCGACCTGCGGCATCTTCCCGGTGGACGCGGAGACGCTGCGCTATCTCAAGCTGACGGGACGGAGCGACGAGCAGATCGCGCTGGTTGAGGCCTACTACAAGGAGCAGCGCCTGTTCCACACGCCGAATGCGCCGGAGGCAAAGTATTCCGCGACGCTGTCGCTCGACCTGGGCACTGTGGAACCGAGCGTGGCTGGCCCGAAGCGTCCGCAGGACCGCGTGCGATTGAGCGAAGCAGGCGCGAGTTTCAAGAAGCAATTGCCTGCGCTGAAAGGGCCGAACGTTCACGCTAACAGCGAGCGTCAGGTGCAACGCTGGGACGGAGAAGGCGGCCATCCATCTGCGAATGGAAACTCCTCTACTGGCGCGACCGAGCCGGGTCATGCAGATTCTATCCAAAAACGCTTCGGTTTAGATGTTGACAAGTATCTCGACCACGGTTCCATCGTCATCGCGGCGATTACAAGTTGCACGAACACGTCCAATCCTTCGGTGATGTTGGCGGCGGGTCTACTGGCGAAAAAGGCGGTGGAAAAAGGATTGAAAGTTCCGCCGTGGGTGAAAAGCTCGTTGGCGCCGGGTTCCCGCGTGGTCGCGGACTATTACGATAAGGCCGGGTTGACGAAGTATCTCGACGCGCTGCGGTTCAACATCGTCGGCTACGGCTGCACGACGTGCATTGGCAACTCCGGCCCGCTGCCGCCGGACGTGACGAAGGCGATTGACGATCATGGTCTGGTGGCGGTGTCTGTGCTGAGCGGCAATCGCAATTTTGAAGGCCGCATTAACTCCGATGTGCGCGCGAATTATCTGATGTCGCCGCCGCTGGTTGTGGCATACGCGCTGGCCGGACGCATCGATCATGACTTCGAACATGATCCGCTTGGAAAAGACAAGCAGGGCCATCCCGTATACCTGCGGGACATTTGGCCGTCGCAGCAGGAAGTGCAAAGTACGCTGGCCAGTTCGATCGACTCCGGTATGTTCCGCAAACAGTACTCGACGGTGAGTGATGGCGACAGCAACTGGCAGAACCTGAAGTTTCCCTCCGGCAACACGTACGGCTGGGAGGCGGACTCGACCTATATTCGCAAAGCGCCGTACTTCGATGGGATGAAAGCTGCGCCCGCGGCCGTCGAGGATATCCACGGCGCGCACGTACTGGCAGTGCTGGGCGACAGCGTGACCACGGACCACATTTCCCCGGCGGGCTCGATCAAACTGAATGGCCCGGCAGGGAAGTATCTTACCGAGCATGGAGTGAAACCCGCCGACTTTAACAGCTACGGGTCGCGTCGCGGCAATCATGAGGTGATGGTGCGGGGAACCTTCGCCAACGTGCGGCTGCGCAACAAGCTGGCGCCCGGCACGGAAGGCGGCGTGACGCGTCTGCTGCCGGAAGGCGAGCCGATGAGCATCTTCGACGCTTCGGTGCTGTATGCGGAGCGCAAGACGCCG
>DATLST010000056.1:0-7253 GCA_035534055.1 Candidatus Acidiferrales bacterium | reverse complement strand
CAACATGAAAGCTGCCGGCATGGTCCCTTTGACGCTGAATGCGGCTGATATGAAAGCGTTGGTTTCGTATGTGAGCAGCCTCGGAGGAACATCGTCCGCTACAGCGGCAGCGCCCGCTTCCGGAGCGGCCGCCCCGGCGCCAGCCAAAGGAAAAGCGGCTGCGACGGCCGCGCCTGCGATGAACGCACTGGAGAGCAAGGGGGAAGCCAGCTTCAAAGCACACCGATGCGCCGACTGCCATGGGGGCAATGGTGTCGCGGGAACGGCTGCAGCCCCTGCTCTTGCCGGAAAAAACCTCACCCCCGCAGTCGTAACCACAATGTTGCAACATCCGACTGCCCGCATGCATCAAGGTGGAATGCCGCCGATATCCGTGGGCGGCGAGGAATTGAAGGCACTCGTGGCGTATGTAAGTTATATCTCCGCCTCGAAAGGAAATTCCCAATAAATCGGATCGTAATTGAATCTTGTGGTGGAACGGCTTCGGGAGCAATTGCTCCGCGCACGCAATCTATCTGTCGAGTCGAAAAAAACACGCTCCACCAGAACTTGCCATCCGTGCCGCGAGGTTTTACTTTCTCTCCGACGCTGCCCAATCTCTTTCTTAGCTAGACGGGCTTGGCCCAAAAATGGTGAATTCCGAGGGAAACGACAGCGAAGATTAGAAAGATGTGAATCAAAGATCCGGCGACGTGAAAAATCAGGAATCCTGCAATCCAGAGGAGAAACAGAAACACTCCCACGAAAAGGTACGGTCCCAAGCGCATGGCTTCTCCTGCAATATGGCCGCCTGCACTGGCGTGCAACGGCGAACCAAATCACTCAATGGCGTTAGTATCGCTCATCCAGGCCGGGTTTGCCCATCCTGAAAAATTCGGAATATTTTCCGAGTCGCGCGAACATTCCCCAAGCAAATGAATACAGCAGAGGAACCCTGCTATGAACCGTGGAGCCGAGATGGAAGACGCGCGGGAAAGCAATGCACATTCCGTGGTTTCTTTTGGCGACCGCTGGGCATGTCGCAGCACATCTGAACAACGGCGGGCAGCGCGATGATTGAAAAGCCTGGCTTCGGACCGTATGCTAATGCCTTCCGATGAAGATCGCTCTCGCTCAATTCAATCCAACCGTCGGCGATTTCGAAGGCAATTCAGCCCGTATTCTCGAACTGGCGTGCGCGGCGCAGTCCGGAGGCGCGGATATCGCCGTCTTTTCCGAGCTGTGCGTTTGCGGATATCCCCCGCAGGATCTTATCGAGCGGTCCGCATTCATCCGGCGCAACCAGGAGGTGGTCGAACGCCTGGCCCGCACAGCGCCCATTCCATCGCTCGTCGGCTACGCGGGGAAGGCGCAGGACGATACCGGGAAACCGGTGGCGAACTCCGCGGCGCTCGTGGGGCGCGGGAAAATCCTTTTCGAGCAGCGGAAAATGCTGCTGCCCTCCTACGACGTATTCGACGAGACGCGCTACTTTCAGCCGGCACACACGCAGTTCGCGTTTGAGCTGGACAGCGACACGCTCGGCATTACCATCTGCGAAGACATCTGGAACGACAAGAATTTTTGGGCGCAGCGGCTCTACGAGCGCGATCCGGTGGCGGAGCTGGTCGGAAAGGGAAGCACGGTGTTGTTGAACATTTCTTCCTCGCCTTACACGATCGGCAAACGCGCGCTGCGCTACGACATGCTGAAATCCATGGCCACGCGGCACCGCATCCCGGTGGTATACGTGAATCAAGTGGGCGGGGACGATAGCCTGATCTTCGACGGGTCGAGCGTCGCATTTTTGCCGGACGGGCGGGTGGCGGCGCAGGCGAAATCGTTTGAAGAAGACCTGGTGTTCTTCGATACGGTGACGGGAGCGGGGGACATCCGGCCGCAGATCGAGGATGAACTCGAAGCCACGTACCGGGCGTTGGTGACCGGCACTCGCGATTACGTGCGGAAGTGCGGCTTCCGCAAAGTAGTGATCGGGCTGAGCGGCGGGATCGATTCCGCGCTGGTTGCGACGATTGCCACCGATGCCTTGGGCGCGGAAAACGTTCTCGGCGTCAGCATGCCCGGCCCCTATTCTTCCGAAGGCAGCTTGGCCGATGCGCGACTGCTGACCGGCAATCTTGGCATCCAACTTCTCGTCCTTCCCATAAACGATGCATTTGCGAGCTATTGCCAGACGCTGAAGGGGATCTTCGCTGGCTTGCCCGAGGATACGACCGAGGAAAATGTCCAGGCGCGCATCCGCGGCAATTTGCTGATGGCGCTCTCGAACAAGTTCGGCTGGCTGGTGCTGAGCACCGGCAACAAATCCGAGATGGCCGTCGGATATTGCACCCTGTATGGCGATATGGCGGGGGGGCTTGCGGTGATTTCCGACGTTCCCAAAACGATGGTCTATGAGTTGGCCAGGTTCGCGAACAGCATCCGGCAGCGCATACCCGATGGGACGCTGACGAAGGCGCCGTCAGCTGAACTGCGGGCGAACCAAACCGATCAGGACACGTTGCCACCCTACAACGTGCTCGACCGTATCCTAAAGGCTTACGTCGAAGACCTGAGAAGCTCGGTTGAAATTGCGGAGCGCTATAATTTACCTCGCGAGCTGGTGAACCGGGTGACTCTGCAAGTTGACCGGAGCGAGTACAAGCGCAAGCAGGCGCCTCCCGGGCTGAAATTAACGTCGAAAGCCTTTAGCGTGGGGCGCCGCTTTCCGCTGGCCCAGAAATTCTCTTTATAGAATGCGCGGGGCGTTGCCGAAGGGGTGGAAGGATCGCACGATCGACACTTTTGCGCCGGCCCCTGTTTTTCATTATGCTGTGTCGGTCGTAAAGAGAGAAGGATGGCGACAGGAGGCAGTCTAACCATGCTTGGCAGAAAATTCATCCTGGGCGCGGCCGCAATTTTAATCGGAGTGCTGCCGTGCCTGGCGCAATCGGCGAAGCCGTCCGTCGCGGCGGCGACGGGTTCGGTTTCTCCAGAGCAGGCCCAACTGCTCAAGACCACCGAAACCTTCGTGCGCAACTTGTTTGCCTGGGGGCCCGCATACCAATTAAAGCTGGGGCCGCTAACGCAATCTCCGTCGCCCGATTTTTACGTGGTGCCATTGCAAGTCACGTTCAAGGGCCAGAGCGATACGGGCGAGGTGTACGTCAGCAAGGATGGGAAGACGCTGTTCCGCGGCGACATGTTCGATACGAACGCCGATCCGTACGCCGATACGCGGGCCAAACTGCACATCCAGGGGAATCCGGCAAAAGGGCCGGCCGATGCGCGAGTGACCCTGGTTGAATTTGCCGACTTCGAGTGCCCACACTGCCAAGAATTGGAAACAGGGCTGAAAGCGATCGAGGATAAATATCCCGTGCGGTTGGTTTATAAGGATTACCCGATCACGCAACTGCACCCTTGGGCGAATACGGCCGCCATCGGCGCGCGATGCGCTTTCATGCAGAAGCCCGAAGCCTTCTGGAAAATTCACGATGATCTTTTCGCGAACCAGGATTCCATCACTCCGGAGAACGTCTGGGATAAGCTGGCCGGGTTCGCCTCGCAAGCGGGCCTGGATGCGGCTTCGTTCAAGGTTTGCATGTCGTCACCGGAAGCCGCAAAGGCCGTCGAAGCGAATCATGCGGATGGCGAGGCACTGGGGGTTAATAGCACGCCCACGGTCTTCGTGAACGGGAGGCCGGCAGTGGGCGGGGATCCGGAAGCGTTGCAGCAACTGATCGAATTCGAGCTTTCCGCACACGCGAAGTGATTACGCGGAGCGGATGGCGACCCGGTCGGCGGTCTGGCCCGTTGATGGCCGTCAAGAACATTCAGTCTAGCCGCCAAGTGGAGTGTTTCTAGAATCCGCGGCCCGAGCCGAACGTTGTTAACTGGGAGCTGGTAATTCCTGCCGCCAGGGAAATCTGCAATTTCCGCGCTCATTCATTGCCTCTTCGCCAGGGTCGCAGCCAGTTCGCGGATCAATTGTTCAATGTCAACCGACACATCGGCCGGAGCAAAATAGGCGTTCCAATCCACGTCGGGAAAGCCCATGCGGGTAGCCTGCGCGGGGAGTCGTTCGCGCAAGAATTCGGGGTCGTGGGCGCGAAGCTTCTGGAGCGCTTCATAGACGACGCGATGTTCTTGATCCTGCCAAGTGTGAGCGGCCAAGGAGCGTCTGGCGCTTTCACTGGTTGCGGCTTGACCGAGACATAGCGCTTTCAGGATGGAGCGCTCGAGATCAAAAATCTTATTGGCAGAAGCACCAGAATGCATCTAGGGGCGCGTCGGAGCGATTGCGCGGAATATATTGTAGCGACGTAAGGCCAAAGGAAACAGCCAAGAATCGGTGGAGTGGACTGCCGCGAAAGGCGGCTTGGCGAAGCTTAGGCGGCGTTGGTAACAATGGGCCGGACAAAATCCAGCCGATCGATGATGGTGGCGACACCGTAGGCGAGAGGAACTTCACCCTCGATCGGGGTGGCGCGCAACGCTCTGGCGCTGGCCCTTACCAGAACGGAAGTGTTGCGTTCCCTTTCAGCTGGAAGAGCAAAGGTGAGTTCTATGCTGGTCCCGGGGGGAAGCGCAACGCTCGAGTGGAAGTAAATCCCGGAACGGGAGATATCGCGAAGCTCACCAGTGAGGAATTCCGCAGGCCGCTTACGTGAAAGGCACACCTGCAAAGGGAGGCAAACCTCATACCTTTTGGCCGATCGTCGCTCACCCATTGGATCCCCCCTCATTCTATGGTGGTGCAAGGCCGGGGCCATGGAAATATCGTACTGTTTTATTGATCCTACGCAGCTTAGCACGCCAGAATGGATGGCTGAAGGTGCCAAAAGTGGAAAAATTCCCTTGTCCGGGAATTAAGTTCATACCTGCTACTTCAATGAATCAGAGCTGAATGAAGGATTATCGTGGGTTCTAGAACAGCGTGGACTCATGGACCACAGCCTCCGCTTCGGCTTGCGTCAGCATTCCCTTCCTAAGCAATAGTTGTAGCAGGCGACGGAGGGTGGCGCGGTCCGAACTGTCAGCAGGCTCGGGGCTTTTAGGCGCATTCGGCGAGCGGGGGGCCTGGCTTTGTCTGTCGCTCGCTTGCTCGCCAACCCAGGTTTCGAGTTCGCGTCTTCGCTCTGGGCGGATTCGGTCGAAGGCGATTCCCATGCCAAGGCCATCGATCACACCCGGAAACTGGGTTATAAGTAGAATAGGAAGAAGGCGCGCCGTGCTCGCGGGAATAGCGTACAGCTTACGGCCCGGCGTGGCATCAAACGATTAAGATGACCGCACAGAGCGAAAACGACCGAGGGTGGCTGCCGCGCATTTTTCAGGCATCCGTGCTCGCGGGCTTTCAACGGGCATATCCGCGGGTTCACGTTAACCCGGATAAATACCTCCGGCATGTGCGGCGCGTTTACGGGTTTCCGATCCGATCCTGGGAAGAGGTTCATGAACTGCGCGAAGAGATCGTGAACCCGGCCGCCGAGCGGATTATTTTGTCTTCCGCGCGGATGGCCGCGCTCGAAGGAATGGGGTTGGGCGTCGGCGGATTGGCTACGGTATTGCCGGACATGGGGATTCTCTCCGCCATCACGTTGCGAATGCTACAAAAGCTCAGCCTGATTTATGGGTTTGAGTATTCCACGGCTGAAGAGGTAGTGGCGCTGTGGGTGGCTGTCGCCAGCGCGGCAGGGTTGGATTTAACACGGGAGTTCCTGGAGAAGCAAGCGGCGGATCAGATTGTGCCGCGGATCATCGACCGGATGGCCGTGAAGGTGGGGGCGGAGGCTGCGGAAAAATGGGCAGGGCACCTGTTTCCGCTGTTGAGCGCAGGCGCGGCCGCCACTCTCAACTACTACTTCGTGCGTTCCTGGGGGCGCCGCGGACAGAAGCATTTCCTTGGAAGACATCGATCCCTGCGCGGAAAACGAATCATCCCAGCAGCACTTTTGCCTGAGAAAACACCGATAGGCCAAATCTAACCGATGAGCCGAGGGAAATCCTCTGGCACGGGGGCGTGGCGCAATAGGCGGCCCCGGCACACTCGGGATACTTCGTTTGACTTTCCTCATCTGTACGTAAAGGTAAACGCTTCCTAGGCGAACACGTTCCGGCCGCTTACCCCGGCCGCTTCTCGACGATCGAAAAAAGGCCCATAAAATGGCTTAAAACACCGATTTTTTCGAATGCGGGCGACAAAACACTGGTGCGCCCCGCACAAAAGCCCTGCTTTGAGTACTGAGCAGAGCCCGCCCTCCATCCGCCATGCCCGCAAGCAGGGAGATAATAATACGTAAAGTGGGCGATATGGATGCAAGGGGCAGAGTAGCGTACTTTGCCGCTCACGGATCGTGAACGGCGACCCGCACGGGCACTTCAGGGGCGCTGTCGGAAGGTAAACAACCGGATGCGGATCTTCGATCGCGTCGATTCAGAGAGCGTTGAAAAAAGGGAATTCCACCTGGCTGTATTTTCGCTTTCTATCATTGCCGTTCTTGTAGCGGGCCTCGCCATCCTGATGTACCCCTCGATCGAGAGTCATCCGATCATCTTCAGTGAGCGAACGCTGGAAATTTCGTTCTTCGGATTTTGCGGGCTTTCCGTGCTTTTGATCGGCTACCTGATCGATCGCCAAATCACGGTGCGGCGGCTGCGCTTGCAAATCCGGCAGGCTGAGGCGCGATATACCGAGCTTCATCGGCAGGTGGGCAAGGACCTGCTGGAAACGCTTTCGGGAATGAATGTTTTTCAAGACCGGCTCGTGATGGAGTTCCGGCGGGCGGTCAATATGCGAGACACCCTGTCGGTGATGGTCGTGCGGCTGACGCCGACCGCCAACGTGAACACATCGGGAGAGGTCACGGCGGCGCTGGGAGACGCCGTAAAAGCGATCACCCGGAAATTGCGCAGGGAAGACTCCTTGTATAACTTTGCAGAGGGTGCTTTCGGGATCATGCTTCCGGGCGTCAGCGTGCAGAATGCGCGCATCGTTGCGGCGCGAATGACGGAAGGGCTGAACGACGTGGCCGGAGCAGTCGACCGGTTTACTCACGACGTGAAGATATTCAACTACCCGCAGCATGTAGCCACGGCGCACGAACTAGAGGATGCCGTTCTCTCGCTCTTGCCGGCGACGATGGTTTCCGAACCGACGGTCGCGGCTGCGTTTGAAAACGCGAGAGCACGAAAAGACGATTGAATTTCAGGCGCCCGGGCGGTCACAGCCGATCCAAGCGCGCCACACGCGATCCTCCGGCTACCCTAGG
>DATLST010000055.1:0-5356 GCA_035534055.1 Candidatus Acidiferrales bacterium | reverse complement strand
TGGCAGTGTCCCAAATCTCACCGGGCGAGAGCAATGCGAAATGCCTCGGAAATGAGATACTTAGCTGAGACATCGTGGTCGACACCCTCCTGGATCGGAGTCTATCCTATCGGGGCCGCACACGCCACGCCGGAGTACCCGTAGGCAGCGTGCTCAGTTCGCAGAGTTCTCGAACATGGTCCGGTCGAATGGCTCCGGCAAATGAATTTGGAGCGGAACTGGAATTCCATCCCGCTCGCACATTTCTCGAAACAGTTGAATGGTCGCTGGCGCGTGCCCTGCGTAGTGATTGTTCGCGTATCCGAAAACGGTCACGCCTCGGCGCACCATTTGATGACAGACTTTCACCCAGTCCTGTAGATCGGATGCACGGTCCACCACAACTTTGTCCCATGTTTTCGTGACCGCTTCGATTCCTTTGCGATCCCCGAGCCAACGAATGTAAGTGAAGTCCGCGGTAATCGGATCGAATCTCTCGAATAGCTCGGCCGGTCTTGGCATCCAGCTTTGGTCTTGCAGCACTAGCGCGACGTTATGTTCGCGGAGCAAATCCAAAAACTTTGGCCTGAGCCAGTGCTTGTTTCGAATCTCTACAGCGAAGCGGTAGTCCTTGGGCAGTTTCTTGAAAAATACTTTCAGCCTCGAAAAGAATTGCACGTCGCTTTGGAAAATTTCCTTGTTGAAATAGGGGAACTGAAAAACCATCGGGCCGAGCTTCTCGTCCAAAATATCCATCGTGTCAACAAACGTTTCGAACTCCGCGTCGCAATCAATCAGAATTTTCTCGTGGGTGATCGTCTTCGGAACTTTCGACGAGAGAAGAAAACCCTCCGTCGTGCGCAAACCCCAATTCCTCACCATTTCTGTGGATGGGCAGCGGTAGAACGTGCTATCGACTTCCACGGTGTCGAACTTGGTGGAATAAAATCCGAGATAATCACGGGGCTGCATTCCAGCCGGATAAAACGATCCGGGCCAGCCTGCTGCCGTAAATGCTGACGTGCCTAAATAAATTCCGCTCACGCGTGTGTTCTAGCTCACTGCTTTCTTCGCCCCGGCTCTCACCCTGGCCCATCGCCGCTTGGCAGCCTTGGAAATCTTTTCTCTAGCAGCCGCCGAGAGGACTCGTTTCTTGGCACTGTTCAGTCCGTCACTCGCCGAGCGCCCTAGTGCCCGCGCTGCGACTCTCACCCCGTCCAACTGGTGCTGCAACCTGCCCAACTCCTTTTCGAGCTTTCGCTCCTCGCGTTTGATTGCTGCCAGAAGATTCATTCAAGTTGCCTCCGAAAGGAAATCTATCATCGATTCCAAAACGAAGTCCATGAAAGCACGGGATGTTCTCGCCCAGCGCTCTAGCGAAAAGAAAACGAAGGTGCTAGGATGCGGCCGATGTCAGACCGGGACAAAATTATTGCGGCCGTTCGCGCCGAATTTCAGAAGCACCGTTTCGATACTTTCGTTGATGAGCCGCCAAGCGTTGCCCAAGGCGGCAAGGGCGTCGTCGTGCCGGGCTGTGCGGTGTGCAAAATTCAGATTCAAACTGTCGAGCGATTCCTTTCGCACGTCTGCGAAAAAGTGGTGGAAAAAGTCGAGGATGAACTGGGCCCTTAGCGGTTTACTTTGTTCGCGCGCCCCAGCACAACCACAGAAAATCAACGCCACACTGAAGTGTTCAGATTTCTCCTGGAGGATTGATGTCGTCTTCATGGCGTTCGAGGCGATTCCAGCATGCGTGCTTTTCGTTTCTTCTCAATAGTCCGTCCCTGATAACGTAGAGCAGTGATTTAGCGCCCCACCCGCTCGGGGAATACGCATAGGCGGTATGTGCTTTACAGTAGACTCCCTCAATTCGGTCCAAAATATCTCGAAGGATCGACAAGCATTTTTCGATGTTGTCGCGGGTGACGACCGGAAGCATCTTCGCACTTTTGCCGAGGGTTAAGTCGAGGTCACGATGAGCAATCCTCCGATTGCGGTAGTCATGCGTAAAACTTGCAGCATGCCTTGCTTGCTGGACGAGAATTTGCACCTCGTCCCGGAACTTCGGATCAGATAGTAAGGGAAGAAGTCTCTCGATACTCAGATTGGATTTGCCAGCAGATTTGATTGGTCCCACAAGTCTCGCAATAGCGAGCATCGTGTCCTCAAACAATACGTCATGGATAATCCGAAAAAAGAATGGAGCAGCCTCGTTCATAAGGTCAATCCGACTCGGCTTCTCGCCGAACAGGGTTCGGTACTCGTTCCAGCGCCAATGTATTTGCGTCAATTCCTCAGAAGTAGCGTGGAAAAGTTCACCCAGTTCCTGCCCCATTCTCTCAATGTAGACCGAGCGAACTTCCTCGGCGGTCTGTTGTGCTGCGCTCACGGTCACGGTCCTTTGAATGTGTTGTTTATCGGCACATCCCTGTCAATTTTCCGCTAACGCGGTGGATGCGTCGCTATCCAAATGCTGATGATCCCCAACGCTGCACCGATAATTCCGAGGAAGAGTGAACAAACACCAATCCATGCAGATATACGTGAGCCTCGGTCGCTTACGGTGCAAGCCCACCAAATTTGTTCTATGAAATTCGACTCTTTGATGGCGAAATCATATGTAAACCCGGTCTGCATTTTCCCCATAGAATCGCGTGTAATCTCGTCGAGCATAATGCCACCAGCGAGAGTCTCCTCCAATCCGCGCACTATTAGCTGCTTTGTATAACCGTTGGCAGTGACCTTGCAGACGCTTCCCTCTCGAATGCTGCCGCGATCCGACCTTCCGATACGGGCCACATCCTTAAACACATCCTCCCTGAACAGCGGATATAGCTTCAAGTTCACTCTGACCAAAGTTAGCCTCTGCTCATCCTCACATGGAACCAAAGGATCTCTGAAAAGTTTCCCACGCATTTGCGAATCGCTGCGCCAAAGCAGGGCTAGAGAACTCGTACTGTTCGTTTAACCCACTGGCGCTCGAAAACAGAAGGTCACCGTAGGCCACTACTGGAATTTGATAATTGTCTCGGAACCGGAGGTCGGGACCTCCATCCTTATTGGACTTCGCCCACGCTTCCCCGATCTTCTGAGCGTCAGAGGGGACAGGCTCTTCCTCGATGAAGCGAATAGGTTGGAACTCCAATTTTACCTCGTGAAAATCGATTAGGGCGAATGCTTGCTTTGATGCTCTGTAGAGGACAAACCCCGGATAAATGTATAGGTCTCCGCCAATGCAGTTTGGAAAGTGCGGGACTTTTTGCTCCCATTCGAGGACATCGCAACTAGAAAGACTGAGCGTCACGGGCGTGCGCCCAACAGCTTCATTTGCGGCGGAGCGAGTAGCGACTCGATTGATGGCCTTGCGAGAAAGCGCGTCCCATATTTTCTGACATTCGCACAGGGCCGCAAATTCATCCCGCATCTTGTAGTATGGCTCCGCCTGTTGGCGGTCGATATCAAAATGCGCTGAGAGCTTCGTGAGCTTCAATTGTTCTGCTAATTCACTCGTCTTAGCGTTGGCCGTGTCGAACGCTTCCTTCCGAGCCGCGAAACTGCGCTTGAATATGCGTTTCAGAAGGAAGCCGCGCTCCCAAGCGTCGTATTTGGCGGCCGCGATACTTAACTCACCATTCGAGCTCGCAATTTCGCCTTTCAGCGCCGTGCGCTCTTCGTAGGTTTGTGTGATTAGTTTGCGAAATTCCTTCATGTTCTCACTGTTGAGCGATTCAGTGCTGGCACTCCGAATTTCTACTTCCTCCGGCGCAACTTGGGGAACAGCGGGAGCAACGTGGGGCGGAGTAGGGGACACAAGGTTCGCGGGCTGAGGACGGTCGGGCAAAGCGGCCGGTTGCGACGGCGCAGCGGGATGAGTGATGGAGGGGGCAACTATGCGTTGTCGATTCCACAATCCCGTTCCAGGGATGTCGATATTTCTATATACGCCCCTGGGTCCAACATTTATGCTGAATGGCGACGCCCCCAGTGTGGCGCTCAAGCCTCTTGCCGTCAGGTTTAGCCTGACGCCCGGCAGCAGCTTAAAAGTCTTGCGGAACCGCCAGCTCATCTGCGAACGAAACCTCCGCGCACGTTATAGTCTTTGCTTTATCGAATTGTCAATTATCTCCTTCCGACCTATCTTATCTGATTGTAATGCGCTACGAAGTAATCAAAAGACAGCGCGGGCGGCAAATGCGTTCGCTCCAGCAACCCAGCCCCGCCGTGCGGCGACCCCAGTGCTCGTGCCGTGTCCTAGTCAGGCTCAGGATTTCGATTATAGCGTACTGCGAGGACGGACTTCGCCTGTGGCCGTAAACGATCCAAAGTTGATGCTGCTTCCGCGCATGGGAAAGCGCGCCAGCCACACCTTTTGACTCGCGCAGCGAACTAGTTCAGGAAAGAACTGTCTCTGGCTTGGGTGCAACCATTCGCGCGGGCCTTTGACCTCAACAAACCCAAAGTCAACCACACGGTCCCGGCTGTCTCGGAGAGCCACGAGGTAATCTGGATGGGCGTCCGCCTGTCTGTTGCTGTGGCGTGCGCAGCGAAGGAAACTCCGGCGCCCCTGTTGGCCGCACTCGCGCCAAAACTTCAACACCCGCTCATATCGATCTAACTCGCTGAGAAAATATTTTCTGTTCCGACGATGGTAGCTCTTCCAAGGACCAAGCCCCCACCGTTTTCTGAACTCTTCTTTTTTCGCTTGGCTAAGGGGTCGAAATTGTGGGTGACCGTGACGATAACCTATTTGCACTTGGAGGCTTTGGATAAGATTGATGTCGCGCTCCCACCTTTTGCGAAGCTCGGGAATGCTCACGTGCTGGTAAAAACCATTGCGGTAATTCTCAAATGCCCAAAAAAGATCAACCGTACGTATGAACAGCAGATCACGCTCGACACACCATTTCACGAATCTCTTGTCGTACTTTCCTTCGAGTGCCCCGACGACGCCTAGGATGTGCTTTCCGCCCCAACCGCCCATATCGCGCACGCGAAGGTTGCCAGTACCCCACCAGGTGCGGCATGACGGATTATTAGCCGGTTTGAAGCGGTTCTTGGATCGAAGGGAGTGCCTCATTCGAATTCTTCCGCGCTGAAATGCTCGGGCGCCAACTCTTTCAAAATTTCGTGGAGCGGCTCGCCGGCTTCGATCCGTCGTTGCAGGGCTTCGCGTTCTGCATCAGTCTTGCACCGCGATTTCGCCACGCGGATCGCCTCCGCGAAATCACCGGGTTTCTCGGCTCTGACGTGTCCTTTGGAATTGTGCTTCAACATTGGCACACTAGATTTCTCCCAGATCAACTTCACCGGGAGGACGATAGTGATACTCGGATTGCTCCATCTTCCAGAATTCCCAGATGACTTTCGTGATCTCGTC
>DATLST010000054.1:0-4853 GCA_035534055.1 Candidatus Acidiferrales bacterium | reverse complement strand
GCCGGTCGTATTGATCTCAATGAGCTGCCGGAAAATATCGCGGGAGAGTTGTCTGGTGGCGTCGTCCATCTGCGCCGGAAGCGCGGTGGCGCCGCAAGCCATCAGGGTTAGGAAGATCGCGGCGGAACGCAGCATGTGGTGCGTTTTGAGGTGTCGACGACTGAGTTCCGCGAACGTGTGTTTACGGCAAGTCGGCGCTGCATTCGTCTGGTGCGCTGCGTTGAACGATCGGGAGCGCGGAATGGCCCGAGCCGTGCTTCCCATGCGCCTCGCGGCTCGTCTTCCGATGTGCGCTAGTCGCATCACACGATCATCTTAACCGGGGAGTTGCTGAACGCAAGGGTCCTGTGTGTGAATGGTGATGCGCTGATGAGAAATTGCACGAATGGAATTTCGGTTTGTCGCGCCGATTCCCTCCAATTCGCACAAATACCCCTGAGCGTTCGGTTAGCCGGCTAACCGAGGGGTACAAGTGGAAGAGTTTATTAGAGAGGGTGTTGGGTTGTCAGCAAATGAGCAAAAAGATCAGGCCACAGTTCTTCTAGGGCTTCGCCGTTCCGACGCTGTCTTCTTTGGCTCATCGCTTGTAGGTGGTTCTAGATGATTGAGACGAAGGTAAATTCCCATCTGGCCATATTCTTCGCTGCCGTGGGTGAGGATATAGATAAGAGCGGCGAGGTGCGTGAGCTGGCCCGTGGGGGTTTGAACCAACGTGTTTTCGTTTTGAGCGGATAATTCATCGAAAGCGGATTGGCACTCGACTGCCGAATGCACCAAATCTTTTATGAGGCCTTCCTTGGAGGTTTGAGCCACGATTTTCTCCGGCTGCCCGTTGATATTGCTGCAAAGAGCTGTTTGGACATCGGCAATGTGCGCCACGAGCTCTCCAAAAGTTCGGACATCGCTTGTGGGCCTGAAGCTATAAGACTTTTCAGGCATTTCGCGAGCCGCTTTAAGAGTATTCGCTGAAATACTTTGGAACACATGTCTCGTTTGAGCCGTGAGGGCGCTGTCCGTCTGGTTCGGTTGGGGCGTCAATCCCTGAGGCGTTTTGTTTTGAGCCGGCAAGTTGCCTGCTGCGATAAAAACGAGGAAGGCAAGTATGGTTGGTTTCATGGTACCTCCTAATCTGAGCCTAGCATGGCGCATCAAAATATGTCGGTTGCAGAACGACACAGAGACCAATCCGTTCAATCCTCTGTGAATGTGTACCGATGGCTGCGAACTGGCTGCCCAGTTTGGCGACGCGAGAGGTTAGCCGCAACCCGGGGTCGTAGTCCGCGCTTTAATCCACGAGACAATTACAGAACCTTGCGAAGCTGGGCTGCGGGGTATAAAGTCCCGGTGCAGGGGAATCCCCCCATGGAAATTCCGTGCGGAATCAGCAGGCGTTCCCCCAATGTCGTCGGAGGCCCGAGAGTCAAAGGACTCTCGCGGAGAGGAGAGAGGAAAATATGATGAAGCGGATGTGGCTCTTTCGTATGGCGGTATTCGCAGTCTTGGCTGTGGCGGCGTTTGCGGTCGGCAACGCCGATGTTTGGGCTCAAGGTGATACGCCCGCCCCATTCAGCAAGGTGACGGTATCGGATCAAGTCGCGGATCGCACATTGATGAAGGCGGTTATCAACGCCGACACCGCCAGGGCCATCGTCGACGCCTGTGTGGAATGGCAGAAGGCGCAGCCAGGGAACGTAACTGTCGATGTTTTTGTGCTCTCGCCCACCGGCCAGATCATTGACTCCCATCAGATGGATGGCGTGCTGCCGATCGGTGCGGAGACTGGTTTGATGAAGGCCAGAACGGCGCTGTATGCACGGTCAACGTCAGGCAGCGTCGCAGCGCGGTTCCACGACGTGGACGGCAGGCTGATCCGGCTGGACCTCGGCAAAGTGGATGGCCTGGCCTATTACTTCGTCCCGGGCGGCCTGCCGATCGTGGTGGACCATCAACTCATTGGTGCAATCGGCGTAGGCGGCGGGAATGCGGACGAACAGTGTGCCTATCATGCACTCGAGAAGGTACTCGGGCCGCAGCCTCCTCTTCCGAAGGCCGCGCCGCGTCCGGCTGCAGCGCAAGAGCAACCGCAGCGTTAAGCAAGCACTAGAGCTATCGAACCTCCGCAGCCGCGGGGTTGCCATCGCTGGCAACCCCGCCGACCCGGATTGTGACATCCGACCGCGCCTATCTAGATAGCTTCGCAAATCCGCTGCAATTCACGCATTCCGGTCAATCGAAAACCATTCATTTGCCCATGTATCGGGCGGCAGCACAGCTCTTCCAGTCCGATCCTTCTACCTTCCTATCTTCCTATGGATCGCGCAATGCTGCTGTTTGTCGATTTGCGCGCATGCTCATGCGAAGCCTCCTGTCCGGCCGGCGTCACTCGAGTGCCAGTCCAAGAAACGCAAGCACAATCCGCGGTAGCCGCAATGCCCAATGGGAACGTCCGATGAACTACAGATGGCCTGACGCGGGGAAGCGCGCAACGAGAATATCCAGTTCGTGTTCGAGCCGTCGAAGCACTTCATCGTTGATTTTATTCTCGGCGTGCAGCCGCATGAGCGTCGCGCGCTGCACGGTTCGCATCTCGCGCGTGAGGTCGCGCATCCGCGCATAATTTTCAGGCCGGTGATTTTCATTGTCGTGTGGTTCGGGAGCGAGGATGCTGAGGCGCCGCCTCTGGACGAGCATCAGTTCGTCGTAGAGGGACTCGAATTCGGGCCGATCGTCCTTTCGTGCATCCTCGAGGTATTGCAGCGCCGCTTTGGCCAGCGCGCGACGGGCTTCATCCTCCTCGGGATCTTCGCTCGGGAGTCCAGCAAGGCCGAGCCCGCGAATCACGGCGGGAAGTGTGAGACCCTGAAGCACCAAGGTGACAAAAATAACCGAGAATGTGAAAAAAATGATCGCGTTTCGCTCCGGGAATGGCGCCCCATTATTCAGGGTTTCCGGTAGCGCAATGGCAGCCGCCAGGGCCAGCACCCCGCGCATCCCGGTCCATCCCACAATGAAAACGTAGCGAAGGTTGGGAAAGAGTTTGGGCCGGCCCAGCAAGTTATGATCGATCCGATTGGAAGTCCACGCCGCGGGGTACATCCACAAGAGCCGCAGCACGATCACGATTGCGCTGAATAAAAGGCCCAGCAGAAGCAGCTTTCCCAAGCCGAAGCTGCGGATGCCCGAGAGAATGTAGGGCAGCTGAAGACCGATCAGAATGAAGACGAGGCCGTTGAGCACGAACGTAAACGTGTTCCAAACCGCTGTGGTCTGAAGGCGGGCGTCGAGCGAAAGATAATCCGAGCTGCGGTGCCCGAGATACAAACCGCACGCCACCGTGGACATCACGCCCGACCCGTGAAGCCCTTCCGCACCCAGATAGGCAAAATACGGCGCCATCACGCTGATCAGGATTTCGATGGGAGCGTCCACAATGCGTTTCTCGATCTCGTGGATGATTTTGCCGATTGCAAGACCGATCACGATGCTGCCGAACACCAAATAAAGGAAGCGAAGGAGTCCCCCTCCTAGCGCTGGGGTGCGCCCACTCACCACGATCGCTATCGCGAATTCGAGCGCGAGAAGGCCGGTCGCGTCGTTCACGAGGCTTTCGCCGTCCAGCAAGTCCGTAACCCGTTTCGGAAGGCCGAACCGTTTCGTAATCGAAAGGGCGGCAATCGGATCGGTCGGAGAAACCACCGCGCCCAGCACCAGGCCGGTCCTCCAATCGAAACCGGGCAGGATCCAGTGCGCCGCGGTCGCGACACCGAAAACCGTGAAGACCACCAGGCCGAATGCAAGCAGAAGTATGCTCGTAAGATTGAAACGGAAATCCCGCCAGGACGTCAGAAAAGCGCCCGAGAAAATCAGCGGCGGCAAAATCACAAAAAAAACGACATTAGGGCTCAGCCTGAATTGCGGCAAGTGAGGAATCTGGCTCAGAACCAGCCCGCCAATGACGAGCACGATGGGATAAGGCGTTTTCAGTCGCCCGGCCAGAACTGCCAGGGCCGCGACAAACAGCAGCAACAGCAAAAAAAGAGGCACAAGATGCGGAATGTGTTGCACGTCCATAATGGCCGCCGGAGCGTCACGATACCGTAGCATCGCGCCGCATGCGCTGGAAAATAAAAAAGGCCGCAATCGCGATGGCGACTGCGGCCCTTGAAATTTAATCCTGGCGGTGACCTACGTTCCCGCGCCGTTTCCAGCGCAGTATCATCGGCCCGGCGAGGCTTAACTTCCGTGTTCGGGATGGGAACGGGTGTGACCCTCGCGGTAAGACCACCAGGAAAGTCTGGAAGCTGGAGGCCGGAGGCCGGAGGCCGGAAATTTGAAGAAACCTCCGACCGGCCACGCTTCACGAATCCTGGAGTAACTTTGTAACTGAAGGAAGCTGAGTGCTGCAAATTTCCACTGGAGAATAATGCAATGTGGAAAGGCTGCCTGACTCTCGCGCGCGTTTGGAGAAACGCGTTGAGAAAGTTTTATGGTCAAGCCGAACGGCCGATTAGTACGGGTAAGCTGCACGCATTACTGCGCTTCCACCTCCCGCCTATCAAAGTCGTAGTCTTCGACTGGCCTTCTTAGGGGACCGCAGTCCCCTTGGGAAACCTTATCTCGAGGCGAGCTTCTCGCTTAGATGCTTTCAGCGATTATCTCTTCCGGACTTCGCTACCGAGCTATGCCACGGGCGTGACAACTCGATCACAAGAGGTCCGTCCATCCCGGTCCTCTCGTACTAGGGACAGCTCCTCTCAAGTTTCCTGCGCCCACACCAGATAGGGACCGAACTGTCTCGCGACGTTCTGAACCCAGCTCACGTACCGCTTTAATAGGCGAACAGCCTAACCCTT
>DATLST010000053.1:0-19695 GCA_035534055.1 Candidatus Acidiferrales bacterium | reverse complement strand
GCGGCCGGGCCGATCGGCAGTATGACGAACAGATCGTCGTGGCGTGCGGGGAAAAACCCGCGTATGGATATCGCCGCGTGACTTGGTGGCTGCGAAGAAAAGAAAATCTCCCGGTGAATCGCAAACCTGTCCTGCGGGTGATGCGAGAACGTGGGTTGCTGGTGCGCTCCCGTCGTCTGCGGGCTCGAAGGAAGAAAGAGTGGGGCCGTGTGGAAGCAGCCGAGCCGAATCAGATCTGGCAGTCGGACATGACGAAGATCTGGGCGGGGCCAGCCGTGGGCTGGGCGTATCTGGTGTGCGTGATCGACTGCTGCACGCGGGAGATCGTGGGCTGGAATCTCTCGCACCGTTGCCGAACCGAAGATGCACTGGCTGCGGTAGAGCATGCAGTCCTGACACGGTTGCCCGAGGGCAGCCGTGAAGCGAACGTGACGCTGACCACCGACAATGGAACGCAGTTCACTTCTTCGCGCTTCCTGGAGACGTTGGGAGGCTCGGCATCACCCATCGGAGGACGGCGTATCATCACCCGGAAGGCAACACTACATCGAACGGTTCCACCGCAGCTTGAAAGAAGAGGAAGTCTGGACGGCGGAGTATCGGAGCTTGGAAGAAACGCGAACCTCGATCGCTCGTTGGATCGAGGAATACAATCACGACCGGCCTCACTGCGGAGTCCAAAATCGCACTCCGCACGAGACCTTCTTTGCTTTTGCAACTGGACCTAAACTCGGAGACCCTGACTGTCTAAATTAGCGGGTAGCCTTACAGTAGCCGTCTCTTGCCTGCACGACTAAATCCTTCTGTTTTGTGGTGAGATGAATTTTGTGGTAGCCTGATTCCGAATGATCCGGGGTGTAGCCGATGCTGTACTGATGGTGCAATTCCTCCTCAATCCGCGCATAAATTTCTTCAATCGACTCTTTCTTCGAAACCTCGAACATCTGCGCGCCCGTCTCTTTCGATAATCGTTCGAGGACCTTTTTCCCATCGGGGCGTTCCTCGCGAGGAAATCTCTGGCCGCGACCGCCGCCGGGCCATCCGCCGGGTCCTCCCATACCGATGCGTGGACCGAAACCGCCGCGCCCACCGCCTCCTGCGTCGCCGGCGAATAGAATGGAATAGACGAGCGTATTTGCGCGCTGGGCCGATTCGATCGCTGAATCCAGGGATTCTTTACTGCCTCGGTCTACCCCGTCGGTGAGTAGGATCACTGCCTTCCGGCCCTGCTGAGGCTTTATAACTTCGTTGGAAGCGAGATAAACCGCATCGTATAGTAGAGTCCCCGCTCCGAATCCGCCGCGACGGCGACCGCCCCCGTTTCCGCCTCCGTTCCCTCCGCCTGAATCAGGATCGGGTGTTTCGAGCAATGCGAGCGAGGACTGGAGCTTCTCGCGCGAAGAAGTGAGATCCTGAAGCAGTTCCACCTCATGATCGAAATGAATCACGAACGCCTTGTCTTTATCCTCGCGCAGCATCTAATCGAGGAAGCTATAGCTCGCGCTGCGCTCCTGCCCCCGCACGCGCCGCTGGCTCATGCTTGTGTCGACGAGCAAGCCTAGCGTGAGCGGAAGATCGGATTCCTGCGAGAAATATTGCTTTGTTTGCGGGCGCCCGTCATCCTCCAGTATGAAATCGTCCTTGGTGAGATTGCGGATAATCTCGCCTTTCTTGTTTCGCACCGAGGCCAGCACGTTCACCAGCTTTACGTCGACAAACAGCGGCAGGCAGAGCAACATCGCCAGGGGGGGGATAGGGTTCCCGAGGCAAGAATAGCGCGAAAAACAGAAGATGGCCGATCAAGCCAGGAGCGAGTAGACCGCTTCACGGGCGGTTGGATGCGCTTGCCTCCCGAAGAGTTATTCTCGCCAGAAAAAGCAAATGTTCCACGAAACTGAATAAAAGCAGCGCGCTGACCCGGTGCATACTTGATTGGTTTTAGAAAAGCAGAATTGCTGAACCTGGGGGTACGGCGGCGGAGCAGCGCATCGAGGCCTATTCCTGCGCTTGTGATCGCCTCGATCCGGTGGGTGGGCAGAACGGCCCCTCTTCGGCATAGTCATAATTGCGCTTGCTCCTGCGGACGTGTTTTGCTAGGCTCCGCGGCCAACAGCTCTTCCCGGGAGGCGTGTCATGGCATATTGCGCGAAGTGCGGAACACTTGTTGCCGACGAGGCCGCGTTTTGTGGAAACTGTGGTTCGCCGCAATCGGTGGCTGGCCCAACCCCCAGTGCGGCGCCGGGCGGCATCCCCAATCCCTTTCCGGCTTCCGCCCCTGCCGCGGCAGGGCCTGCCGCGCATACTCCGATGGCTGAAAATGTCGCTGGCATGCTGTGTTATTTGCTCGGCTGGCTCACCGGCCTGATCTTCTTCCTCATCGACAAGCGTCCCTTCGTGCGTTTCCACGCGGCGCAGTCGATCGTGGTCTTCGGCGGCCTGCACATTCTCACGTTCGCCCTTGGCGCCCTTTTTGGGCTGAGCTTTGTGACGGGCGGCTGGATGGGCGCCTCGCTCGGTTTTGGTCTTTATCGGATACTGGATATCCTCATTCTGGTGCTTTGGATCGTGCTCATGGTCAAAGCGTATCAAGGGCAACGATTCCGCGTGCCGGTGGCCGCGAACACCGCCGACACTATCTTCGGCAAGCTGTAGCTCACAATTTACCGCACTTCGCAAACGGGATTTTCCCCTGCGCAGTCTGCTCCGGATCACTCCGTTTGGCGGCGCGACTATCGGGGGCGCGCGTATGCAACACCCGCCTGCCGCATGGCATCTGCTCTACGAGTAGAAGCCTTATATAGTCTGGGAGCCGCCGGGCATGACGCGGAGTCGGAGTATGCAAGTGATCGCGAACCGCCTATTGGGTGCGATTCTGCTGGCATGTGCTTGCGCAGGCTGGGCCCAGGCCCAGGATTCCGCCTCACCCGCGCTCGCCACATCTTCTTCCTTGGGTACGACGCTCTTGCGGAGACCCGCTGGCAACCCAGCGTCCAGAGAAACGATTCTTCTTACCGTTCCCACGGGAACGGCAGTTCAGGTGGTGCTCGATAAAGAAGTGCGTATTGAAAAAGTCGGCCAGCCGATTTGCGGTCACGTCGTTCAGCCGGTCTATGCGTTTGACCGCCTCGTCATCCCCGTAGGTAGCCAAGTCGTCGGCCAGATTACGAAAATCGACCGCATTTCAGGTTCCAAGCGCGCAATCGAGGCCTTCGATGCTGATTTCACACCGGCCCGAAAAATCGAGATCGAATTCAACACCCTCAGCCTGCCCGATGGCAAACACATCGCCGTGCAAACAGCCGTGACTCCTGGCTCCGGCCAAGTGATTCAGTTCGTTTCTGCTTCCGGCAGCCAGAATCAAAAGAAAGGTGTCAAGGACGCGGCGTCAGAAAAGACTTCCGAGGTCAAGCGGCAAGCCAAGCAGGAATGGAGTAACGCACTGAAGGATGTGAAAGAGCCCGGAAAATTTCATCGCATCGAACGATATGTGGTCGCCCAGCTTCCCGTTCATCCGCAATACATTGACGCCGGTACCGTGTATTTCGCCGAATTGCAGCATCCGATTGATTTTGGGACCGAGCCGTTGACCCCGGAGCTTGCGTCTTCCCTTGGCGCAAGCCCATCAGATGGCAGCGTCGTTCACGCCCGGCTGAGCACCCCGTTGAATTCAGCCACCGCACGTAAGGGTGATGATGTGGAGGCGGCCGTTTCACAGCCTCTCTTTGACGGCGGGCGATTGATCCTTCCCCAGGGCAGCCGCTTGAGGGGTTCTGTCGTTCAAGTGCAGCCTGCGCGGCGCATGAGCCACAACGGCCAACTCCGATTCGTATTTCACGAAGTGGTTCTCCCGGATGGCGTCGAACAAAACGTGGAGGCGGTCCTCAATGGTGTGGAAGCGACCAAGGCGGATAATTTGAAGCTCGATTCCGAAGGAGGCGCGCAGGCGACCACGCCCAAGACCCGCTACCTGAAAACCGCCATCTCCGTGGGCATGGCGGCGGTGTCGGGTAGAGGAGATCCGGACGCCAAGATTGCCAATCCGGCGGGCAACCCCGCCAATCGCGCCATCGGTGGCGCGGGAGGCTTCAAGCTGGTGGGAATGGTGCTGGGCGCGCTCGTCAGGTCGCGCGCTTTTGGCTATTCGATGGGTGCATATGGAGCCGGGATGTCGGTCTACACTCATTTCATTGCGCGAGGTCGCGAGGTTGTATTCCCTAAGAATACTGCTATGGAAATTGGCCTCGGAACGCGGCCAAGCAATGCTTCACCGGACGCGACATTGCCAGCCGCGGGAGATCCGGCAAAACAGTAGCGCGACCCCAAAGCCTCGGTTAGCATTCACCCGTCGTTCCGTAATCCCTGCTCTGATCGCTCTCTCTCCGGCTTTGGCGCACCCGCGCGGATCCGAATGCCAATCCCCGCGCGGACTCTGCTTTGGTTTTTATCGGATATTGAATCTTCTCATTCTGTTGTTGTGGATCGTGCTCATGGTCGAAGCATATCAAGGGCGGCGATTCCGCATGCTGGCGGCCGCGAACGTCGCCGGCGCCATCTTCGGTAACCTGTAGCTCGCAATTCATTGCGCCTCGCCAACGAGATTTTCCCGTTTCGTTTTCCAGCGGGTTTCTTTGTGTATGCTTGTCTGTTCTTGACTGCGGCGCGCCGCTGTCTTACCCTGTCCCATCCTGTAAAATGGGAAGTTTCCCGGCTCCCACAACATCATCTTTAGCTCTCTTCGGCCTACGCGGAGAAACATGAAATACAGTTTCATCTTAGTCCTGCTCTTGGTGTCGGGAAGCGCCGCCACGGCCCAGGAGACGTCCTCGCTCGATCTGCCGGCGAGATCCATGGCGCAAGGAACCTGGGATCTTGGATTATTTGGAGGCGGGGGCAAGGAGTTGGGCTACCCGTCCGATACACGCTACGTGTATGCCGGCGGGCGCGTGGGCCTCATTTTGACCAAGGAGCATTTCTCAGGTTGGGGCCGGGGAAATTTCGAATGGGCCATCGATCTGATGCCGCTATATACCGTCTTGACCCCGGCAAAAACGACATATGGCGGCAGCTTCCGCCCGGCGGTGTGGATCTGGAATTTTACAAGCGGAGAAAAAGTTGCTCCCTACGCGGCCGTCGCCGGAGGCATCCTCTTCAGTACCGGCGATCTCCCGCCAGGGGATACTTCCTGGGTGAACTTCACTCCTGAGGTTGCCCTTGGGGCCAACGTTTTCTTGAAGCCGCGGAGCGCGTTGCGGGTGGAAGGCGCCTATGTGCACCATTCCAACGCCGGGCTGGGCGCTCGGAATCCCGGCTACAACGCGGCTTTATTTTTAACCGTGGGCTATAGCTGGTTTCGAGGCGGAGGGTAAGCGGCTCCGTCATTTGATTTTCCGTTGCTGCTGCGAGCCCTTCTCGTTGGGTTTGTTTGACGCTCCCGGCCACAAGGTGCTATAAAAAGCCACCATCATAATTCGCTTCTACGGATGGTGGTTAGCGGTGGGGCCGTGGCGCAGTTGGGAGCGCGCCTCGATGGCATCGAGGAGGTCGTGGGTTCGAATCCCATCGGCTCCACCAATACACGGAATTAGAATCCTCAAGATTTAGGCCTGATTTGCCAACTGTAGAGTGTCCCGCATGACGCTGCCAAGACTCTTGCATCGGGACTCGCTGCCCGCAGTCCGTAATCGGGCGGCTCCTGCGGTTCCGCGTGGGCTCAATCGAGAAATATCTGCGCGCGGTGGAAGTGTAGGCTGCGCCAAGGCAGCCTACGCGGGCCCAGGCTGTATGTGCAGGGCCAGTATCTTCAGTGACAGTTTTCTACCCGTTCAAGCCACTTTAGTTCGGGCTCGCGTTCCGCCGCTCCTTTACCGGCTGGGAGTTCAATAAGGAGTCCACAGGTATAGTGAAAGTATTGCATCATGGCTTCGACAATGACGCGGTCGCATTCACGGGGTTCATGATTGGTCTTCTTCTTGATCTGGATGACAAGGAGGTTGTCGTCATCATTGTTGCGCTTATGTACAATCACGTCTGGAACAATCAACTTATCGCCTCCGCCCCCACAGTCAACTGGAAGGTTGACCCTCTTTGATGCAAGCCCGTGCCGGTTGTACTCGACATCCACATCGTAGGTGGGAAAGTGAGGAGCCAGGTAACAGGCTAACCTGGCACCAATGGTGCGTTCGTGAACATCCGACTCCAAAAGAAAAGCATCATTAATACGGAGCGTTTTCAATGCGTCTAAGACTTCCTTCTTCATGTATCACTCCTCGTATGCTGGCTTCCGTACTTATGGCAAAACCCGGCGTCCACAGAGTTCTGGGCACTACACTTTATTCAGAACATCGCCATCTGTTCCGTCTTATCCATCATGGTTTCTCCAACCTAACGCACTGCTAAGCTCTTTGGCCCGCGGTAGAAGCGAATCCGTTCAATTGCGGCTATTAGCCCAGCCCACCGTGTGAGGAAAGCAGCGAAACTGCCCGCACCCTGAGCGGTATGTTGGAATACGTAGCCAATGCCAGCACCAATGACGCAAGAAACCACCATGCAGCAAATGATGTACAGCGTTGTGTGCAACTTCCGAGGGCTACGCAAGATCGCAATTGGAGCAAATGTAACGACCGCACCTGTGAGAAGCAGCGCGTTTAGGTTCGATGTTACTGATTGAATTTGCATCATGGCTTAAGCAGGCTACTTTCACCTGTGCTCTTTGCGTTTCCTGTCCTAGAGTTTTTTCTTGCAGTAATTCACCGTATAGAACGCGGACGTGGCCAATACCGAAATGCTCAGGCCGATAGACACAACCAACGACAACCAGAAAAGCCACTCCAAGCCCCAGTGTTCCGCTGCCCCGAGAGCCAGATACGCAGCGATCAAACCCCAAAGATTCTGATTCAGGTTGACATTGAATTTGTCCTCAAGCGCCATCTTAGACTGGCTACTCCGCTATCCTATTCTTCCTGCCCGCCTCTACAATACGTAACGGTGCCCTTATGCCAAGGCCCTCATGGGTTTCTGTAGCGAATCCGACAAGTGCCGCTTAATGATTAGTTCTGACCCGGGCATGTTTGCTAACCAAGGCCACGTGCAGCGATTTTGGTCGCGCTCCCGCCCGATCTGATTGCCCCAGCCAGGACCTGATCGCATGGCGGAACCTCTAAGCCATTTAATTACAAGTTCTTACCGCTATGCCTCGATCGCCTTGGCGGAGTTCCGCCAACGACACACTCGCCAATGATTTTTCTGATATGCTCGGAACATACAGGGCCAGCCGGTGTCTAAGTTACATGTAGGAAGATGCCCTGTGAGGAGCGGCGCAAGGCATGTCCGAACTAGCGCGCAGTTTGCCGTGGGGGCGTGATGAAGCCGAACTGGTCACGGGGCTTCAATCGGGGTCTGAGGCGGCATTCGATTATCTCGTCACCTACTATCATGGCAGTGTGTACAACTTGGTATACGGAATATTATCGGATTCAGCCGATGCCGCGGATGCCACACAAGAGGTCTTTCTCCACGCCTTCCGCGGAATTCACGGATTTCGGCGGGGCAGTTCGCTGAAGACGTGGCTGTATCGTATTTCGGTGCGCCAGGCGCTGAACCATCGTCGCTGGAACTGGCGGCATCACCGGCAGCAGGTTTCCATCGACGGCGGCGAAGAGGGGAAAGGCCCGATGCTCGAAATTCAGGATGCGGAGGCGACTCCCTTCGAGCAGTGTGCCACGCACGAAATGCAGGCGACCGTGCGGAGGGCGCTGGCGGCAGTCCCCACATTGTTTCGCAGCGCCGTGATCTTGCGGGACCTGGAAGGGCTTTCGTATGAAGAGGTCGCCGAGGTGCTGGAAGTATCGGTGGGAACCGTCAAATCCCGTATTTTGCGAGGACGCCGGCTATTGAAAGACGTTCTCAATCCTGTTTTGCGCGCACAACGATCGGAATCGATTCCTTCGGCCACCATCGCCGATACGGCTTGGATTGAGACCGAAGGCTCGGCGGCTTTCTTTCCAAAGCATACGGAGTAAGTAGATGAACTGCAGCGAAGCAGCGCGACATCTCTCCGGTTACATGGATGGCGCCGTCGAACCTCGCAAACACGCGGGGCTGCGCGAACATCTCGCTGTATGTGAAGATTGCCGCCATCAGTTGGAGGGGTACCGCCAAATGGCGGCTTGTCTGGCGCACGTCGAGGTGGTAGCGCCACCTTCCGATCTTGCCCTGCGGATTCGCATCCAGGCTTCCAAATCGCCCCTGCTATGGAATATTGCACGGCGCTTGTGGGCGCGTGCTCTGGTGGTCTTTGAAAATATCCTCGAGCCACTCGCGGTTCCCGCCACGGGCGGTCTGTTGACGGCGCTTGTGGTTTTCGTTCTCGTGGTGCAGAACATTCTTGTGGGTGTTCCCAGGGGCGCCGTTCCCAACGATTTGCCTCTGAACCTGGTTCAGCCGGCGCGGTTGGTGAGCTTGGCGCCTTTCCCGATTCCCGGCATCGTCACAATGGAAGGCCAGCCGGATTCGGGCGGCCTGCTGCTGGAAGCGACGGTCAACGCGCAAGGGCAGGTGGCGTTTTATAAGATATTGTCCGGTCCCAATAACGTGGCGGTGCAGCGGCAGATCGAACAGATTCTCTTGTTCTCGCGTTTCCGGCCGGAGCTGAGCTTTGGCCTTCCAATGCCCGGCGGCCATGTCTTTCTGAGCTTCAATTCGGTTCACGTTCACGGCTGACCCTTCCAGGCCATTGCGTCACGTATGCCATTTCTTGACTCCGCTTCATTCGCCCGCTAGATTTGAGGGTATGCAGCGTCCAGCGAACCAAAGCCCGCGAGCCGCCATCAACTGAGGAGCTTTTCCCATCCATCACATCGTTCGCAGATACACAATGTTCGGCGGTATGGCTGCTCTAACCTTGCTTTGCGCGGTGACGCTGCAAGCGCAAGACCAGCAAGCCTTGCCCAAAAGCTATTCCGGAATCACCGTCGAAATAAGCCCTCAGATTTTCGCCACCATGTGCGCGCTCGACGCCGCGGGCTTTGACGCCGATGAAAGCACCCTGGCGGAGATGCCCGCTCGTCTGGCCCTTCGCGCCGATTTGCTGAAGATGCAGGGGCCGGCCACCGATGCCGTGCGGCAATTCTATCGGGACCATGCCTTTGCCGATCCCGGCGAAACGCTTTCGCGATACATGGCCTTCGCGCTGGCTGTAGGTCCTCCGCCGCAGTTCCGGTTTCTGGTCAATCAGGATCTGCTCCCTCCTGACGTCCTCTCGATCGGCGGATTTCAGCAGGTGCTGGCCGACTTTTACCGCGAAGCGCATCTGGCGGCGCGCTGGGCCGCGATCGAACCGGAGTATGCGCCCGCCATGGTCCGGTACGGCCCCCCGGTGCGGCGCCTGGTGACAATCACGGATGCTTACTTGCGAGAGGTTCTCAAGCCATCGACCGGCAACACGTTTACCGTGTATGTGGAGCCGCTGGTTGGGAACCATACCACGTTTCGCAATTTGGGCGATCGCTACGCCATCGTGGTCGGGACGGGTTCGCAGTTGCCGCTCGACGATATTCGGCATGCCTACCTGCATTTCCTGCTCGATCCGATGATCCTGCGGAATCGCCAGCTTCTCTTCGGCAAGGCTGCGCTGCTCAATATCGCCGCGCGCGCCCCGCGCTTGCCCGTCGAATACCAGACCGATTTCACTGCCTTTACCGATGAATGCCTGATCAAAGCCGTCGAATTGCGCTTGAATAATCTGTCGCCCGAGCAGCTTGAGGCCGCCATGCGGGACGACGATCAATCCGGCTTTGTGCTGGTCCGCCCGTTCGTCCAGCAATTGCAGAAATTCGAGAAGGCGGAGCCCTCCATGTCGTATTATTTCCCGGACCTGCTTGCGGGAATAAACGTGGATGCGGAGGAGAAGCGGTTGCAAAGCGTCACCTTCGCTGCGTCCGAAGTGGCGGCTGCGCCAAAACAGGCCGCCGCAGTGAATCAATCCACGGAGCTGCAGCGCTCGCTTGATGAAGGCGACCGTCAAATCGCCCTTCAGAATGCTCCGGCCGCCGCCGCGACGTTTGAGGCGATTTTGCAGAAGTATCCGGATCAGCCACGAGCGCTGTACGGGCTAGCGATTGCATCGGTGCTCGAGGGTAAGGCGCAACAGGCTAAGGAACTTTTCGAGAAGCTGGTGTCCCCCGCTCCGGGAACGCCCGTTTCACAAGGTTTGGCTGAGCCGATGGACCCGAACGTGACGGCATGGTCACACGTCTATCTTGGGCGCATGGACGATTTGCAAGGAGATCGCGACTCGGCTTTAGGAGAGTACCGTGCAGCTCTCGCGGTGGATGGAGCGCCGGAATCAGCGCGCGTAGCGGCACAACGCGGCGTGGCGGCGGCCTACGCGCCCGCCTCGCGCCCGGCAGATAACGGAACGCAAAAGCCCTGAGCCAGCGCCTTGTTTCGAGGATCTCTCGGGGTTATCTAAGACTAAGATAAGGAGAAGGGAAAGAGCCATGAAGCTCCAATCGATTTACAGTGGAATCCGAATATGTGCGGTTACCGTTATCGTTGCGATGGCCTTCGCCACGCCCTCTTTTGCGCAAGGGTATGGTAAGCCACCACAGCAGCAACCGCCATCACAGCAACAGCCGGGCCAGCCGGGAGCGTCCGGACAGGCAGCTCCAGGGCAGGCCGCACCACCCGAGGTGCCGAAGCTCAACCCCCAGGAAGAGGCTGACTACAAGGCTCTGCTGGCCCTGCCGCAGAGCGACAAGGCCACCGCCGATCAGAAGATCCAGCTTGGCCAGGCTTTCCTCGAGAAGTATCCGGCTAGCCGGTACAATGAGACGGTATTGAACCTGCTCGTCAATGCGTACTACACCAAACAGGATTGGACGAATTTCTACGATACTGCCGACAAGGCGGTTGCTAAGGATCCGGATGACGTCGATGTTATCACCGTGGTCGGCTGGGTGATCCCTCACCTCTACAGCCGCGATGATCCCAATGCGGACAAGAAGCTCGATAAGGCGGAAGGCTATGAAAAGCACGCGATCGAGGTGCTGCCGACCATTCCCAAGCCTGACAACCTGACCGACGAGGAATTTGCAACCGCCAAGTCCGGACAATTGGAAGAGGCCCACAGCGGCTTGGGACTGGTCTATTTCCGCAAGGGTGACTACGACAATTCCGTTAAAGAGCTGCAATTGGCGACCCAGGGCGCATCTCCGGATCCAACCGATCTGTACGCCCTGGCTGTTGGCCTGCAGCAGTTGAATCGCAACAGCGAAGCGGCGGATGCCTACATGAAATGTGCCCAGATCCCTGGCGCCCTGCAGTCGCGGTGCAAGCAATCGGCGGACGCAGCCCGCAAGGCTCATTAGCGTCCGAGACAGTGAGCCGATGACCCCGAAGGAGCGTGGGCAACTGGAGGCCCTTCTCGGCCATCGGTTCGCGCATTGCGAACATCTGGAGCGCGCCCTCACTCACCGGTCGTACCGTCAAAGCTCAGGCGCCGTTGATAACGAGCGCCTGGAGTTTCTGGGCGACCGGGTTCTCGGCTTGGTGGCGAGCGAGCAGCTTTGCCGCTCGTTTCCCGGCTGGGAAGCCGGAGAGCTTTCCAAGGGCCTGTCGCGGCTTGTGAGTGCTTCCTCGATTCACGCCGTGGCGCAGCGCCTGAATCTGGGCGCCTATTTGCTCCTCGGGCCGGGTGAGGAGAAGACCGGCGGGCGCGAAAAAAAAAGACTGCTCGCCGATGCCTACGAAGCTGTCATCGGCGCGATTTATCTGGACGCAGGTCTCGCCGCCGCGGCCGCTTTTGTGCGACGCACTCTGGTCGACTCCGCCCTGGCCGGGATGGCCGATGGTCTGGCGCGGTCCGATAATAAGTCCGCCTTGCAGGAATGGCTCCAGCAGCGCGGCCTGGGCGCCGCCGAATATCGCATCCGAAAGGAATCCGGCCCGGACCACCAGAAAGTGTTCGAGGTCGAGGTATGGCACGCGGGCCGGAGGCTTTCCTCGTCGGAAGGCCGCAGTAAGAAGGAAGCAGAGCAGTCTGCGGCGAGGCAGGCATTGGAAGCCTTCGAGGCTGGCCAGGAGACGGCTTGAATGACGCGGATCGACGCGGAAATATCGGGTTCCGAACCTTCGGGAGTCTCCGCGCTCGATTCGGCTGCCGTAACGCCTCAAGTGGCTGCGGGAGCGCTCATCGATTTCGTCGAGTCGCTCCTGGTAACCATTCTCCTCGCTCTGTTTGGGACCACCTTCATTGTCCAAGCCTTCAAAATCCCTTCGGAATCGATGGAGCCCACTCTCCTGGTGGGCGACCACCTGCTCGTGAACAAGTTTCTCTTTGAAGGGACCGGCGCCTGGTACGACAAGCTCCTGCCCTACCGGCCGGTGCGCCGCGGCGACATTATTGTTTTCAAGTTTCCCTACGACGACCATCCGCACTACGTGAAGCGCGTGATAGGACTGCCCGGCGACCACATCCGCATCCTCAACGAGAAAGTTTACGTCAACGGTCAGCGGCTGGCCGAGCCCTATGCTGTCCACGATCCCTCCGCCGACGATCCGCTCGCCGACAACTTCCCCCCCGCAAACCGGAATTTCATGGCGCTGGGGCTTCGCCCCGAATGGGCGCGGCAAATCGAGAATTACGTCCGACACGATGATCTCGTCGTCCCTCCCGTTCATTATTTTGTGATGGGCGACAACAGGAATCATAGCTGGGACAGCCGGTACTGGGGTTTCGTCGATCGAAATGCCATTGTGGGGCGCCCCATCGCCATCTACTGGTCGGTGGATGCCACCGCGGAGGATTATGACGATCGCAGCGTGCTCGGCACGGTGCATGGGATCGAGCAAACGCTATTCCATCTCTCGAGCCGCACCCGGTGGCACCGCATGCTCCGCGAAGTTCATTAGATGTTCCTTGGTTGATATCCGCTGGGAACGGAGAGAGCTCCCGGTGATTTTTGGTTCTCTCCCTCCGTTAGTCTTGTAGGATACAGAAGCTCCGCACAGGCGTCCGTTGGAGGCAGTAGGTGGCCAACCGGCCGATATCGGTCCTTAACGACAATGATCGGGAAGCCGTTCCATCCGCGGTCTGGCCCCCAAAAGCTCCCGCGCAACGCCCTTATTGGAAGGGCTGGGCGAAGTGGATTCTTCTGATCCTGGCTTGCCTATGGGTGGCTGATGCGGGCATTTCCGCTCTGATCGAGCACAGTCGCTTGCGCGCCAAGTTGACGTCGCGTCTCTCCGCTGCGTTTGGCCGGCCCGTGGAAGTGGGCCGCTACCACTTTAGCCTTTGGACCGGGCCTGCTCTCGAAGCGCAGTCTCTCACTGTCGGAGAGGACCCGCGTTTCGGGCACGAGTATTTTGTGCGCGCCGAGTCCCTGCGCGTAAGTCTCCGCTGGCAGAGCCTTCTCCGCGGGCGCCTGGAATGGGGCACCCTTTCGCTCTCAGGTCCCAGCCTGAACCTTGTTCGCAATGCGGAAGGCGACTGGAATCTCGACGAATGGCTTCCTCGGCCCGAGGGAGTGCCCGCGCCAGGCCCTGCCCCCCTCGTTGCCCCTGCCTCGTCGGCGCTTCGCTTCCGTCGCATCGAAGTGAACGACGGCCGGATCAATTTCAAGCGCGGCGACGAAAAGCTTCCCTTCGCCTTTGTGGACGTGGAAGGCACGATGGAAATGGACGGTCCCGGGCGCTGGCGCATGGATATTGATGCGACTCCGTGGCGTGCCGCAGTCGTCCTGCAACAGCCGGGCACAATCCACGTCTCGGGCGACCTCGGCGGCACATCGTCCCGGCTTCTTCCCGCGGCGCTCAACCTCACCTGGACCGAAGCCTCCGTATCCGATCTCCTGCGCCTGGCTCGGGGCGACGATTACGGCGTTCGCGGAACGATGACCCTGGCAATGGCCGCCCAGACGGAAGGTCCCACCTGGACCTTGCGCGGCCGCGCCGAGCTTCGCCAGTTGCATCGCTGGGATCTCGCCTTCCGCCCCGATAATCCATCTATAAATCTCATCGCGCGGATGAAACTGTATCCGCAAGCCTCGGGCCTGGAATTCACTCAAGCGTTGCTCGAGGCTCCGCACTCGAACGCTCATGTCTCGGGACGGATCTCCTGGTCCGATGCCGAATCGTCTGAGCGAGACGCGCCGCCCTTCTACCTGCAACTCTCCGATTCGAGCGTGGACCTCCGCGATCTTCTCGCTTGGGTCCGGGCATTCCATTCCGGCGTCGCGGACGACATTTCCCTGCATGGCTTGGCGGAGGCGAATGCCGTTCTTTCCGGCTGGCCTCCGCGTTTGGAGACTGCTCGGATCGTCACCGATGGAGCAGATCTCGCGGGCTCGGCCGCGCGCACCCCTGTCCATCTTGGGCCCGTTCAATTCCGCGACGATCATGATCGAATTTCGCTGCTCCCCGTCGTGCTCAGCTTCGGCGGCTCGAAAGGTCCTTCGGTTGGATCTTTGCGCATGGATGCTTCCTTCAAGGCGAAGCCGAGCCGCACTTCCGACTGGCGGGTGGATGGAAATCTGACGCAAGTCCGCAGCCTGATCACCACCGCCGCCTCGTTCGGCTGGAACCTTTCGCGGGGTTGGGGTCTCGCGGGCCCCTTTCGATGCGATCTTCAATGGCAGGGCGCGGGGATGCCGTGGCGCATGCAGCCCGTGGGGTCGGTCGAACTGGGCGGCGCGGACGGCCAGCTTGGCGGTTCTTCGCTTCATGCGCTTTTTCTGAACCATCCCATCGAACAAATCAAGGCTCGCATCGATTGGAAGCCCGGCGGGCGCCACATTGCGCTCGCGTCCGCGGAAGCGTTTGGAGCCCGATGGAAAGGGACGTTCGACCGCCAGGATTCCGATGGCGGATGGCAATTCGCGCTTTCGGCGGACCGCCTGGATGGCGCCGATCTCGACCGCTGGCTCAACCCGCGCTGGCGCGAAAGCTTTCTCGATCGCATGTTGCCGTTTCTGAATGCAGCCGCGTCGCCCAGCGCCGTTCCAGAAAACCTTCGCGCCAGCGGACGCCTGAGTCTCGATCAGCTCACGCTTGCGCCGGTAGTGGTGCGCCGTCTGCAAGGGATCATCAATATCGAAGGCCGCCACATCGAACTCACCGATGCCAGCGGGCAATTCTATAGAGGCCAGGTCGCGGGCTCCCTGGATGCGGAATTGGGTGCGATCCCGGTCTATCGCGTCAATGCGGATTTCTCGGATGTCGATTTGTCCGCGGCTTCCGCGGCGTCGCAGCAGCTTGCCGGCTTCTTTGCGGGGTCGGCCACGGGTGCGGTCTCGTTCAATACACGCGGCGCGACGCGTAGCGGCTTGCTCGCCTCCTTGGAATGCCAGGGTTCGGTCAGCATCAATGATGCCGCTCTGCGCGATATCGACCTGCCGGCGTCCCTGCGCAACGCAGCCTCTCGTCCGGGTATGAGAGCTTTCCGGGAGTCCTCCGCCGCGTTCACTTGTGGCGGGGGTAGGCTTCAGTTTCAGGATTTCTGGCTTCGTGGGCCGGAGGAAGAAATTGACGGCTCGGGGACCATCGGTTTCAATCGAAATCTTGATTTTCGTCTGGCGCTTACGCCCGGCAGCGCCGCGCCGCTGCGGCTCACGAAGGCTTCCAGCCCTTCCGGGCAGCAATATCTGCTCACCGGCCCGCTTGCCGCGCCGCAAATTACCTCGGTCGTCTCCCATCCGCAGCCCCGCCCCTAGCGTCTTATTGGAAAGCTTGTTTCGATCGCCATTCTGAGCGGAGCACTGTTTCCGGTCGCTCGCTTCGGGAGCGATCAGCCTCTCGGCGTGCTCCCTTTGTGAGAACGTAGGAGTAGGAAAAGGAGAAAGCCATCGCGTGCACATCGCGTGATGGAGAGCCGTACTTCAGGCCGAAAACGTCCCTCGGAATGACGCGCGGCATTTTTCAACGAGCCGTTAGAGACATCGCCGCCGGTTTACTCGCATGGGACGCTGTGCTAGCGTTTCTGCGATGCGCCCCCACTTGCAGTTTGCGAGACACGGGATTGCATACCGCCCGGCAATCCTTCTGGTTCTTGCTCTTACCCTCGTGGCGTTCGCCGCCACCGCCGGACAGCGGGTCTATTTCGCGGCAAAATTCGTTCCGGGTGAGATGCTGCGCTATCGAATCGACATGCGCATGACGACCACCGGAAAGACAACGACTCCCATTGCCAATCCCGAAGGGGCATCGAAGCTCAGCCAGAACATCAGCCTGCTCGTTCGTCTCGACGTACTCGATCCGCCTTCAGATGCCGTAGCTTCCGCGGACCAGACGCGGTTTCGCGCTACCTATGAAAAATCCCAGGCGCAATCCGAGAGCGATGCCCTTGATCCCGGTGAACCTTCTCTCTCCGATCAATATGACCGTCTGGAAGGTCAATCCATCGAATTTACGCTGGAGCCGAACGGTCAGCTTGCGGACTTGAAGGGCTTGGAAGACATTTTTCCCAACCGTTCGGAAAGCGACCCCATGCTCTCCTGGCTTCAGGGAATCTCGGCCGGGAACCGTTTCCCGCGAAACGGCGTCGCGATTGGCCAGAAATGGAGTGACGAGCACCCGCTGGAAGGCTTGCCTCTTTCCGATGTGATTTGGCGCACCGAATCCACCTATATGCGCAACGAGCCGTGCAGCTCGTCCGTTCCCTCGAGTGCGTCGCGGCAATCCTCAGAGGGCAAGGGCAGCAGTGAGGAGTGCGCCGTGATTCTCACCAGTTTCGATATTTCCCGCCGCGGCTCGCCCCAGTCCGACGCCACTCCGCAGGATTACCTCCGCGATGGTTTGCGCACTTCTGGCACCTGGACCGGCTCCGGCGAAAGCTTCGATTCCTTTTCGCTCGCCACCGGCCTTCTCCGAAATTCCACACAAACGAGCACGCAGGATGTGGATTACGAAATCAAGAGCGCCAGCACCGGTTCCCGCATCCATCGCGTGAGCAAGGTTCAAACCCAATCGGAAATCGGCCTCGTATCGGGACCGTCGCCCAGCCCGTAAAATCTCTCTCGCCCCGCCAGTCTTTGCGTGTTTCAGAACAAGCGCCAGATTGCAGCTACCAATGCAAAAGCACTCAATTGAATACAATTGAAGCCGCGTTAGCTCATTGAAACCAAACAACGCGGGAACTGACTGCTCAAACAGCGGATCGATTCTCTCGGAGTCTATGTTATTTCTGGCGAAAGACTTTCCTGCGGATGTCAGGCCAGAATTCCTGGAAGACGTGATTCAGGACAGCGGACTCCATCTGCGTTCCCCAGTTTACGGCCGTTTGACTTAGGCCGCGCTCCTGGGGCGGATAATAGGCGTTGGACAAGGCAGCTTCCAGTCCGTTGCCCGCTACTTCGGACCAGTTAAAGCTGGTGCCTCCGGAATCTGTCTTAGTGACGAAGGCGCGGGATATCGCGTAATCCGTTCGGCGAAAAAAACCGCCCTCACCCATGGTGTAATACCGTGGGTCCTCATGCGTGATCGTCGGGACAATGGCCTCGGTGAAAAAAGTTCCCGACACTCCGTCCGTGAAGGTGCGCCAATAATAGCGTCCGTAACCGGCGATTCCGTGCCCCAATTCCGGATCGGAATTTAAGAGCATGGCTTGTCCGGCTAGGATGGCCGTCCAGGTGAACGAGGAGTAATCCACGACGCTATCGCGCGAGGCGAGCACGAATTTCTCGCGAGTGGAAAGCGGTGGAAGCTGCGTATTGGCGTTCACCGCCCCAAAGTTGGGAACGAGCCAGAACATGCGCTTGGTCTGCTGGCCTTGGGAATCGTCCTTGTTGTTTTGGCGAGCCGGAGCCTTGTCCGGCAACGAAACGGCGCCGCTATCCGCTGGTGGTGCGGGAGCCGGGTTGCTTTGTGATGTTGGGCTTTGCTGAACAAACTCAAGAGGATTGGATTGATCCGTAACTTGTTCCTGGGACCACGTAATGGTGGGCGAGAAAAGGATGGCGAGAATTAAAACGGCCTTTATGATTTGGAACAAAGCTTTTCTTGGAATCAGGCGCAAGGGCGGATTTACCCCGAGCCTGCCCACGCACAGTGCTCCATCGATGCATGTCTTCATTGCAGGTGTCCTCTGGAGTTGGGGCTGCGTAAGGAAAGTCTAAACAAATACGCGGATAGCATCTGTTCCGTTTAGGACAGTTTGCGGAGACTGGAGAGCCAATCCGTCGCGCACTCAACGAGCAGGTTATCGGTGATAGTGGCAACAATGTTGAACCGAATATTCAACCTGTGATTTTGTGAGATCGTCATCATTTTGATGCCTTCTACGCCATTAGGGTTTCCTGCCTGAATCATGCGGATTTCGTCATGTCCTTCGTGTTAGGAACAGTGCAGTGCCCGATAAGTTGTGCCTATCGGAAGCTGCCCCGCCACGCCCCCCACCCTCGAAAAAGCGTGCGCAACGATGTGCGCTATAATATAGGTTTTCGGCGGCACCGAACTTTGTCCTGAGGCGTCTGGACCCTTGAAATTCAAGCTTGCCAGCAATTACGAGCCCCGCGGTGACCAGCCGGGAGCGATCTCCCAGCTCGTCCGTGGTGTGAACGATGGCGACCGTCACCAGGTTCTCCTTGGAGTGACCGGTTCGGGCAAGACGTTCACCATGGCCAAGGTCATCGAGCAGATCAACCGCCCCACCATCGTGCTGGCCCACAATAAGACCCTGGCCGCGCAGCTCTTCCACGAATTTAAGTCCTTCTTTCCGCAGAATGCCGTGGAATACTTCGTCAGCTATTACGATTACTATCAGCCCGAAGCCTACGTTCCCGCCAGCGACACCTTCATCGAGAAGGAAGCCACCATCAACGACGAGCTCGATAAGCTGCGCATGAGCGCCACTCGCTCCCTCTTCGAGCGGCGCGACGTAATCATCGTCGCCTCCGTCTCATGCATATACGGCATCGGCTCGCCCGAAGCCTATTACGGGATGATGCTCATGCTCGAGAAGGGCCAGTCCATCGCTCGCGAAGCGATCCTGCGGAAGCTCGTCGAAATCCAGTACGATCGCGCGGAAGACCTTCGCCGTGGCTCCTTCCGCGTTCGCGGCGATATGATCGAAATCTATCCTCCCTACGATGATTTTGCCGTTCGCGTCGAGCTGTGGGGCAGCCAGATCGAAGCCATCCGCAAAATCGACCCGCTGACCGGCCAGATTCGCTCGCATGACGGCGAGGTCGACCGCCTGCCCGTCTATCCCAAGACGCACTACGTTCTCCCCGCGGAGCAGAAGGAGCGCGCTATCCAGACCATCTACGAAGAGCTCGACTGGTGGAAGGGCGAGCTCGCGCGCAAGGGCAAGATCGTCGAAGCCCAGCGTGTGGTGCAGCGCACCCTGTTCGATATCGAGATGATGCGCACCATCGGCTTCTGCCACGGAATCGAAAATTACTCCCGTCATCTTTCCGGCCGACTGCCCGGCGAGGCGCCTCCCACGCTTCTCGATTATTTCCCTTCGGATTTTCTGCTCTTCGTCGACGAATCCCACCAGACCATCCCGCAGCTCCGCGGCATGTATCATGGCGATCGTTCGCGCAAGCAAACCCTGGTGGATTACGGCTTCCGCATGCCTTCCGCGCTCGACAATCGCCCGCTGACGTTCGAGGAGTTCGAACATCGCATGAACCAGGTGATGTACGTTTCCGCCACGCCCGGCCCTTACGAGCTCACCAAATCCGGCGGCGCCGTGGCCGA
>DATLST010000052.1:0-11802 GCA_035534055.1 Candidatus Acidiferrales bacterium | reverse complement strand
GGCACGATCACGAATTGGTCAAAAGCTTCCCTCAACATTTCGAGATATTTTTCTCTATCGTAGGAGTGCCATCCCTCCCAGAGTGCATAGGCACGAACCCGGTCATTGGGCACCTTTGATCGGCTGTCAGTAATCACGTATTCCACACTCTGACCGGGCCTTAGCTTCACACCGTTGCCGTATAGCTGCTGCGCCGCGATTGCCGTGACGCCAGCTTTCTGATACTCGCGTGGTTCCCGCGTCATCCGCTTGCTTACGATGAGGTCTTCAATGGCAACGTCTCCCGTCGTCAGGCGTTCTTCATAACGACGGAAAATCGTGCGTGCATCTTCAAGCTTCTTGACGTAGCTATCGTAATCGTGGGCTTCCGATAAGACTTTCAGAACCTCGTACTGCATTTGCGCCACCAGCGGCGGCGTATCGTGACGACGGCATTCGAGCCCCCTGACTTTCAGTTCACCATCCTCGTTGACTGCGAAAAAACGATTAGGGACCGGGATGTCGTGAGATTGTTTGGAAGGCAGGAACACCACATAGCTATAAACAGCCTCGATGGCCAAAGGAAGCTGTGTTCGCTGCTCGATTTCTTGTGCCAATTGTTCGTAGTCTTCGCGGCTTGCCCCATCTTTCCAGACGTAGAGTGAATCTACCAACGCGTGGATCAACTCGAAACCTTGGCTCTCGGCCATTTCTTTTGCTACGAGTAGCGTCTCGCGTGCAACAGCATTGATGGCTTCATGGGCCTCGATCTTGCCGAAGCGAGCGTTCTTGTAACCTGTGTAGCCGAAACAACAGACGAGAAGCCATTTCAATGAATCCCGCTGCAATTTGAAACGCAGCGCACCGTCCGATGGCGATACCTTCTGCAATTTCTTGAGTTCGGTTCGCTTGGCGATCAGCCGTTCAACCACTCGACTTGTGATACCGCGCCTCTTTTGGCAGATGCGATAGCCTAGTTCGGGAATACGTTCTCCATCGGGACAGCAGCGACAGTTCACGGTTTCGGGTGAGATGTTGAACCGTGCCATGATGCTCGGATATTCGCTGACAAAATCCAGCTCAGCGACGTTTGCTGTAAATCCAATCTTCGGAACGAACACCAATCCTCCACGGTCGGCACACAGTATTTCATCCGGCTGCTTCGGGTCTTCCGGCTCGGCCTTTTGTTCTGGGATGAGTACTCCATCGCGGTAGGCCAGCTCCATCTGCATATAGGAGATTCCCGTTCCGGTGGTTGTGCGTGCGGCATATTGCACCGGCAGTTTGGTCACACGGGCAAGTTCCCAAAGACCTGCGAAGTCGCACTTCTCGGAAATGAATGAGTTCTGCTTATCCACATGGATGCGCCCGAAAAGAGTGGTAGCGCTCGCCTTGAATAGAATCCTTCCATAACTCGTATAGCTACGTCCTTGGGACTGGTGAACAGAGGCCGAGTCGTCGCGATTCAAGGGCAAAGAAAACTTCAAGCGGTCCGCCTGCTGGCGAAGCAAAGGCAGGATGGTGGAATCGCCCCATTCAGAAAGAATTACGTCCGGGTCTTCCCTCTTGAGCAATCGCGCGAATCCCCAAGCTGGAGGCTCGCCCGCTTCGTCGAGTTCCCAACAGGTTCCATCCATTTCGATTTCGAGCGCGGCGCGGTGACCGTGCGTGGGATCAATGTGTGTGAGCCCTGCCAGCCGAATGTGCATCGTCTTGAGCGGCGGCATTTCATAGTCGAGTGTCCATTCGTCATCCCGACACTCGATAGACTGGATTTGGCCTTCTTCATCCGCTTCGACTTCGACATAAGCGAGCGGGAAAATCCGCTTCTCCCAACAGTAGAGGGAGGCGACCATGAGGTCGCTGTTGTAAAGCTGTAACCGCGAGTCGAGCTTATGGACCCATCGCCCCCATCCCATGAAATCGGACGGGCACAGCACGGATACTTCGAGGACAGGACGCGGTGCATTCAGCCACAGGTCGGTGCGTTCGGTAAATCGTGTGCGCAGCTCCGTGGTTTGTTTCCTTGCGGCTTCCTGTAAACGGATGAGACTGTCGTGATCTCCCGAAACATAAAAGGCTGGCGCAAAACTATCGGTCAAATGGTAGTGGGATTGGTTCCGGTCGATCAGCCAAAGCGTCATCCCCCGCTGAGTCGGGTAGAGGTCGAGAATCCATCCTTGGTGCAAATTCACAAAGCACCCCCGCGTTTCTGAGAGCTTTCTCTACGGCGTCGAGCCGCTTTTCATGGTCGAGGGCAATCGAGAGAAGGATGGCCTCCATCGGGTTGTCATTGCATTGATAGGTGGCCGCTTGCGTGTAAAAGCGAACCCGGTGAAAGAGCCTGTCAAAATGCTCCTGGTCCTCTCGCCGAAGAGCGCGCCGGAATTTCTTCCAGTGATCTGCGGCATCCTGAATCAATTGAACGAAAGTAGGGACAGTTCGGCCCATGTCTAGTCTCGTGATCCACTTGAGTCGAGCAGAGCGGGGGTACGATCTTTTTCCTCTACAAGGACGAGCCTTCCATCTTCCTCGGCAAATCGTGAAACACAATCGGCCTGAGCCACAAGGTGTGCGAAGAATGTTCGCCGTGGCGTCTGGAATGATGTCGCATCGGAGAAAACAGAGGTCGCGAGCGCCGATTGTTGAAGCACACGCAGCGCCTCCAGTGCCCGCTGAAACGAGGCTGTTGCCTCATGCTCGCGAACATCCTCATCGAAATACAAATCTGGTAAAGCCGTGACGACCAACGCGTCCGCAGGAAACTTTTCGAGCAGTCGCGGCACACGTACAAGTAATTCCGTCAATTGAAAGCAGGTAAAAGCTCGTGCCACACGCAACCGCTGATTAAAGACCGATGCTTCCTGGCGGCACTCGCGGGCAAACCTCGCGATCAGCAGAGGATCAAAGCGATTTGCACCGTCAAGACACAGGATGGACTTTCCTTGTGCGATCAACCCAGGAAGGAAATAGTGAAATAGTCGCGGCGCGTCTGAATGACCGTGAAATACGGCCAATCCACGTTCCGGCAGAGCCCAGATTTTGGGCGACGAGGGTGCGACGGCCTGCGCCGGGATGGAGTCTAATGACATGACGTTCGGTCGTGTTCATTCCGAGATCAGAGCAAAGCGTAGGCGAATATAAAGCGAATGTCAAGAAGGGCGTCAACAGTCAAACAAGGTAGGTTCTTTGGACGGTTCGCTGGCAATCTTCTCAAGGTCCGGGTAGTGATGACGCAGTGTTTCCGGCACCTTGACCTTAGCGCCGATCAAGAGATGGATGAGCTGGAGCGCATTCACAATGCCCTTACCCTCGTAGTGATTGTTCGTGATGACGAATGTTGTGCCCGTGTGGTCGTTCAGTTTGCGGATGCGCTCAGCCCACGGTTCCAGTTCACTTTCCGAATAGAGATAGTTGTAACGCTCAAAAGAGGGAGTTTCGGGATCATCGCTGAACCATGTGTCGTAACGTCGCCCGTGAAGACGAACGTAACCAACCGTCGCGGTCGCCACTTTGGACGGCTTCAGAGAGCGGCCAATCACCGGCTGATCGATATTGCAGAAGCCGACTCCAAGTTCGTGCAGCATTTCGTAGAAATCTCTCTCGTTCCAGGAACCGTGCCGAACTTCTACCACGAGTGGATAACTTCCGAATCGCTCGATAAGCTGTTTCAGATAAGAGGTGTTCTCCTGAGTTCGGTGAAACGAGAACGGGAATTGCAACAAAACCGCACCCAGCTTCCCGGCATCCTTCAAAACGTCAAAGCCAGCGCGAACAGACTGTTCGTCCTCCAGATTGGCTCCTGATTCGTGAGTGAATTTTTGCCAAAGCTTCGCCGTAAAAAGAAAGCGCGGGTTTGCCGCGACTCTTTCGAGCCATTGCCTGCAATGCTCTGGTTTCAGCGGTTGGTAGAAGGATGTGTTGATCTCGATGGTGTCGAAGTACTGTGCAAGGTAGGTGGCTTCGTGGAAACCGCGAGGCTTCTGCGAAGGGTAAACAATCCCCTTCCAATCTGGGTAGGACCATCCAGCCGGACCAACAAAAATGGAGCTTGAATTGAGCGATTTGCCGGGTAGGATTTTTGGGGTGATGAGGGTGGTTTCCCTACCCGGCTGTCTCATTTCTAATAATTATAGAACTGCGTTTTCCAAAAGCAAATGAACGGAGCTACGTTGCCGCTCAGCGCATCAAAGTGAGAGGAGACGCTTCGATGAAACTGCATTCACGTTTGCGCCGGGGTAAAAACAAAAACAGAAAATCAGTCGAGCCGTCCTTGGCGACGCAGACGTTCTCTTGACTTATCGGCTCCGAGCGACCTACGATGCCAGACGCCACCCTCTTCTTGTACAAGAGGAACAGCCAATGTCCGGTTCGCTGTTGTCCCGGCGAAGTTTAAGGAACCAGTACGGACGTTATGCTGCGGCTCTTTTGGCTACGGCAGTCACATTGTTCGCAGCACGTGGGCTGAAACCCGTTCTCGGCGATCCCGCGCCATACGTGACGATTCTCCCGGCAGTCGCTTTTGCCGCTTGGTACTGTGGACTTGGGCCGTCACTCACGACGGTTGCCATTGCCCTTCTTGGTGCGAAGTACTGGTTCATTCCACCGATACACTCGCTTCGTATCCTCGGAATTAAGCAAGTGACGGACCTTCTTGCCTTGTTGCTAGCCTCTGGTTTCATCGTAGCGATTAGAGAAGCAAGTCGCCGAGAGAATGAAAGATTGCTCGCAGCGCAAGGAGAGCTGGAAGACAAGGTGACACAGCGCACGGCAGAACTCGACAAGGCCAATCAAAGTCTCAGCGAACTAACGGCACGCTGCTTCAGTCACAAGATGATGAGCGACGACGCATTGCCCGTGATTTGCACGATAGCATCGGACAGACGTTGGCGTCATTGGGAATAAATTTGTCTTCGGTGGAGGCCGAAATCGAACGCTTGATGAAGGCGATCAACATCGTGAAGGATAGTCGGGAGCTAGTTCGCGAAATGAGTACAAACATTCGCACTATTTCATACTTACTCCATCCGCCGCTGTTGGATGAAAAAGGACTTTCGTTTGCCATTCCCTGGTACGCCGAAGGATTTGCGGAGCGCAGCAAGATCAAGGTTGATCTGGAGCTTCCTGATGATTTGGGGCGGCTCTCGCGGGATTCGGAAGTCGCCATTTTTCGGGTCGTGCAAGAATGTCTTACCAACATCCATCGCCATTCGGAAAGCGTGACCGCCAAGATTCGCATCACTCGTTCCGAAAATGATGTTTGTGTCGAAGTAGAGGATCACGGTAAAGGCGTACCGTCCGAAAAGCTCCATGAGATGACATCAGGGGCCACGCCTGGAGTCGGTATCCGAGGGATGCGAGAAAGAATCCGGCAATTGGGCGGTATCTTGGAAATTGAGTCTCCGGGAAGTGGACAAGGAACGGTCGTAATGACCCGCTTGCCGCTGGTCGACTTGGGGAGGCCCTCAGAAGCAGCAAGCTGAGTTCTCGGACAAAATGGGAATTGTCATACGCGATCCGTCCCTTCGCTTGCGGACTCTGGGCAGCGATCCACTCGATTCCCAGTTCGGCAGTGCGCGAATTCTCGAATCCATGCAAGTCTGTCGCCCACCTCGTGCCTCAAGTTGACAACGGTAAAAGGGTTGCGATGAAAGTGAAGACTTTTTCACAGGTCGCTGGCCAGTACGGAGAGACGAATTTCATCTCTCTGTGTTTTTCTGTTGAGAACACAGCAGTTATTTAATTTCCAGCACGCCGGTCGTTTGGTGACTAAAGTGCCCGCTCTTCGTCGCCGGCGTAAGTGTAAGTAAGGGAGCACAAGGGAGACAATGCTCCCTGCATCGCAGAGACCGACCGTGTTGCACTGGGTCAGTTGCAAGGTTGCGGAATCCGCCTTTGCAACTCCCACCCCTCCAGTCATCAAAAAACTCGTAATTGCGCCTAACATTATCAGAAACTTTCTCGTCCGACTCATGGTGTCTGCTTATCTCGGGGTCTGGTGTCAGTGAAATGATCGATGCCACTGTCAAGATGATTTCGCCCTTCGGGATTTTCGGTAACGGAGCGGGTAATGGCGCGATCGGTTGGAACGGTACGGGGTTGTCCGGTGTCACGGACATTTCCTCTAGCTTGTTTTCCGGTTCGGGGGGTGGGACTTTCGACGGCTACGGCAGCTTCGCCGTCAGCCTAGATGGTCCTCCAGCGTCTGGAGCGGTTTCATCGCTTTCTTTTGACATTAACATGTATAGGTGGCTGCACGTCCGTGACCCAGGTAACGGATTTCGCCGCTCATGTGATTAACACCAACACAGGCCTTACAGGCTTTGACGAAACTGGTCCTCCGACGTCCACACCAGAACCGGCCACTGTGTTACTCCTAGGTTCCGGTCTTCTGGGCATCGCAGGGATTAGTCGTACGCGCATGTCGCGTTCCTGAACGTCGATACCGATCCGTGATTTTGTCTGCCCCACTCGCGTTTCAGAGTGGGGCTTTTCCTTTTTGGTGGCTGAACTATGTGATGGTTCAAGCACGTAACCCGGATGTCGTAGTATGAGCGGTGCGGAAATTGGATCAGGTCGCCCGGCCATATTGAAAAGGGTTAACTACCGACTCAATCATCAGTCCGATTAACTCCAACGTTTGCCCGTTGAAGTTCTCAGAGGTCGCATGTCTTGGGTTCCTAATCGTAGGCTTCGAAATGACAAATCGGCTTATGACATCTTGGGATCGATGGGCCAACGCAACTGAACAAATGAGATTGAAATTCTTCTCGTGCATATCCAGATAAGTCCCACCGCTATCGGGGATTCATCCCATGTGGCGATGTTGCTGAACAACTAACCGCGGATGAGTTCGGCTCCAAAACTTCGGAAGCGGCGACGAGAAGATAAGCTATTGCACTTGGCTACGCGAATTCATTCTTCGCGCTAGCGGCATTTCAGCTCTACCCGACGCGGTGTTCTTTTGATCTGGTAGACTCCGGTTGCTTCGTTACGCATCATCTTCGACGCTGCGCGGCCCTGCCCGCATTTTTCGTCAAATGCCACGCATCGCACCATGAACATATGTAGGCTCGAAGGTTCTTCGGCGCGTTAGCGGTTGCGATCTGGTGTGCGGCTGTCGCTAAAGCTTCACCTTCGGTTGCGTACTTGCGCTTGCCGGCGACAGGACATTTTGATTCGGTATCCATCATGGATGCTATTGTGAGTCAGCACGACTTCCCAGGTGACCGAATTCTCCTCGGGTTTCGAGTCTTCACCGCCGGTCATCTTTGAACCCTCTTGATTTTTTCTGGCCACTCCCCGCCCAGCGCCAAACAGACCAGAATTGCACAAGCGCGCAAAAAGCAACACATGAAACGGCAGTACAGAAATTCGACGGTAGAGTCTGTCTCACCTGTAGCCACAGCGTCTTTAAACTTCCGTATCATATAGCCTCCCGTTTACCAAACCGTAAGAGCAATTTTGACGTCATTTTAGCTGAGCATCAAACTTCTCTATAACCATTCGCCGCATCACCGAAATGTTTCCTCCCGTTCTGCCCACCGAATCAGGGTGGCCCGGCGCATGATCTCCGAAAAACACATCTGGGCTCGTCCAGAGAGAAGGTTGTGGGCTTTTCGACGCGGATTTCCGCCGAGTCTTCGTTTTAAACCGGTCAACGGCTTGTTTCAGGGTCTTCTTAGCCACAGGTACCTCCGCGTCGGTTCGTACAAATCCTCGTACAATTTATGTAGGGTATCAATGGCACGCTGGTTTTATTGGGGAAGACGAATAAAAGAGTGGTTGCGGGGGTTGGATTTGAACCAACGACCTCCGGGTTATGAGCCGCACAAACATTTACCCCGTCTTTGCCTTTCAATGACTTACGTGGTGCTTGTTAGGCCCTGATCGGGCCTGTTCCGGGTTGTTCTGTTCCCAGTTTGTTCCCGGACGTGTTCCCCGATTCCGGCAACGTTGAAGGTCAACAACATTCGCCGTGCTCGCGGATCGGAGACGCACTGGGTGCGTCTAAGCAGCCCGTGACCTTCCTTCGTTAGCGTCAGGACCCTTGTCGAATATGAGGAATGACCTTCAATCGCCCGCTGTTCGACTAGCCGGTGCTTCCGCAGATTCCTGATGTCGGCTTCCATGCGAGCCTGATCTCCTTGGTATCCGAACCGGGCCAGATCCTCGGTCGGCACGACGCGAAATTTGCCCACATCGGCGAGCGTGCGCACCTCCGAATCGCGGAGAGAGACTCACTACGCGCGCTTGGCCTTCACGTCTGCTACGCGAATGATTACGCGCTTGCCGAGCGCACTCGCTGCCCGAGTGATAGTATCGAGCGTCACCGACACGTTGCTAGGGTCAAGCAGGCGATCCAGTTGTGACCGACTGGTATGAAGCTGCTTCGCCATCGCCTGCTTTGTTTTTTGCTGTTCCTGCATGGCCTGTTCCAGTTGCCACGCCAGCACCCGCTTGATGGCGACTGCCTCAACTTCTTCCCGGATTCTTTCTTCTTCGAGAAAGCTGTCGAAAGTCGAACCACTGTGGTCAGTTCTTTGGCGATTTTTCCTAACGTTCATTGGAGTCCCCTCTGATGCTTACCTTTGTTGTTTCTTGCCAGTTCTAAGTCCTCGTCCGGCGTCTTCCGAGTTTTCTTAATGAATCCGTGGAGCAGGACCATCCGGGCTCTCTTGTCGATGTAGAAAAGCACCCGCGCGATTCGGTTCTGGGCCAGGCTCGTCCGCACCTCGTAAATGCCATTGCCTAAGGGTTTGCAAACGGGCATTCCGACTGGCCAGCCAAACTCCACGGTCTTGATGTCCTCCCCGATGCGTTTCCGGTCTTCGGGTGAAGGCAGCCTCCTCAACCAGTCCCGCACGGGTTCTCCGCCCGCCTCTGTCCTAAAGAAAATTGCCGGAACGCGTTTCCCTTGTCTTTCGAGCGCCTCAGGCTGGGTACGTATGCCCGTCGGGGATTTCGGTTTCTTACCCACCAAACGAGTGTACCATATACGGTACATATAAGGGAAGCTGTTCTTAAGTATGAAGTGAGGGAGGCCTAAAGATAGTTCTTGGAAGCTGATGATTGTCACCGATGCGGTGCTCGCGCCCGAGACGTTTCAATCCACGCGCCCGCACGGGGCGCGACAAGGCGTCTGATTGGCTTTTACGATTGCGGCCCTGTTTCAATCCACGCGCCCGCACGGGGCGCGACCTCCATTGCCCTGCGTTAGGAGGTAAAATGTGTAACGTACACCAGGATCATCTACAGCCTTATCCAAGCCCCTCTGGGCCGCATCCAGCGTCCGTACTGCAATCGCGCCTATGTTGCCTGCGGCAGTGACGATATCGCTCGTCAGACCCCGCCCGACAATCTGCTTAACAAGTTCATTCCACTTACGCGTTTTGGGAACTGTGCCCAGCCGCGTGTGACCCATGACAGGCTCCGTGATGTTGAGGTGTTTAGCTCTGCAACCGCAAAGGATGCTACATCGGAACAGGAACGAAAGGGGCTGTTTAAGTGCGACGTAGGGAGCACGATGAGGGTTGAGGCACCACAACGGCCTGTTGATCGCAATTGCTCCGGGTCCACCGTTCTACTCGCGCAACTCGCGTCCCGCGAGTAAAACTTCTCCCGGTCTAAACCCGCATAACGATTGACCAATCAGAGGTTTTCACTCGTGCCGTCCATTCACTGTCTGGTGTGCGGGCCCACTCCGCTGACAAGATTGCCCCCAGTTCAAGGAGTGGATCAAATGAACGCGCTCGGTAGCGGGAATGCAGCGGCCAAAGTTCCAGAAGCGTCCACGCGTGCAAGCAACCGGGACTTTGGCTGTCCTTCCCCAAAGAGGATCAGATGAGGACCTCTGCCATACGACTAAATACAGGAGATCTGAAGTTGCCAGAGACTCTATTGACCGTGCAAGAGATTGCCAACCATCTCCGATTGAAGCCCAGTTGGGTTTACGAACACGCCGACGAACTGGGAGCTTATCGACTGGGGAAGTATTTGCGATTTGCGTTGTCGCGAGTCATGGAAAGGCTGGATAGAGGGGGAATTGGCTGTCTAGACGTTGGGCTTCCAACCCAACGACCTGTCCCAAATGAGACAAAAGCGGGGGCTTAGAATGGCCAAGGAACAGACCGGGAACAGATTGACAAATCCAGTTTTTGACTGTACAAATACCTCCTGCATGGGGAGGCCACCCAAACTGAAGCATTTGCGACGAAGTGAGCGGTTTTTCCTCCGGCTAACGCCCGGCGAGATGGCTGAATTAGAACAGGCATCGCGCAAGCTGGAGGAACCGGTCGCCGCAATACTTCGAAAGGGAGCCGCCGCATACATTCGATTGAAAGGCAAAGGCGGGTCACGAACGAAAGGAGAAAATGAATAGTGACTCGTCAATCATCGTATCAACGTGGTTTTGTCTCAAATCCCATTCGCACACGGCACGGTATCGCATTCAAGATCCGCTATCGCGTGCGAACGGCAGCAGGAGGTTGGAAACAGCGATCGGAGACTCTTTATAACGTGACAGGTAAGAAGGCTGCACGCGAGGTCTTGGATCGGCGCATTGGAGACTCCACCTCGACGAAACTTGAAGCGAACGATTTAACGCTTCGGGACTTCGTGGAAAGCTACTGGGCGTCGTCTCTGGACCGCAAGGGTCTAAAGGCTTCAACAAGTGAGTCCTACGATTCTGCGTTGAAGCGTCATATCTTGCCTATCTTTGGCGACTATCGAATCAGGGATGTTGCACCAATGCACATCGAGACGTTCACGCAGGCCAAATCGCAGGATGGTCTTTCAGCTAGGACCGTCCGCAATTTGCTCTTGGTCTTGCAGGGGATATTCTCGCTTGCAGTGGACAACGACTTGATCGTCAAATCACCGATACGGAAGAGCCGCAAGCCGGTATACCGCCGGCGCGAGAAGCCCATCTGGTCGCCAACGCAGGTTCTGGCGATTATTCAGGCTGCTCCTGAGTCGTATCGTGCGTTCTTCTGTTGTGCGGGATTGACCGGTCTTCGGCCTTGGGGAACTACTGGGTCTGCAATGGAAGCATATTGACCTCGCGAGTCGAAAATTGCGGATTGAGCAAAGTCTCTGGCACGGAAAACTTGTTCCACCAAAAACCCAGGGGAGTGTGCGGACGATCTATTTCGGAAATGCACTTTCAAATGCATTAACGGAACATTTCCAACATGCAGTATTTCGTGGGCCGGACGACTTTGTATTCTGCAAAAAGGATGGCTCTCCTTTACATCCCGATGTCCTCCGCAAGGATGTCCTTTACTGCGTTCTCGACAAGCTGGGGATTGCTCGCAGTGCTGGGACTTCCGGTTTTCACACTTTCAGGCATTCGGCCGCCAGCATTCTGAACGAGCGGACCGGGAATCTGAAACTTGCACAAAAACTGTTGGGACACTCCAACATCGATATGACCGCAGAGGTTTATACGCACAGCTCCGCGGAATCGGAACGCGAGGCCGCGCTCGCTATAGAACGGGCGATTTATGGCGATCTGTTCCCAGTTGTTCCCAGTTTGGGGAACAGGAGCAACTCGGCGGCAATCAATTAGAGAAGTGAGCTCGTACAGGTTGGCTTGTAACCGAAAATAAAAAGGGCACTTCGAGGTTTTTCCTCTCAGCGCCCATGGTTGCGGGGGTTGGATTTGAACCAACGACCTCCGGGTTATGAGCCCGACGAGCTACCAGGCTGCTCCACCCCGCGTCATAGATACTACGCGACTTGCTGCTCTTCTGCAACCGCACCCACTTCAGGTGCCCGATAAGTGCCCAGAATTCGAGCACGCTGACGTTCAAACTGCTCCAT
>DATLST010000051.1:0-22401 GCA_035534055.1 Candidatus Acidiferrales bacterium | reverse complement strand
GCCGGATCGAGACAGTTCGGTGTTCTATTGGACAACTCTAAACATTCGAACAAACCAGATTGAAACGTCGGAAGAAGGCGTTTTGAACGCTCTGCGCGGCAAGGCCCAGCTCGTCGGAGGTTAGGAATGAACGCGAGGGATTCAAATCTTTTGTGGAAAGTCGATCGACGGTCGTGCCGGAGCGGGCTTCTTCGGCTCTTGGTGTCGGCCTGTCTAGTCGTCTTCGGTTCCCTGTGCGCCTATCCGCAAAGCAAGAATTCCACGCCCGTGCCTCCGTCTGATTTGGGGCGGGAAAACATGAACAGGGTGGCAGCCTCCGCCGCGCAGATTGAATCGATACTGCACGCGAACACTGGCCTGATGGTGGAATTGAAGGCTTGGGTGGCGAAAGACGCAACCGACCACGGTCAGCTGATCAGTGACTCAGACCTGACCGACCAAGCGATCTTCGATCGGCTGGGAACAGACATTGAATTCCGGTCCATTGCCACTCGGTTGTTGCAGAAGTATGGCTATCTGCTTCCCGCGCTCAATCCGAACTCGCCGCAGGCGAAAGAGCAGGAGCTCTTGGTCCAAGAGCGGACGAAATGGCTGGTGCAAGATCAAGAAGAGGAGCTTGCTCAGGAGCGCAAGCAGCAAACCAATGGAATGCAGCAGGCGCAAAACTGCGACTCCGCGACGGATTCGAATTGCAACGTCCGGCGCGGGACATATCCCGCAAGCGAGCAAGGACAGGCGCCAGGATCGCCAGGGCCGTCCCAGAGAGTTGAAACGCCAAACGGTGGTGCGGCGCCGCGTTTGCAGCCGCGCAAGGAATCCACTCTTGAAGAGGCAGAATTAATGCAAACACGCGGCGGGATTCCGCTCGGGAGTTCCCAACTCCAATCGGGAAATCCCGGAAACGCGTTGCAGTCCGGTTCGACGGATTTTTATGACGGCGAACATGACCCGCTGAACCGGCAATCGCCGCCCGCGTCTTCAGCACAGACATCGGGCGGTAATGGAAATTTCCTGCCGGATCTGAACGGCCCAGATCTGGGCATCGGCGAGCAAAGTGTTTCGCCCATGAACGCAGGGGCGTATGCGCGAACAAGCGAATATCCGGGACAAGCAGGAATGCAGCCGCCGGCTGACGAACGAGCCCTTTACAGTTTAGCGGGAACCAACGGCCTCGGCCGGAGAGCACCCGACATAAGTCCAAGCCAGCGGATGATTCGCCAGCCCAATCCTTATGAGGACATTCCTTCGCTGTATGACATGTATCTCCAGGCGGTGCCACAAGCGCCCACGCCGGAGCGTTTTGGCATGGAAGTGTTCGAGAACGGCACGCGCGACCTGCAAATGATCCCCATGGATCTGCCCGTCGGCCCGGACTATGTGGTGGGTCCCGGTGACGGTTTGTCGATCGATTTGTGGGGAGGAGTATCTCAGCGCCTCTTGCGCACGGTTGATAGTGAGGGGCGGTTGAGCCTCCCAGAAGTCGGACCTCTGCTGGTTGCTGGAAAATCGATGGCGGACGTTCAGCAAGCCGTGCAGCGGACGCTGCGCTCTCAGTTTCGCGACGTCTCCGCCGATGTTTCGCTTTCTCGCCTGCGCAACATTCGCGTCTACGTGGTGGGAGACGTAGCGCATCCCGGCGCCTACGATATCAGCTCGCTCTCGACGCCATTGAACGCCATCTTCGCCGCGGGAGGACCCACCGCGCGCGGATCGCTTCGCAACCTCGAACACTATCGCGGCAAACAGTTGGTCCAGGACGTCGACGTCTACGACCTGCTGTTGCACGGGGTGAGAACGGATATCGAGCGCCTGGAGAATGGCGACACAGTCTTAGTCCCGCCAATCGGCGGCCAAGTCACGATCGAGGGAATGGTTCGCCGGCCGGCCGTCTATGAATTGAAAGGCGAAAAATCGCTTGCCGACGTGCTGACGCTGGCGGGTGGACTCCTTCCCACTGCGACACTACGCCACATCGAAGTGCAGCGCATCGTTGCGCATGACAAGCGAACCATGCTGAGCGTCGATGTTTCAGAAAATGCTGCGCAAGACGGCAACTCAGCGGCCATCGCGAAGCAACTCGATTCTTTCCAGGTCCAAGACGGAGACAAGATTCGAATCTTCCCGATCGCTCCCTACAGCCTTGACGCGGTTTATCTGGAAGGCCATGCACTGCGTCCCGGCCGCTATTCCTATCACGCAGGGATGCGCGTTACTGATTTGATTTCTTCGTACAAGGATTTGCTGCCGGAGCCCGCGACACAATACGCGGAGATCATCCGATTAAGGTCTCCGGATTACCGGCCCGTAGTTGAAAGCTTCAATCTTGCCGAGGCGCTTAGCCATCCTGCGAGCGCGCCGCTCCTGGACCCGTTGGACACGGTGCAGATCTTCGGGCGCTACGATTTTGAGAATCCGCCGACTGTTTCGGTCTGGGGAGATGTCCGCGATCCAGGCACTTACCGCTCCTCCGGCGAAATTCATCTGAGCGACGCCATACACATGGCCGGCGGTCTGGGACCGGACGCGGAGCGGGAAGATGCGCAGGTGTTCCGCTATCTGCCGAACGGGGAAATGAAGATATTCAGCGTGAAACTCAGCAGCGCCCTTGAAGGCAATCCTCTGGACAATATCGTGTTGGACTCCCGTGACCGTGTTCTCGTTCACAGCAATCCGGCCGAAGTGGATCCCGCGACTGTCTACATCAAGGGAGAGGTAGCCCGGCCAGGCCGGTATCCGCTAACCACGAACATGCGCGCCGCCGATTTGATTCGCACCGCCGGCGGGTTGAAGAGGAGCGCGGATACGGCAAGCGCCGATCTCACCAGGTATATCGTGCATAACCAAAAACAACTCGTCGGCCAACACGAAGAAGTCCGTCTGTCGGCAGCTTTGTCGGGAAACGCGAATCAAGACGTCCCATTGGTTGACGGCGACGTTCTGACAATCCGGCAGATTCCCGGGTGGAACGACATTGGCGCGTCAGTGGTTTTGAAAGGAGAAGTGCAGCATCCCGGAACGTATGGAATCCGGCCCGGCGAACGGCTCAGCTCCGTCCTTGAGCGCGCCGGCGGGTTCTTGCCCGCAGCCTATACCGCCGGAACGGTGATGCTACGAACTGAGGTCCGGAAACTGCAGGAAGAAAGCCGCGAAAAACTGATCGAAGAAATCCGGCAGGATTCCGCCAGCACAAAAGCCGATATCAATGCGAGCGCACAAGAGCGCGCCGAGTTGCAGAAGGCATCTGTGCAGCAGCACCAGGAGGAAATTCAGGCTCTCGAGCAGGCTCCGGTGACCGGCCGAGTGGTCACGCGAATACCCGCCAGCCTAAAGCACTTCCGCAATTCCGAGGGTGATGTGGAGTTGCGCGACGGGGATTCGATTTTCATTCCTAAACGTCCCGATTTTGTCCTTGTAACCGGCCAGGTCTACAACTCGAACGCGATCACTTATATTCCCGGGCGCAATGCGCGTTGGTATCTGAATCAGGCCGGAGGGGCGACGAACCTGGCGGAGAAAGGCGCGATCTTCATCGTTCGGGCGGATGGAGGAGTCATTACAGGGCGGGGGCAAGGATGGTGGACGGGTAACGTCTTGTCGAAGACCATCGAGCCGGGTGACACGATTGTCGTTCCGGAAAAGCCAGTGGGCGGATCGACTACCTGGAAAAACCTGCTTAGCGTTGCACAAATCGCCCAAGCGGCGGCGCTGTCAGCCTTCGTCTTCACACATTAACGAAAGGCATGGCCCTGCATCGCGCACAACGTGTGGCAGCAGCGCTGGCCGATTCGGCGACTGTCATTATTTACGCAGTTGGAAAGCTAAGCAAAGCTTTGAGGAACGGCTCAATTACAACGAGCGCCTTTCTCGCAGCCAAGTATTGAGGGCAAGTGTTAGCAAACGGACCTCTGAGAATGATTTACACAGCAGCACTGTTGCTCGCGAGCACCGGAATGGCGGCGCGGTGTCAAACGACTGTGCCCTCCACCTCCAGCAACGTCCGCGCGCAACATGCCAGAAAGAAACTGGGGGATCGGAAATCAGATACGCAGCGTTCGTTTAGTCTTGATAACCCGATTTCGACCACTTCAGACGAAGCCTATGACAATTCTCTTGGGACGCCGCTGCTGGAACACCTGTTGCTGGACCAGAAAGCGATATGGACCAGTCCGAGCCGTCTTCGCTTTGCCGACGCCGATTGGCTTTTGCCGCTCGGTGCGCTGACGGGGGGCTTTCTTGCGACAGACACCACGGCCAGCAGGAACCTGACAAATTCTGCGAGTTTCATTCAGCACAGCCGCGATTTCTCGAACTACGGTGTTGCTTCATTGGTTGGAGCCGGTGCCGGCATGTATCTGTGGGGAAAAGTCAGTCACAACGACCATGCTCGCGAGACAGGATTCCTGGCGGGCGAGGCGGCGATTGATAGCCTGGCTGCGGCTGAGACGTTGAAGTATGCGACCGGCCGCGAACGGCCGTTGCAGGACAACTATCAAGGCCGGTTTTGGTCCGGAGGTGATTCATTTCCGTCCGAACATGCGGCGGCGGCCTGGTCGATTGCCGGCGTGATTGCGCACGAATATCCGGGCCCGCTGACAAAGCTACTCGCATATGGAGCTGCGGCGGCGGTGACGGCGTCGCGCGCCACGGGAAAGGAACATTTTCCGACCGACTTGCTGGTCGGCAGCGCCATCGGATGGTTCGTCGGGCAATATGTTTATCGCGCCCATCACAACCCGGATTTGCCCGGCGGGGAATGGAACACGTACCCTGAATATCGCGAAGAAGAATCGAACCACGGCCCGGGCAGCGTTGGATCGCCATACGTTCCGCTCGATAGCTGGGTCTACCCTGCTCTGGAACGCCTTGCCGCCCTCGGATACATCGACACGGAGTTTCTTGGCATGCGCCCCTGGACGCGAATTGAATGCGCACAACTGACGCAGGAGGCTGAGGACAAAGTTGCCGCAGAGGGCGACGATTCCTCAGCGGGATCTCCAGCGTATCAAGAGTTGGCCGCTGAATTTCAGAGCGACCTCAGCGCTCTTGGCGGAGGAAACAACCGCTCGGTGCGTCTCGAGTCCATTTACACACGCGCAACCGGCATTTCCGGCAGACCGCTGAACGACAGCTATCACTTCGGGCAGACCGTCATCAATGACTACGGCCGGCCGTTCAGCGAGGGCTTCAACAACGTCACCGGCATTTCCGGATGGGCGTCGGCGGGCCGCTACGCGATTTACATTCGTGGCGAGTATCAGATGGCGCCGTCGTCGCCGGCGTATTCGTTGCCAGTGCGCAACGCCATCGCCGTCATGGATGCCAATCCAGTCCAACCTGCCACTCCTATCGCGTCAGCGAGCCAATTTCGGCTCTTGGACGCTTATGTTGCCGCGAATGTCGCGAATTGGGATTTGGCATTCGGGAAGCAGAGTTTGTGGTGGGGACCGAGCAAAGGCAGCGCGTTCTTGTTCAGCGACAACGCCGCGCCGATTTACATGTTTCGCGCCAGCCGCATCGCTCCGTTCAAGCTGCCGTGGATATTCAGCCGTTTGGGACCCATGAAGTGGGATATTTTCTTCGGAGAGCTGTCCGGAAACGAATTTCCGCCGCGTCCGTTGATTCATGGAGAAAAAATCAGCTTCAAGCCGACGCCCAACTTGGAGTTTGGCTTCACTCGCACGGTCGAATTCGGCGGCGTGGGACGCCCACTTACCATCGGCCGAGTTTGGAACAGCTATGTGAGTTTGACCAGCGTGGCGAATGAGACTCCCGCGAACGATCCTGGAAAACGGACTGGTGGTTTTGATTTTTCCTATCGCGTTCCGTTCGTGCGGCACTGGCTGACCGTGTATGCCGATTCGCTCGCCACCGATGACCCGTCACCGCTCGCCGCTCCCCGTCGCGCCGCAATCAATCCGGGAATCTACATGCCCAAGCTGCCCGGTTTGCCAAAACTGGATTTCCGAGCCGAGGCTGTATACACGGATTTGCCAACCGCGAATAGTTCCGCGGGTAAATTCGTTTATTTCGATAGTTTCTACCGCGACTTGTACACGAACAATAAAAACCTAGTTGGGAGCTGGATTGGCCGGGAAGGCACGGGCTTTCAAGCGTGGAGCACTTATTGGGCGAGCCCGCGCAACTCGATCGAATTCGCGTATCGCCATTCGAAGACGGCGGCGGACTTTGTTCCGGGCGGAGGAACGCTGAACGACGGTTCAATTGCCGCGAGCTGGTGGCTGCACAACGAGTGGAACATTTCCAGTTTCGTGCAGTACGAGAAATGGAATGTCCCGTTATTGGCATCAACGCCGCAATCGAATTGGACCGTGTCTTTGCAGATCGGTTTCTGGCCGCACTTGTGGCCGAAATAGTTTTTTGAGCGACTTAGTGCGAAGGGTGAAAAGGATGTTCGTTTGACCAAGGAAGCGTATAACCCGGAGCCCGCAATCTTTGAGCATCTGACGGTTGAAGACGGGGTAGGGCAGGCAGAAGCGAGCGAGCCGGCCCACCAGCAAACGATTGCGGTCCTGCGTCTGCTGTGGGGCCAACGCCGTTTTCTGTTTCGAGTCACCATTGCAGGGCTGCTTGCCGCCACTGTGGTCGCGTTTCTCATACCCAACAGATACGTATCAACGGCAGAGCTCATGCCGCCGGACTCTCAATCCGGAAGCTCGTTGGCCATTGCGTCGGCGCTCGCTGGACAGGCTGGCTCTCTGGGTGCATTAGCCGGAGACTTCCTGGGGGTCAAGAGCACGGGCGCGCTGTTCATCGGCGTTCTGCGCAGCCACACGGTGGAAGAGCGCATTGTCAGCCGCTTCGACCTGAAAAAGGTCTATGGCGCGCGTTTGGATGAGACTGCATGCCAGAAGCTCGCAGAGCGCACGGAGATCACTGAGGACCGCAAGAGCGGCATCATCACTCTGTCCGTGACGGACAAAGACGCGAAACGCGCTGCGGCAATCGCCTCGGCGTACGTCGATGAACTTGATACATTGATGACCCAGTTGACCACGTCTTCCGCGCATCGCGAGCGCATGTTCCTCGAAGAACGTCTGAACGCCGTGAAGCAGGAGCTTGAGTCCGCCGAAAAGAAATTCAGTTTGTTCGCCAGCAAGAACGGCACGATTGACATCACGGAACAGGGCAAAGCCATGGTGGAAGCGGGAGCCACCCTGGAAGGCCAGCTCATTGCAGCGCAATCCGAACTCGAAGGACTGAAGCAGATCTATACGCCGAACAACGTTCGCGTTCGCGCCACTCAGGCGCGTGTTGCGGAGCTGCATCACCAGCTTGAGAAGCTGAGCGGCACGGCCGGGCCGCCTCCGAGCGACAGCGCGTCAAACGCCACGACACTGTACACGCCGCTGCGTCAATTGCCGATCCTCGGTGTGCCTTACGCCGACCTGTTCCGCGAACTCAAAGTGGACGAGACCGTTTACGAAACGCTGACGAAGGAATACGAAATAGCGAAAGTGCAGGAAGCGAAAGAAATCCCCACGGTCAAAGTCTTGGATCCAGCCCAAGTGCCCGAAAGAAAATCGTACCCGCCACGGCTGCTGATCATGATTTTGGGAATGTTTTCCGCGATGGGCTTGGCGATCGCTTGGACCGTGGGGGAAGCGCGCTGGCAGGCGATTCCCCCGGACAATTCGGGAAAGCAATTGGCGCAGGAAGTTTTTCACACAGTGAAGGCCCGAATCCCATGGGCGTCGTCAAACGGCTCGAGCGCGGGTTCGGCGCTGGCGAGTGTGGAGCGCGAGTCGGGCAAACACAACGGCCAATCAAGAGAGTGAAATTGAAATAAGGGCTGTATATACCAGTAAAGTAAAAGGTTAAGTCACGCGCCGCCTGTAAGTGACAGGGCGAAGCTGTATCTGTAAGCCGAGGAGTCGATTCACGATAGAAGCCTCCGAAGATCGCGTTGCGGTGGTCCCACCCCCATCGAAAATGCCGACACATGAACTAACGAACGATAGCTTTTCCGTGCGGCGCTGGTACGTCGCGCAGACCTGCGCCCGACACGAGAAACGCGTGGCCGAACAACTCGAATCCAGAAACATCGAGCAGTTCTTGCCACTCTACGAGACAGTGAGCCGCTGGAAGGATCGGCGAGTGCGGCTGCAATTGCCTATTTTTGCCGGATACATTTTCGTACGCGTGCCTTTGCGCGAGCGCTTGCGCGTCCTGGAACTACCAAGCGTCGTGAAGCTAATCGCATTTGGACAATTGCCAGTCGCTCTGCCGGACGACGAAATGGATGCGCTGCGCAACGGCTTGACCAGCCAGTTGCGCGCCGAGCCGCATCCCTATTTGACCGCGGGACGCCGCGTCCGGATGAAATCCGGCCCGCTCGCCGGTTTGGCGGGCATCATTCTGCGCAAAAAGGGATGTTTCCGGTTTGTGCTCTCGGTCGAACTCATCCAGCGTTCAGTGATCGTCGATGCAGATGTGGCTGACATTGAGCCAGCGAACTAGCCGGATTCTGTGCCCGTAATGCCCATAACGACGATGCCCATAACAACGACGCAGACCGAAACTGCAGCCATGGCAACACATGGTTTGCCAATTGTCTCCCGAAGCCTCCCTGGTGCGGGACTCCGGCAAATAAAAGAATATGCTGGAACGTTTGCCGCGGAGTTCGGTGTCCTGGCCTGCCAAATCATTGTTTACAAACTGGCGGCAAGATTTTTGGGCACGCTCGGCTTTTCCGAGTATGCCGTCGCGCGGCGAGCAACCTCGCTGCTTCAGCCTGTGATGATGCTCGGCATTGCCGTGGGATTGCCCCGGTATATTGCGATCGCCGAAAGCAATGGAGATGACCCTCGAGCGCGCAGATTTTTCGGCGCGGCCGCGCAGTGCGTAGGTCTTGCCGTGGCCGTAGCGATCGTTTCGTTGACTGTGTGGCCGCAGTGGTTCGCCTATCTATTTTTTGGCCATCGTGAGTACGGATTCCTGGTTCGTCCGTTGGCATTGATTCTCGCGGGACTTTCCTCGCACGCGCTTGTTTACTCCTACCTTCGCGGACGAATGGCCATCTCGAAAGCGAATCTGCTGAATTTGGTGAACCTGGGCTTTGTTCCTGTGATCGTTTTCATTTTCTTTCACCAAAGCGCCGCCGAAGTGTTGTGGACTCTCGGAGCCGGATGGACGGGCGTCGCGCTTGCCGCGTTGTGTTTCACGCCGATCCTCAACGTTGGGCGCGATGTGCGTGATGAAGCGAAAGAGCTCCTGGCGTATGGCCTTCAGCGGGTTCCAGGCGATTTCGCGCTCATGGGGCTTCTGGCTTTTCCGGCGCTGGTCGCGGCGCACTCCTCTGGCATCGAGCGCGCGGGTTTTGTGGCGTTCGGCATTTCCATCACCAACATGGTTGCCGCAATATTCGCTCCCGTCGGCATCATTCTGCTGCCGAAGATGAGCCGGAACCTCGGGCTGCGCAATTTTGGCGAAATTCGGAAAGAAGTAAAACTGATTGGCTGGTCCACTGCGGGAGCGTCGCTCGCGCTTGTGGCGATTGGTGAAGCGTGCGCAGAACCTGTTATCCGGATTTACCTGGGCGCGAATTTCTTGTCCGCGATTGCTCCGGTGCGGATTGTGCTGCTCGCAGCCGTTCCGCTGGCGCTCTACTACGCGCTGCGCAGCGCCATTGACGCCTTCCACAGAAAGGCAATCAACACAATAAATCTCGGAATAGCTTTTCTGTTTTTCATTTTCCTGTGCGGGCTTTCTTCGCTGGCTTCGGAAGTCCCCAACGGAGTTCTGTGGTCCTTCGTCGCGTCAGCATCTCTTCTGGCCATCCTGACGTGTGCCGAAGTCCGCAGAATTCTGCGCACAGGCGCCGCGCTTCCGTTAGAAGTCGAAACTCTGCCGGGCAATGTGGAGGCAATGTAAACCGTGTTCGGATTAAGGCTGAGCCAGGATGACTGGCTGCTGCTTTCGCTGCTTTTCTTCATTCTCGTGATGGCTCTAACGATTTACTACGTCCGGAAATTGCGCAAGGCGCAATTCCTCGATCCCGTGATGATCTTTTTGTTTTTTTATTGTTTGTTTGTATTGCCGCTGCCAATTCGTGCATACATCACCAAGGAAATTGTCGGGGACGTCACGGAGCACCTACCCGAGTTATTGCCGTACATCCCTTGGGCGCTGTTCTTGTGTGCACTCGGCGTGCCCTTCTTTGTGTGTGGTTACTATTCGGATTTTGCAGGGCGATTTGCGCGGCGACTGCCACTTCCGCGGACCGCGAGATACCCGGGCCGAGCCTTCGTGATGTTAGCCGGTCTTTCGCTTTTCCTTATCCTCCAACTGGCTCGCGATTTCGGCGGTTTCTCGGAGCTCGTTTTGTGGGGTTATGGTGTCGGCGGGCAAATGATCGGTAAGGGCTATTTGGCCATAGGATTTACATGGCTATTCGTGGCTAGTGTCTTTCTGCTGTGTCGCTACATAGAAGATCGGAAAAAAAGCAGACTGGTCCTGTTTTGGATCGTGTTTGCCATGATCGTGGCCATGCTCACAATCATGGGGCGCCGCGGAGATATTGCCTACATGCTGCTGGCCATAACGATCTTTTGGCACTATGCGGTCCGCCCTCTCAATATTAAGGTCTTAACGGCCTTAGCCCTGTTTTTTTTCGTTAGCCTAAACTTGTTTGGACAGCTACGGGGATCCGAGTACGGAAGTCTGGCGGATTTTTGGACGAAAACAACGGCAAATTACAGCGAAACGTCGGATTCGTCCAATCGGTGGTACTACACTTTATCCACCGGAGAGTTTGTCGTCCCTTTTGAAACCATGCCTCAAATGATTCGAAGTGTAGGGACGGATGTCTCGCCGGAATTCGGGTGGACGTTTCTTCGCGCGCCGGTGTTCGCGGTTCCTTCAGTTCTATATCCCAATCGGCCCGTTTCGTTATCCAACTGGTATATGGACGAATTCTATGGCTTTGATTCGAATCTCTACGTTGGACGCCAATTCTTCTTTCTTTCGGAAGGGTATTTGAATTTTGGGCCGATCGGAATTCCACTGTTGATGTATTTCTGGGGGCTTTTCGCCGGGATCATTTGGCGGTTCCGAGTCCGATTTGAAAAAAATGTCGGCGTGATTCTGATTTATTCTTTGACCGTCGCGTTCTTTTTCATTGCAATTGCCGGAGATTTCTCAACTCTTCTCGTCGGCCTCCCTGCGCAGTATCTGGCGGCAGCTTTACTTGGGCTGTGGATTTCCTGCGGTTTCAAGTCACCATTCACATTCCGGAACCTCAGAGCGAAAAAACTTTGCCTGACATCGTAACTGCGCACATGGTGATGACGTTCGCTTGCCCTGTTCATGCCTGTGCCCTTCTCCAGAGCGCGGACTCTTTGGTTTGTCCACAGGGGGAAATCTTCGCCATCCGGGATGGAATTCCGAGGTTTGTGGATGGCTCGACCTATGCCGATGCTTTTGGCGCGCAATGGAAAAGGTATAGGCTCACTCAACTTGATTCTTATTCCAGAGTTCCCATAACACGGGATCGGGTACGGCGGTGCCTGGGACAGGACCTTTGGAGGAATCTGGCAGGCAAACGCGTGCTTGAGTGTGGGTGCGGTGCCGGTCGGTTCACAGAGGTTTTGCTGGACCGTGGGGCGTGCGTGATTTCAGTGGACCTTAGCGATGCGGTCGAAGCCAATCTACAAAACTTCCCTGAGACGGCCAGGCATCAGGTCGCACAGGCGGATATACTGCGGCTTCCCTTTCAGCGCTCCCAATTCGATATCGTCTTCTGTTTGGGGGTAATTCAGCATACTTCCAAGCCGGAACGGACGATCGCAGCTCTGTTCGAACATGTAAAACCTGGCGGCGCATTGGTCATCGATCATTACACTTATAACCTTTCAGAGTTGACAAAGAGCGCCATGGTATTTCGTCAGATTTTGAAGAGATTTCCCCATGATAGTGGACTTCGTTGGACCGAATCGATTGTAAGAGCTCTGTTACCTCTGCACAAGCGTGCTCGGGGTTCGCGTCTTGCGCAAATGTTCTTGAGCCGCCTGTCACCGGTCTTGTGTTATTACCGGGCCTACCCCGAGTTAAACGATGACATGCAATATCAATGGGCCTTGCTGGACACTCATGACTCATTGACCTGCTGGTATCGGCACCTGCGCACGCGCTCCCAAATTCGATCGACATTAGAGTCTTTGGGGCTTGAGGAAATCGTTTGTGGATATAACGGAAATGGAGTGGAGGCTCGGGCTTGGCGTCCCGTCAAAGGAGAATCTCCATCGAAGGGGATGTAAGAATGTATCGCTATAGTTGGATCGTTCTTCGTTATGTGCGGCATCTGCGGATTCTATAGCCCCAATCTCGGCTTGAGCGCGACTTTTCTCGATGCTGCGACGCGGTCACTGACGCATCGTGGGCCGGACGGGTTGGCGGTCTGGACGCACCCAGACAATATCGCGGGGCTCGGCCATACGCGGCTGGCGATCATCGATCTTGAAACGGGTCAACAGCCGATGCGTTCTCCTGATGGACGATTCATCATCGTCTTTAATGGAGAGATATACAATTTCCTCGATCTACGCGCCGAATTGGAGAGTTTGGGGCACCGCTTTCGCACCCGCTCGGATACGGAAGTATTGCTGAATGCGTACCGGCAATGGGGAGCGAATTGTTTGGTCCGCTTCAACGGAATGTTTGCATTTGCCATATTGGACACTGAAAAACGCAAGCTCTTCCTCGCGCGCGATCGAACCGGCATCAAGCCCCTCTATTATCACCACGGCCCGGAAGGCTTTATTTTCGGCTCGGAATTGAAGTCATTGCTGGCATGGCCGGAAGTGCCGCGAAGAATCGATGTCCAGGCACTGACAGATTTTCTGATGCTGGGATACGCTCTGGCACCTGCAACGTGTTTTCGCGACTGCCGCGAACTCGAGCCGGGCTGCTATATGGAGGTGGCCGGCGACCACGCGTCAACGACCCGCTATTGGCGTTGGCACCGGAGTGAAGACCATTCCAACGGCCACGATCCATTGGGTGTATTGGAGCGGGAACTCCGGACCGCGGTCGCGGAGCACTTGGTTTCGGATGTGCCGGTGGGCGCCTTCCTAAGCGGAGGTATTGACTCCTCGCTCCTGGTAGCCATCTGTGCTTCAAATGGAGGCTCCCAGCTGCACACGTTCAACGTCGCATTTGGGGAAGCAGATTACGATGAGTCGAGCTACGCACGAACCGTAGCCACACATGCCGGGACGAAACATCACGAGATCGTTCTCGGGACGAGCAAAGGCGAGCTAGAAACTGTCTCGAAGTTGCTCGATCAATTCGATCAGCCATTCGGAGATTCATCGGCTATTCCGACTTATCTGATTTGCCGGGAAATTCGGAAGTGCGTAAAAGTGGTTATTGGCGGTGACGGTGGCGACGAGATGTTTGGCGGCTACCCGCGATTCATGCATGCCGATGTCATCCGGATGATGCGACGCATTCCCCGTTGGTCGTTGAGAGCGATTGAGATGGCGCTTCGCGCTGAAATCGGCCCCGGCACTGACGTTCGTCGGCGAGGCCTGCGCTTGGTTGGCGCAGCCATGGAGGACGAAGAGTCGACGCTGGTGACTCTCTGTTCCATTCTTCGCGCCAAGGATCTAGCGGCGATATTCCAGCCGCATATCTCCTTGCAAGTGGGCGGTTACACGCCACGCTTTCAATTTAATAGCGCTCACGGCGACCCGGGCGGATCCGAATTGATTGACGCCACGGTCAATTCGACACTGCCAGCGGACTACCTGCGTAAGATCGATGTGATGAGTTCATCACAAGGTCTTGAAGTAAGAGTCCCTTTCCTCTCGAATCGAATCCTGGAATTTGCCCAAAGGCTGCCGAATCGCCTGAAGTACTCGCTCTGGGAAAACAAACTTTTGCTGCGAAGACTTGCCAGAAAGTATTTGCCACCGCAGATCGCGAATAAACGTAAACAGGGCTTCGGGATTCCCTTCGACACATGGATCGGCAAGGACGGACGGAGGGAGATTTTCGCGTTGCTTCAACGCGCTTCTTCTCCGATTCGTGACATCATTCGCCCGGAATACCTACGATGTCTTGCAACCCAATTCGCGAGCCAGGAATGGAACCGAGGACAAATGAGTCGATATTCTCTCTACCAGAGAACCTACGCGCTATGGAGCCTCGAACGATGGCTGGACCGATGGCGGCCAGCGCTGTAATCCGCCAGCCACAGTGACCCTGGTTTTGCCTCGTTTGAGACCATGCGAATATTGGCAGTGATACCGGGGAACGGGGAAGGTTCGAGTTTCATCTTTGCTCGACGTCAAGTTGAAGCATTAGCGAAGCTGGGAATCGATGTGAGGATCTTCCACTTAAGATCACGAACACACCCGCGACTGCTTCTGACTGAATGGATTCGCTTGCGAAGAACGATAAACGAGTTTTCACCCGAGGTGGTCCACGCTCATTATGGGACGGTGACGGCATTTCTCTGCGGCCTCGCGACGTTGCGGCCTGTTGCGGTTACGTTTCGGGGAAGCGATTTGAATTTTGAGCCGGGGATCGGTTTTTTCCGGAATTGTTTTGGACACCTGCTATCTCAACTCTCAGCGCTGCGTGCCGAGTTGATCTGCTGCACAAGCGCCCGGCTAAAAGCCCGCTTGTGGTGGCGAAAACGGGAGGTTGTTGTGGTTCCAACTGGCGTGAATCTAGATTTGTTCTGTCCCATACCCAGGGATTGCGTTCGACGGGCATTAGGATGGGATATCAATGAAAGGATTGTTCTCTTCAATGCGGGCAGGAATCCCGCCACAAAAGGCCTTGCTCTTGCTTGTCAGGCTGTGGAGGCTGCAAAAAGAACCCTCGGCTTCATCCGGCTTGTTCAGTTAAACGGAGAAGTGGCGCCCGAAAATGTCCCGCTGTTCTTGAACGCCGCGGATTGTCTTGTCATAGCGAGCGTCTCAGAAGGTTCGCCGAATATTTTGAAGGAGGCGATGGCGTGTAATCTTCCGATTGCGAGTGTCGACGTGGGCGACGCCGCAGAGCGGTTGAAAGGGGTGTTTCCATCGTCCGTCACTCCGCGCAATTCCGCAGCGCTGACGCAGGCGATCGTCGAAATTCTAGCCCAGCCCCGGCGCTCGAACGGCCGCGAGATGATTCTGGAATGCTCCGAGCCGAACATCTCTCTGAGAATGCAGAAAGCCTACGCGGGCATTGCACAAAAACAGGTGCGAATTTAGAGAGTGCAACGTTAGAGGACTGCGCACTCGGCGCGCAATACCAGCCAATTCGGTACCGGCCAGTCTTTGTGGTTCGAATTGCCCTTGAGAAGCAAATGTTTGCGGAAAAATCTCACTGAAAATAATCCACCCTGGAGAAAAGAATGAATCCAACCATTGCCGCACCCACTAGAAAGGCCGCAAATGATTTGGCGAAGTTGAAGCCGCGATTCCTGGATCTCAAGGCGCAATTCGCCGAAATTCGGGAGGAGATTTTTGCCGCCGTCACGGGAGTCCTTGAGAGCCAGCACTTCATTTTCGGGCCGGAGGTGGAGGCGTTTGAGCGCGAAATATCCGCGCATACTGGCGCGCGATTCGCGATTGGATGCGCTTCCGGCTCCGATGCATTGCTTCTTGCGCTTCTTGCGCTCGAAATTCGGCCCGGCGACGAGGTCATTACCACGCCATTCACGTTTGTCGCGACTGCGGGAGCCATCGCGCGAATCGGAGCCAAGCCCGTTTTCGTGGACATTGACCCCGCCACGTTCAATATCGATCCGGCGCAAATCGAAAATGCCATCACGCCGCGGACGCGCGCCATCCTTCCCGTGCATTTGTTTGGCATGGCGGCGGATATGGACGCCATTCTCAAAATCGCGGCCAAGCGCGAACTCCCGGTGATCGAAGACGCGGCGCAGTCTATTGGCGCTCGTTATCGCGGCGAAGCAGTGGGGAACCTTGGCGCGATGGGCTGCTTCAGCTTTTTCCCGTCGAAGAATCTGGGCGGCGCCGGCGACGGAGGAATGATCACCACCAACGACCAAAAGCTCGCCGAAAGGTTAAAACTGTTGCGGGTCCACGGAAGCCGCAAGAAGTACGAGTACGAAATCGTGGGCATCAACAGCCGCCTCGACGCATTGCAGGCCGCGATCCTTCGCGTGAAACTCCGCCACCTTGAGGCATGGACGGAGGGTCGGCGCCGCAACGCGGATCGCTACCGCGCGCTTTTCGCTGAGTTCGCACTGACGAAACAGGTGACGCTGCCGCAAGTTCCCGCTGAGCGAACGCATGTTTACAACCAATTCGTGATTCGCGTGACGGAGCGCGACGTGTTGCGAGCGTTTCTCAAAGAGCGCGGCATCCCGACGGAGATCTACTATCCTTCGCCGCTGCATCTCGAGCGCGCTTTTCAATATTTGGGATACAACGCAGGCGCTTTCCCGGCCGCAGAAGCTGCAAGCAAGCAGGTTATCGCCCTTCCTATCTATCCGGAGCTTCGCGAAGAGCAACAGCGGTCAATCGTTTCGGCGATTGCGGAGTTCTACGAGACGCTTTGAGAACTGCTGTCCGCACTATAGCGAACAAAATAATAACGAATACAGGGGGAAATCTTGAATACTGAGAATCCGAAGCTCGCCGTCGTTGGTTCCGGATATTGGGGCAAAAATCTTGTTCGCGTTTTCCATACGCTTGGAGCGCTGGCTTGCGTGTGCGATGTCGAACAAGAAACTCTCGCGCGGGCCAGCCATGACTATGGAGTCCATACGACTCAAATCTTCGACGAGGTATTGCAGGACGATTCGATTTCCGCCGTGGTGATTGCCGCTCCCGCCGCGCAGCACTTTGATTTAACCCGTCGCGCTTTATTGCGAGGGAAAGACGTTTTCGTCGAAAAGCCTCTGGCGTTGCGTGCGGCTGACGGCCGCGAATTGGTCGAACTGGCAACGGCGCGCCACCGCATCCTGCAAGTGGGTCATATTTTGGAGTTTCACCCGGCGATCAGCGAACTCAAGCGCCTGATCAGCGCGGGCGAACTTGGCCGCATTCAATATATTTATTCGTCGCGGTTGAATCTGGGCAAGCTGCGCACCGAGGAAAATATCCTGTGGAGTTTCGCTCCGCACGACATCTCCGCAATCCTATTTCTCTTGGGCGAGAGCCCGTCGCGCGTGTCCGCGCAGGGTGGCAGTTTTTTGAGTCCGCCACTTGTGGACACCACCCTGAGCACGCTCGATTTTCCCAGCGGGGCCAAGGCCCACATTTTTGTCAGCTGGCTGCATCCTTTCAAAGAGCAGAAGCTCGCAATTATTGGCAGCGAGAAAATGGCGGTGTTCGACGACGTACGCACCGACAGCAAGCTGATGCTTTATTCGCACCGGATCAACTGGCTCGACCGCAAGCCGATCGCCCAAAAAGATGCCGGCCATGCGGTGACGATTTCCGCCGACGAACCATTGACGCTCGAATGCGGGCATTTCCTCGAGTGCGTGCGAACCAGGAAGCATCCTCGGACCGATGGCGAAAGCGCGCTTCGCGTGCTCGACGTATTGGAAGGCTGTGAACACTCGCTGCGGGACAAAGGCGCGCCGACGGAGATGGAAGTCGCGGCGCCAAGCTACTTTGTACATCCGACGGCGGTGGTTGATGAGCCGTGTGAAATTGGCGAGGGCACAAAGATCTGGCACTTTTCGCACATCATGGCCGAATCGGAGCTGGGCCGCGGCTGCAACCTGGGTCAAAACGTGGTGGTCAGCCCCGGCGTGCGAATCGGCAACAACGTCAAGATTCAGAATAATGTTTCTATTTACACGGGAGTGGAACTCGAAGACGACGTTTTCTGCGGCCCTTCGATGGTCTTCACCAACGTGATCAATCCGCGCAGCCATATTGTTCGCCGGAACGAATATCAGAAGACGCTCGTAAAACGCGGCGCCTCGCTGGGCGCGAACTCGACCATCGTGTGCGGCGTCACGATTGGGCGCTATGCGTTCGTCGCGGCGGGTGCCGTTGTAACGCACGATATTCCAGACTACGCGTTGGTCATGGGTGTACCCGCGAAGCGCGTGGGATGGATGTGCGCCTGCGGCGTCCGCTTGGAAGAGGGCGGCTCGACGCGGAAATGCACCGCGTGCGGCAGCGAATATCACTTCGAAAGCGGCACCTGCCGCGAAGTTGAGGTTGCCGCAGCAGCATCTTGAACGAAGAGACTCAGGTTTTGGCTAACGGGTTCGAATTTCTCCGTTTCGCCAGAACGCTTCTGTTTGGCGCGCTATGAAAATCGTCACCATTCTTGGTGCTCGTCCGCAATTCGTGAAGGCTAAGCCTGTTTCGAATGCCTGTGAACGATTTAATCAGGCTCATCATCGGAACGGGCATCGCATTCGGGAAGTCATAATTCACACGGGACAACATTATGATCATCAAATGTCCGGGGTGTTTTTCTCTGCGTTGTCACTTAAGGAGCCCGAATACAACTTGGGTATTGGCTCCGGCACGCACGGATGGCAAACGGCTGAAATTTTGAAGGGAACCGAGGAAGTGCTCGTACGAGAAAGGCCGGATGCGATCGTTGTCTACGGGGATACGAACTCAACCCTTGGCGGCGCTCTGGCGGGGGCCAAGCTGCAGATTCCAGTTGCGCATGTAGAAGCCGGACTGCGCAGCTTTCGCCGAGGAATGCCCGAGGAAATCAATCGGGTGTTGACGGATCATCTGTCATCGCTGCTCTTTGCTCCCACGGCAACGGCAGTGAAAAATCTCAATGCCGAGGGGATTACGCGCAATGTCTATCTGGTCGGTGACGTTATGCAAGAGGCCGCATTTCAGTTCCTGCAGGTCGCCCGGGAAAAATCGACGATTCTGAAACGGCTCAAACTCGACCCTAAGAGTTATTCCCTTGTGACGGTTCACAGAGCGGAGAATACAGACAGTCCTGAGCATCTGCGCAGTATCGTCGAGGCGATGAAGGAGATCAGTAAGACCGAGACTCTGGTGTGCCCGCTTCATCCGAGAACCTCGAAGAAGCTGAAAGAGTTTCACTTGGATTTCGCAGGTTGCGACGGCATGATTCTCATTGAACCCGTGTCCTATCTTGACATGCTGGCACTGGAAAGTTCGTCAAGAGTCGTGCTCACGGATTCGGGTGGAGTTCAGAAGGAAGCCGTGTGGTTTGATGTTCCGTGCATTACTTTGCGCGAAGAAACAGAGTGGGTAGAAACAACAGAAAACGGACGAAATCATCTTGCCGGCACTCGAACGGAGACAATAGTTGATCTCTTTCGGGCTGCCAAAGAAATCAAGCCGAATTCTATTTACGCTTCCGCCGATGTTCCGAAAACCAGCGCAGCCGGCGCGATTGTAAATGCGATTGCCGCGTGGCATCGAGGCTAGAGAAAACCGGCCAAAAGAGATAATAGTTGCGAATCCTGCTCCTCACACAATATTACGTCCCCGAAACGGGAGCCGCGCAAAACCGCTTGGCAGACTTGGCCACTCGTCTCTCTCATTCATCCCATTCTGTCACCGTCCTCACAGCAATGCCCAATTATCCCAAGGGCGAAATCTTCGACGATTATAAGGGTCACATCCTGCTGGATGAAAAGTGTGAGGGAGTGCGGGTTATCCACGGATGGCTCTACGCAACCAAAAGCAAGGAAATCGTGCCTCGCATCGCTAATTTCATCTCCTTCGCCGTCATCGCGGCGCTCATTGGGATAGTGAAGACTGGTCCGCAGGATCTTGTCATTGTGGAATCACCTCCATTGTTTCTAGGGCTTTCCGGGTGGCTCTTGAGCCGGTGGAAAAAATGCAGGTTCGTCTTGAATATATCCGATCTCTGGCCGGAATCAGCCGTTGCATTGGGAGTCCTGCGGAATCCATCCATCATACGTTTGGCAACCAGGATTGAGGAATTTCTCTACCGCCGATCGGATTTCATCACCGGACAGACGGAAGGCATCGTTGCAAGCATTCAGGAAAGGTTTCCGGGCAAGGCTGTCCAGTTATTGCCGAACGGAGTGAACGTCGATTCGCTTCTATCTCCATCAGAGAGGGAGAGCACGCGGGTACGGGTCCAAGCAGCGTTTGGCCTCACGGATCGTTTTGTCGTCGGATACGCCGGCCTGCACGGCCTGGCTCAGAATTTGAACACAATGCTAGACGCTGCACAAATTTTGGCGCGACAAAAGGATATCTTATTCGTCTTCTTCGGTGATGGTCCAGAGAAGGAAGAGTTGATTCGGGACTCGAACCGAATGGGTCTCGATAATGTAAAGTTCTATCCGCCGCAGGCCGCTTCTCGCATGCCGGAACTACTCTCGGCATTTGATGTTGCGGTCGTTCCTCTACGCCGGCATCGACTCTTTTCCGGAGCGTTGCCATCAAAGTTGTTCGAATGTATGGGTTCGGGAGTCCCGGTCATAGTGGCCATTGATGGCGAAGCTAAATCGCTCGTTGAGGAAGCACAGGGCGGAATCTGCGTGGAACCGGAAGACGCCCTCAAATTGGCCAATGCGATTGTTCGTTTGCGGGGTGATAAAGAGCTGCGCCAAGCCTTGGGTGAAAATGGACGCGAGTTCGTCACTCGGCACTATAACCGGCAGAAAATCGCCCAGCAGTTCGAGCAGTCAATATTGACACTGATCTCTGGCCGTTCAGGCAAAGATGCGGAGTCGTTAGCAGTCGAGCATAGGTGCGATATCACCTCTCTTCAGGAAATCGATAACCCGCCAAAAGCGCGACATCTACCGGTATTCACAGACACTGAATGAGGACCAATGACGCTTAGTCCTGTTAGTATTCGCATTCCGTTTCATCGCGCTGCTGTTGGCGAAGAGGAAATCGCCGCTTTGGCCGAAGTCATTCGCGACGGATGGCTCACCATGGGTGCGAGGACCGTCGAGTTCGAAAATCGATTTGCGCAATACGTCGGGGCTTCACATGCCGTCGCTGTCTCGTCTTGTACGGCCGCATTGCATCTCGCGCTCGAGGCGATTGGCTTGCAACCTGGAGACGAAGTGCTGGTCCCCACCACCACGTTCACGGCCACAGCCGAGGTTGTCACTTATCTGGGCGGTCGTCCCGTTCTGGTGGATATTGATCCTGAAACGCTGAACATCGACGCGCGCCAAGCGGAACGGCATATTACTTCACGGACGCGTGCGATTATTCCAGTGCATCTTGCAGGGCAACCTTGTGACATGGCGGAAATTCACGAGCTGGCTAAACGACGGAACTTGCGAATCGTCGAGGACGCCGCACACGCGCTTCCCGCCTCGTATCGAGGCCAGCCGGTGGGTGCTCTCAGTGAATTCACCGCGTTCAGTTTCTACGCAACGAAGACGTTGACCACGGGCGAAGGTGGAATGATCACCACGGAAAATGCCGCGGCTGCCGAGCGCATGCGCATGATGCGTCTCCACGGAATCGCCCGCGACGGATGGAAACGCTACAGCGCCGAAGGCACCTGGTACTACGAGGTCCAGCAGGCCGGATACAAGTACAATTTCACGGATTTGCAGGCCGCCCTGGGCTTGGTCCAACTGAAGAAGTGCGACGCGATGTGCGAAGCACGCCGTCACATCGCCGAACGTTATACCGAAGCGTTTCAAATGGTTGATTCACTTGAGCCGCCGCGCGTGCTCGGGGATCGCGAAAGTTCGTGGCACCTCTATGTTTTGCGCCTTGCTCTAGACAAATTGCGAATCGATCGCGACCAATTTATCGGCGCGCTGAATCAGCGGGGTATCGGCACCAGCGTGCACTTCATACCTTTACATCTGCAACCATACTATCAGCGGGAGTTCGGATATCGACTGGGAGATCTTCCCAACGCGGAAGCGCAATACGTTCGATCCATTTCCCTGCCGATTTATCCAACTATGCGCGAAGAAGAAATAGAACAAGTGATTGCGGCCGTCACGACCACCGCGCGGGGAGCAGAGTGTTCTTCTTCGGTGACGCAACATGCAATTACGCCCCGAGTCTGAAAACTATCTGGAAAAATCACGCGAATGGCCGCTTCCTCGTAAGCGTGCGGCAGGCCGAGAAGCGTTCTACCGACGTGCGGGAAAGAGAATTCTGGACGTGTCGTGCGCCGTCGGAGGGCTCGTCCTGCTGGCCCCTTTGTTTCTGGTTGTAACGGTCCTGTTGAAACTCACATCCTCGCGGCCAGTCCTGTTTCGCCAACCACGCGTGGGGCGAAAAGGCAGGATTTTCCTTCTGGTGAAATTTCGTTCCATGGTTGACGCCTCTGGCTCAGACGGACCCTCCATCACCGTCTTGGGCGATTCCAGGGTCACTCGGCTCGGAGCTTGGCTCCGCAGGTGCAAAATCGACGAGCTACCCCAACTGTGGAACGTTCTGAGGGGCGAAATGAGTCTGGTAGGGCCGCGGCCCGAAGTCGAGCCGTATGTAGCCG
>DATLST010000050.1:0-51484 GCA_035534055.1 Candidatus Acidiferrales bacterium | reverse complement strand
GGAATGTAATCAACTGGGAGCAGGTGGCGCAGAACTACTCTCAAGCGAAAAAATAGCACCGGCGCGGGTGCCACGCGTGGCACTCGCGGAATAGCGGGGGCGGTGGATGCCCGGCTTTGTCCAGGAGAGAGCCGCCCTTGCTGCACGTTTTTCGTAGCTCTCTTTTATTCCCTGCGGTCTCCGCCTCATCCATCTTTCATCTTTTAAGTGCCGGGAAAGAACCGATGCTCGAGCGCCAGGATTCCAATGTCCAGAAGCGTTGTGAGCAGTGTGATGACCAAACCCACCTTTGCAAATTGCCAAAAGGAAATCCGCACGTGCTTTCCCGCCTGCTGAAGAACGATCAAGTTGGCCACGGAGCTGATGGGCGTGGCGTTCCCCGCCAGCGTGCTGGCGCTCGCGACCGCGAGCCAGATGAAATGACTGTTGGGGAAAGAAGACACAAGCGGGCGAAACAAGAGAACTGCGGGCACATTGCTCACTAAATTGGAAAGAATCAGCATCACTCCGCTCACGGCGAATAATTGAGAGGTGAAGCCTCCTTCGAGCGCGTGATGGAACCGCCCGATCAAATCATTCACCAATCCCGACGCCTGAAATCCGCGGATCACCACGAAGAGCGACGCAAAAAACAGCAGCAATTCCCAGTCGATGCGCTGATAGACGTTTTGGGCCTTCACACGGCCCACCACGAGAATGAACGCGCCGACGGAAATTGCGACCATGGGAAACGAATAGCCGAGCACCCAAAACACGATGACGAGCGCGGCGGCCAAAGCGCACTTGAACAGCAAAACGCGATCGACCTTCACGTCCACGTCGAGCGAAGCCGCTTGGCTTTCGAGCGGCTGATGGAGCACCTCCCGCCGGAAAAAGGCGGCCAGCACCGCCACCGTGATTCCAAGACCGATGAGGGAAACCGGGGCGAGATGCCCCAGAAATCCAAGAAAAGAAAAATGCGCGGAGATGCCCACGAGCGCATTCTGCGGATTTCCCGTCACGGACATCACCGAGCCGACGTTGGCGGAAACGGCTACGGCGATCAGATAAGGAACCGGAGGAAGCTTCAGCCGATGGGTCACGACGAGGACAATCGGAGTGAGAACCAGGCAGATCGTATCGTTGACAAAAAACGCGGACAGAATCCCCGACGTCAACACCAGCAGGAACAGCAACTGAAATCGAGTGCGCGCCACGAGCGCCACACGCAACGCGATCCAATCGAACAAGCCCGAAATTTGAAAATGAGCGACCAGAATCATCATCCCGAGCAAAAACAGGATCGTATTCCAGTCGATGACCTTGTACGCCTCGTCGAGCGCAACCACGCCGACGAGCACCATGGCGACCGCGCCACAAAATGCCGCGGCGGTGCGGTCGAGATGGCTTCCGCGGCCGCTTTCCACCGCGATTAAAACGTAGGTCGCCAGGAAAATTGCCGCCGGAACCCAGTGGCTCTGCGCGAAAGAGAGAGATATATGTGCCATGCGAGGGTGCGGCGCCGTTGCAAAGCTGCGAGCCGATCGCGAAGACTCACGAGCCGGACCTACTCTAGCGTATGTCCTCAGCTTTCTTCTCTCGTTGTTTCACAAACTCCTCTGAGTTAATTACTCCTGGGATTTTCCACGCCAGGATTACTTCCGCCATCCCAGTATTCGGTGTGGCCGTCGAATTTTCATCCTTATACGATCGAGCGCGGGTACAACTCGCGAGGAATCGCTTGAGGCGCGATAGCGCCTTTCCAGGGCTTGCATTCGCGCCAGCAACCCTTATCGCCAGTCATCCAAAACAAAAACGTCCGGGCGGTTGTACGCGGCCGAATCCGGCTTGTGCATGGCGACACCCTGGATCTCGGTACGAAACCCGCGCTGGAGCATATGACGATAAGCCCCGCTGCGGCCGAGGTTCACACCTGCTTCCATTCGCCGCAAGCCGCGCTCCGCGGCGAGCGCTTCACAGGAGTCCAGCAGCCGGTCGAAATTGTTCTCCGCTCCCGGTCCAGGCCGGACTGCCGCAAATTTGACGTAGCACATGTTTTTTCCGGCTTCAGTTCCTTCGCCACAATGGCAAACTGCAAAGGCATCGAGCGAATCGCCGCCCCACATCAGGATCGTTTCGCCCAGGTTCTGATCCCGTACGGATCGGATTTCAGACCTCACGTCCAGCCCTTCATGGATGGAATCCGTGAGCTGGCGGCAAGCGCCTAGAACTTCGGCTCGATCGTGTTCGTTGAGAGAGGAATATTTTGTCCAAGACGCCTCGCGTTTGTTTACGTCCTTCGACATGATGGCGGTGAGAAATCGCGGCCAGAATCCGAACTTCTGGTAAAGGCCTATGTGTTTCGGGCTCTGCGCGAAAGTGAAAAGACCGGCTTCCCGCACTTCCCATTTTTCAAACAGTTCCATGGTGGAAACTAGCAGGCTCTGCGCGATCCCCTGATTCCACAACTCGGGGCGGACCGTCAAAGGACCGAAAAAGCCAAAACTTCCCCAGTTCGTCGCAAAATTCGACCCTGTTAAAGAACCGTTTGCTTCCGCAACCAGCGAACCGCCGGGATCGGCACGCCACCGGGTGAAAACATATTCTCGATCCGCCTGGAACGATTCTGGATCGGGCGCGCCCACGAATGTACCGAAAGCGACGCGGACGATCCCGCGTGCTTCGGCCAAATCAGGCTCTCGCATGGGGCGGACGGAAACGCTGGTCAGCTGCTTGTTCTGCACCGGCGTAGACATTTCGAGCCTCCTCGCGGCTGAGTCTACTGCGGGCGAAGATTCGACGTCAATCTCATCGGGGAGACGGGCAAAAGGCTCCCTGAGGGATGGAGGAAAAATTCTCTGCTATTGCGTATGAGAGGATCCCAGATGTGCTTCAGTCATCAGCGCTCTGAGTTCGAAGAGTGGGAAAATCTTTCGGCGATAGATACTCGGTAATGCTTTCCAATTCCGAATTGATGTCCTTCAGAGTGGCTTCGCTTCTAAACCAATTCCTATGTCGAAAGTCGGGCTGCTTCGAAGAATGTGCATACACTTTGTTAATGGCCGTTGCCGCCAATCTGAAAAGTTCCGAAAGAGCCACTCTCGCGTGATTCTTGGTCGAGTCGATCCAATCGTTCGGTTTGCCCAACCTCCGAATATCGACGTCCAAATCTTTTTGCCTCACGTCGTAAACGAGGCGCAATAGCTGACCCACTGCGTAGTAAACCATCCATCGGCGCTCCAATCCCGGAAAATGTCGATCGACGCTGTTATCATTTTCGCGTTTTTCCTTCCATAGCGTTTGAAGTTCGTCACAAAGGAAATAAGTTCCCGCTATGACTTTGAATTGCTCGTCCGTGAGGTGAGAAACAGGTTCTCCAAAAACCTTTACGTAACCTCCCTTTGCGGAATCATCGAACAAATACCGGGTACCGCCATAAACATCGTCCGGGCCGAACCTGAATGAATGGATTGTCTTCGCGAGGTCTTCCATGCTGATGGCGATTTTGTTTCCTATAGCCTCGCGACTTCTCTTGTTCTTATACAAGTATTGTTTGCCGTTCCGATTTAGACCAGAAAATCTGCGATTCAAGTCTTTTTGGACCGGATCGTTGCTTCTGAAGTCTGAGACTTTTATTGCGTTTTGCGTGTTGTTGTAACGTGTTGCATCGGCAAGGAAATCTGTATCTTTACCGAGCAAAAAGCCCATTACCTTCAGAAGTACCCTGACATCTTGCAGCGGTTTGCTGTCCTTGATGTGTGCCTTGGCGAGCGATCGAATGGTTTGTGCACCGTTGATTATCGAAAATCTCCTGCAATGAAGGATTCTGCCCTCTTCATCGGGCTCAATTTGGCTTGCAACGGCGGATACACCGTTGTTGAAGAATACAAATTCGTCTGGGTCGCGAACGGCAGTTTCTACTATGCCTTTGTTAGTCTTGGATTCCCCAACGTAATCTCTGATGTTCATCGCGAACAGCCGGTACCGGTATTGTCGATACAATTCGGCCAGTTGAGACCCGCTCACTTCTCCGATGAAGAGATCACGGCCTTCTGAAGACTCGAAATGGACCCACGATGCACCGCTCGTACCAGGCTCGAACATTACGTCGATCGACTGATCGAGGATCTCGCCAGCCGACAACGCTTCACGGAGCTTTATGTTTAGGTCTGGTTCTGAGAACAGAGCAAGTTCGCTTCTCTCCTCGAGATCACCAAGTTCCTTGGAGGCTGATGGACCCTTCGCGGCTCGGTCCTGGATCGTCTGCGATACCCTGCCCAAAGTGACAAAATGCAGTTCGAAATAGTCGTTCTGCCAATCGATGTCCTGAAGCGCCTCTGTTACTTTCCTGTTTAATTTCTGCTTCTTCTTGAACGCCTCAAAGAGCCTTGATATAGCCTCGCAGAAGTGGGTCATATCTTCTGCTGTTTCGTATTTGTCCGGTCCGTGATATTTGGATTGCACAATTAGGACGCGCCCGTCAGAAGGATAGAGAAAATCCACTCCTCCGTCGTTTGGTCCGTCAACTAGATATTCATCGATCTCCTCATCAGTATCAGGCACTAGACCAGGAGTGAGCTTCCTGACGATATTCTTGACATAGAATCTGCTCAGTTCCTTTGCGCGATCGTCAACTTGGAGTGAGTCGAAAGACGTTTTTAAGCGATTCTCTACGTCTTCGATCAGATAATGCCGAAATTTAGGCTTCGAGTCTTTTGCGTCCATGGACGGGCCACAAGTCTATATGAGACGAGTTCTAGAGCGAATGATGTTTTTCGCTTGCGTTGTCTTTCAATAATGACGAAACAGTGATAGCCGAATCGATTCTTATGTCGACTAGATTTGGGTCCATTTTGCCTCTTCGTGATCTTTTTGTAGCACTGCACGCACTGATATGTATATTTTGCACCATAGCCTTGAGGCCGTGCCAAAGCCAGTGGCCGGTTAGTTGACAACACACAGAAGTGCCCCATTCGCGGCCAGAGTAGCGGCACCTCCCGGGTTTGTGCGCGACGGCATATCCCGAAGTTCACGGAGACGGTCCGCGAACTAATGGGCCCAAACTTTATTGGGGTCGGTTTCGTAGGGGTAGACGTGGACCATCCAATTGAAAATCTGAGGGAACCAGCGGCCGCCGGCTTGCCGGCAGGCATCCTGTGTGACGATTGAGCCGGCGAATCCAAATTGCTTCCAATTCGTTTGGGACGCCGCCGTGCCTCGCGGCGGCATGCAGAGGTTCACGTGTTTGTGCCAGCGAGCGACGCTCAACGGCACGCGTTCATTGAGTTGTTCGGCGGTAGAGTCCCTGGGGGCTGTATACATCGCTCCAATGAGGCGATAGCCGCCGGGAGTTTTGGTGTAAAGAAGCGAAGTGGGCTGGGCCGGATTAAACTGGAATTCCGCCTCGTAACCGTAGCCGTAGTTCGTGAAGTGATATAGCGGCTGAGGCATGTTGGGCATGAAGATCCGGAAGCCTTCGGCGAGAGCCACGTTGTAATCCTTGTATTTCGCGATCGATCCGCGAAGCGTGCCGACGATCCGCGCCGCGCGCTGCTCGTCGGCGGCATTGCGCGGCCGCAAGCCGGTGAGGAACATGTGCGGGCCCATGTTCATGTCGTGGCTCGACATGGCCTCGTTGGCGGACATCGCCGCATCGATATTGTTCCGGGCGTTATTTTTATCGGCGCCCTGGCCGGGGCCCTGCTGGCGGCCGCCCAGGCCCATGGCGCGCATGTCGTCCTGCATCTGTTGCAGCTCGCCGGTGGATTGCTGTGACTGCCGAGCGCCCGCGCTCGCGACAATCCCCATCGCCGCGGCTGCCAGGAGAACCAAAGCTGTCCGTTTCATTTGCACACCTGCCTCTTGAATGATTCTACGCCGCCGCGGACAAAAAATTTTCGGCTTCCGCACAAGTGAAGACGCATCGCCCATTGTAAGTTGCGCTCGGGATGGCTTCGTTTTTCAGCGCGAATTTCCATGGACAGCAACGATTGGCGAGGCAATTTTTATGTCGTTTGCGCTGGTTATAGAACCGGATCGACAGCGAGCGCCTTTGTGACAAAAGTTTTCTCGATCATCCAACCCCAGCAGAGCCGCAGCCGAGTTCCCGACCCGAGGCAGCTTTCCGCCCTCGTGCGGCAGGCCGCCGTCAGGGACTTCGTGAGCGGCGCATAAACGTTGCATGGCCAAGGCAACAAATTTCCGAATGCGAACGTCTGATGATGTTTCCGTGCGATTATTTCAGCTTAGGCAGCATGTACCCTTGACGGATGGCGCGAAATCTGTAAACTGCGGTTTTCCACATGGCGACTCTGCCCAACACGGCGCTGACCAGCCTTCCGCTGGACGATACGCTGCAGGATTTTCAGTTCCCGCAGCGCGAGGCGGCTTTCTTCTACGGCCTGTTCCTGCGCGGCCATTCGGCGGAGGAATTGCGACGCGACATTGCCGTCCCGGCGGCGGTGCTTGCAAAGTGGGACCGGGAGACAGGGCGCGATCCCCAGCTCCGCCCGCTGCTCGAGCGCATCGTCCGCTACCGGCAGAACGTGCTGGCAATTTTCGAGAACCTGATTTGCCACGACGCCGCGACACAGAGACTTCAATAGCTTTCATCCGTATCCCTCTTCCCGTTTTGCCGTCCAGCCCGCGAACCCGTTAGGAATCGTAGAGTTTTCTTTCGCATGGCGGCGTTCATTGATTTTCAGCGGGTGGTCCGATAGAATCCGGGCGCAATCGAGCGAGGCTGGCATGAAGCGAAGCACGAACCGAATATTGACGACGCACGTCGGCAGCCTGATCCGTCCAGCGAAGCTGCTCGATTTTGTGCGCGCGCGGCAAGAGGGCCGGGCCGACGACGAGCAAGCGTATGACAAATGCCTCAGGGAGAGCGTCGCCGAAGTGGTGCGGCGGCAGGCGCAGGCGGGCATCGACGTGGTCGACGACGGCGAATTCGGCAAGTCCACGAGCTGGTCGCTATACGCCCTGAAGCGACTGAGCGGCTTCGAACAGCGCCCCTTCAAGCCCGGCGCGGATCCCTTCGCGCGGGGTGCGGATCGGGAACGCTTCCGGGAGTTCTACGACGAACTGGAAAAGCCGAACGAACGCACCTGGTCGAAGGTGACCACGCACGACGTGGTCTGCGTGGCGCCGATTGAATACACCGGCCTCGGCGAGCTCCAGCGCGACATCGAGAACTTCAAGGCGGCGCTGCAAGGAGTGAACGTCGAAGAGGCGTTCCTGCCGGTGGCGGCGCCTTCGAGCGCCATTCCGGACAGGAAGAACGAATATTACCGGAACGACGAGGATCTCCTGGTGGCTTTGGCGGAGGCGCTGAGGACCGAATACAAGACGATTGTCGATTCCGGCATTCTGCTGCAGGTGGACGACGCGCGCGCCGCGGTGACCTACGACCGGATGGTGCCGCCGGGAAGTTTCGAAGACTATTATCGCTGGCTGAGCCGCCACGTGGACGTGCTGAACCATGCTTTGGAAGGGATTCCCGAGGACCGGGTTCGCTACCACGTTTGCTGGGGCAGTTGGCCGGGGCCGCACACGACGGATGTGCCGCTCAAGAAAATCGCCGACCTGATTCTGAAGGTGCGGGCGGGCGCGTACCTGATCGAGGCGGCGAATCCCCGGCACGAGCACGAGTGGCGGGTGTGGAAGGACGTCAAACTGCCGGAGGGGAAGATTCTGGCTCCGGGCGTGGTGAGCCACGGCACGAATGTGGTGGAACACCCGGAACTCATCGCCGAAAGGATCGTCCGATTCGCGGAGCTGATTGGGCGCGAGAACGTGATCGCCAGCACGGACTGCGGCTTCGCGCAGGAGCAGTTCAACCGGCGGGTGCATCCGAGCATCATGTGGGCAAAACTGGAAGCGATGGCCGAAGGCGCGCGGATCGCGAGCGAGGAACTTTGGGGCCGGGCGAGACACACCAAAGCGGAACACAGGGCCAGCGTCACATAGTCAGGAGGATTCATGGCGTATATTTTTCAGGAGGACAAGCTTCCGAAGCTGATCTCGGTGACCCCGGGGCGCGAGCGCACGTTCTTCGTGAACAAGGAGCTCACGAAGATCGACGACATGCTGGCAGGGATCATGCACTACGTGAAGGGAGGCTCCTCGCCCTATCATCTGCACAAAAATTGCGAGCATTTTTATTTCATCATGGAAGGGCAGGGCACCGTGGAATCGGAGGAAGGCACGCGCGACGTGGGGCCGGGCGACATGATTTTCATCCCGGCGGAGGAGAAGCATCGCCTGCGGGCCTCCAAAACGCCACTGTTCTATTTCGAATTCCAGGCACCCAACCGTTTCGTGACAACAATTCTGGATGGGACGCCCGACGACCTTCGCTGGAATCGCGTGGAAGGCGGGGTTTGGGTTCAGACGTAAGGCTTCGGCGAGACCAAGGAGAGTTCCATGCTGACTTTTATCGATACGAACAAGCTCCCGCGAAAGAAAACGGCAGAGGGCGAAATCACCGAAGTGCTGAACCGGGAGCTGTGCGGCGCTAAAAATGTGGTGGCGGCGCTGCGCTGGCTGAAATCGGGAGAGAAATTCGCGGCGGAGGCTTCGGACAAGCACCAACTGCTCTACCTAATGGACGGTAAAGGAAGCATCCGCCTGGAGAACAAGGAATATGACGTGTCGAAAGGCGCCGGCGTGTATCTGGGCCCGTCGGAAAGCGCGACGATCCAGCCGGCGGCGGGCGCGTCGCTGAAACTTTTGCATCTCGTGGTACCCAAGATTCCGGCGTAATGCCTGTCCGCCAGAACCGATCGCTCAACCCTGCGTAAGACGATCAACGGAAGGCACCGCACCTTTGTCCACTGAAAATGCAGCGCCTTCCGCAGCGAATGCCGATCGCTGTGAACCGGTATTTACTTGTGGTCCTGGCGGTTCCCGCGGTCGCGGCCGCCATGACTGTCCTGACCGTGGTGATCCTCTCTACTCTTCTTTGTCCTTCCCGGGCTGCTTGACGCTCATGCACTGAGCGACTTTCCAACTCGTGCCGCTCGGGAACCCGCTGCGCGGGTGAGAAATGCCGCACGCCGGGATACGGATGAGCGTACGTGGACCGGTTGCCCCATGTGCGGCGCCAAGGGGCATTGTCGATGCGGTAAGATAATGGTGCTCATCTGCCCAACGCGCCGCGTCGGGAATTTGATCGGGATACGTCGCACCCGCAAGAACCTGCGCCAGCAACGGGTCGGGATAGAGCGCAATGCGAGCAACCAGCTGGTCGAGTTGTGCCGGCGCGTACGACGGCGGAGGCGGGGGAGACTGCGCAAAGATGGGAGCAGAAAATAGGATCGCAAGCGTCCACACCGCCAACTGCAGAGCTACTTTTCCGATCTTCATGCGATTCTCCTCAGCAGGCCCGAACTTGAGTTCGTTTCGAGCTGTGTATTTAATGGCACCCACACCTGCATGAATGCACAAGCTCTGCCAAACAGAACCCGAATTCCGTAACCGCCAAACATGTTTATTTTCAATACGATACTTAATTTATCTTGATTGCAGCGGTCGCGGATTGCAAGGGCTAACGCTCCTTTTCGAGCGGCGCTGGTGCTTCTCAGCCACCTGTCGAAGAAGTCGGACGTAATTAGCAACCGCACCTAGCGGGCCTTGATCGCGGGCGAAGAAATCCTGGTCAAGACAAAGCCCCGCGGGTTTCGCCTTGCGGAAATCCTGGCTCAAATGAGCAGGTTCGACGCAGAACAAAGGCAGACGAGCCAACCGTACATCGTTTCGGCATCTAGTTCGGGACCAGGAGGGCCGGCGATTCAAATACCGCGCAACAAAAACCCGAAACCACCATGACATGGCGAGTAACGAGCCATGCCAAAGTTTCGAGGAATCTCGATCAGAATGAGGAGCAGGAAAACGCTGAGCCGCTAAAATAAAAAATAACGCTGTGCCAGCGGCATGTTCGCGGAGAGCGGCTTTTTCCCAAGTCACAGGAAAGCGTGGCGGAAGTTCAGCACAATTTCAGGCTTCACTCCGAAAAAGGTGGGCTTCCACAAAACCAAGTCCGCCCATTTTCCGGGTTCAAAACAGGGCCAAACAGGTTGTTTCCCGGCTCAATGAACTCAAGTGTGGTCGCAAACGAAAGATAAAACCGTGAGTCAACGGCGGGTGAAATCGTCCAAGGATTGAGGGATGATCCAGTAGAAGCCCTTGAGTCACCCGTCAGTTTCCCGATTACCCGGATACACAAAATCGATTGAGTACCTGAACTGGCAGAAGCGACAGATTCGATCTTCGGCAACGTTCAGAATCAGCTTGGCGCGGTCTGCCGCATTTATTCTGGGCGATGGAAAAGTCCCATGTATACGGCCTTACCGAGGATATGTCCCTGGATCGCTTTCATTACGTTTGTGCGAGTTTCGAATGCATCGGCGCCAGGCTGGACGTCAATCTTCGTGTCCAAAGCGAAAAGCTCAAAAACGTAATGATGGCGAGGGCCGCTGGCGGGAGCGCCAGGACCTCGATAAACCTGGCCGCTCGCGCTGATTTGATAAGCGCCGTTCTGCAATTGCTGCCCCTTTGGGACACCTTCCGGAAGGCCGGTCGCGCTGCCAGGAATATTCCAGACAAGCCAATGAAGCTGATCTTCCGTAGTGTGGTTGCGGCTGACATCCATGTCATGCACATGTAAAAGGAAGGTCACCGTGCCCGCGGGAGTATTGGTCCAGGTAATCGCGGGCGACGTCTGATCTCCGGCCTGGGTATATTTCGCCGGGATGTCGGAACCATCCGCGAAAACGGCGATTGACATTACCAACGGCCGGGGAGCGGGCCCGCGTTGTCCGCCTCCGGCTTCGGGAGCGCCACCGGCTTGTGCTCCCGTAGTTTGAGCCGTAATCGTCATGGCAAAAATAAACGCCAATATAAAAACCGGAGTAGATTTGAGTAATCGCATCTGTTTGTCCTCCACAAATATTCCTTGCGGATTACGAGCATACAATCTCGAACAACTTTCGGATAAAAGCAATTTCTTTGTGCCCTCGCAGGCGGGCGTGTCGTTTCACGGATTGTCAAGGCGCGGCGCCCCGCGTGATAATGATCGCCATGACTCAGACTACCGCGTTTGCCAAAGGACAGTTTGCTCAGACATCCGAATTCGAACGGAAGCTTGACCGCCTGGCCGAAGTTGCGGTCCACGCCGGATTAGGAATCGCGCCTGGACAAGAACTGGTGATGACCGCCACGTTAGATACGGTATCGCTGGCGCGCCGCATCACGGAGCATGCCTATGGGGCGGGCGCGTCCCTTGTCACCACATTGTTTACCGACGAGGAATCGGCATTGCTTCGATTTCGCCACGGTCCCGACGCCAGCTTCGACACCGCCGCATCGTGGCTCTATGAAGGCATGGCTCAGGCATACCGGAGTGGCGCGGCGCGGCTGGCGATCACCGGCAACAATCCTTCCCTGCTCTCGCAGGAAGACCCGGAAAAGGTGAGCCGGGTGAATCGCGCAATATCGAAAGCATATCGCCCGGCGCTGGAATTGATTGTGCGCCACGAGATCAACTGGACCATCGTCGCTTGCGCCACTCCCGCATGGGCAACGGCGGTATTTCCCGATCTGCCGCAGGATGAAGCGGTGGCCCGGCTCTGGGACGCCATCTTCGCCGCATCGCGTGCGGACCAATCCGATCCGGTGGCCGCGTGGAAAGAGCACGACGCAAATCTGCACGTCCGCGCCGAGAGGCTGAACAAGAAGCGCTATTCGGGGTTGCACTTCCGGGGAGCCGGCACCGATCTCCGCGTCGGTCTGGCCGACGACCACCTCTGGCTGGGCGGAGGTACAACGGCGCGAAATGGGCGGTACTGCATTCCCAATATTCCGACCGAGGAAGTGTTCACCACGCCGCACAAAGATCGCGTGGAAGGGCTGGTGACGAGCACCAAGCCGCTGTCGTATCAGGGAACGATGATCGAAGACATCTCCGTGCGGTTCGAAGCTGGGCGGATTGTGGAGGCTCATGCCGCGCAGGGCAATCAAGTGTTGCAGCGGATGATCGAGACAGACGAAGGAGCGCGACGGCTCGGCGAAGTGGCTCTCGTGCCGCACTCGTCGCCCATTGCGTCGAGCGGATTGCTGTTCATGAATACCCTGTTCGACGAGAACGCCGCTTGCCACATTGCCCTGGGGCAGGCCTACAGCACCTGCCTGAAGGATGGCGATAGCCTCACCCAGGAACAACTCGCGTTGCGCGGTGCAAACAACAGCCTGATTCACGTCGACTGGATGATCGGATCGAATCGCATAGACGTGGATGGTATCAGCGCGGCCGGCGATTCGGAGCCGGTGATGCGCGCCGGAGAGTGGGTTTAGAGTCCACTCTTGAATTGCTCGTAGAGCCATATCTCGCAGGTAGTTGCGCTTGCGAGCAGGCCATCCCAACGTGCAGAATTGTCTGGACTTGATGCAAATTGATCGCAATTCCTCCATCCCACATCCCAACCTTGAATCCGCGCAAAACTCCGATTGTGGCGACACCAGGGAAACCCACCTTAAATACCGTGTCCCACTCCAGAAAAATCGTTCCTCGAACCAATAAGTTCAATTGGCGATTAAATCCGTAGTCTCCCATCCAAAACCGCGATTTTGGGTGTTTGGGGTGAAATAACACTTGGGGACGAGAAATAGGGATTAGCGGAAAAGGGGAAGCCTTAGCAGCAAGTTTACTGGAATGATCGGCTTCTTCGGCATTCACCGCTGATTGTCCCCAGGGATCATCAGATATACATGTTCTAACGGAACATTTTACCGGTTACTTGTTATAGCTCTCTCTCAGGAGCCCGGATATCGTGGAGCCTGTTCAGCGACGGTAAAGCACACAAGAGGAGACTGATATGCGGATATTGGGAAAATCCCGGGGCCTAATATTAGCCATGTGTTTAGCATTCCTGGCGCCGTCATTCTTGCTGGCGCAGGATTCGTCGAAGCAAGATCTAAAGAATGCCGGCCACGAAACGAAGGAAGCCACGAAGGACACCGGAAGAGCAACCAAGCACGCAGCAAAAAAGACGGGCCACGCCGTAAAAAAGGGAACGAATAAAGCGGCGGAAAAAACGGAAGAGGGCGCACGAAAGATAAAAAACAAAACGGATCCCAATTAAATATGAACGCGGCTCGGATTCGTAATGCCGAAAGGAGAGCACCCATGAAGCAAGGCACTAAGGATGCAGCAAAAGGAAGGTTCCACGAGGCCAAGGGAAAAATTAAACAGAAGGTCGGACAAGCGACGAACAATCCTAAATTGGAAGGCGAAGGCCAAGGCGAAAAAATAGGCGGGAAAGTCCAGAAGAAAATCGGTCAAGTAGAGAAGGTTCTCGACGAATAGCTTGGCTGTAAAGGAAAACACGACATGAAGGCGCTCGGATTGCCGATGGCTCTGCTGACGCCTTCAATCGCCGGAATGGAAAGTGGAATCGTTCCGATCTGATCGCGGACATTCTCAGGCACCTGCCGTGGTTGCGGCAACGGCGACTGCAGGCAACGACGAAACGCCCAAGCCACGCGGTCGACCACGTCGAAAGCTCCCACACGATCGCGGCTGGGCGCGGCGAAATCGTCCGCGGCATTACCGGGTATTGGCGAGCTATTCTCAGTTCCTGCTGCAATACGCAGGGACTTCATCTCCCCTCTCTTGAGAATTGTCTTCCACCATGCAAGCGAGACATCCCGCGCATGCCTGGCCTGTGAAGGCTGCGCCGGCTATTGTTTGACGAACTCGACGCGGCGGTTCTGCGCACGGCCATCCGGCGTATCGTTCGAGCCGATGGGTTTGTCCGCGCCGAATCCATTCGAGGTCAGGCGGCCCGCGTCAATTCCGAACTGCGAGACCAGCACGGTTCGCACCGCACGCGATGAGGCGTCTTATAATGCGAACTTACGGGCCGTGAGAATATTTACCTCAACGGGTCGATTCTCGGCATGAGACATTCGGAGATAGCCGCCGAGGTCGAGAGCATCATCGATTTCGCCGGCGTTCGGGATCATATCGATTTCCCCGTGAAAAAGTATTCATCGGGGATGTATCTCCGGTTAGGTTTCTCCATCGCGGCCCACCTCGATCCCGACATCCTCTTGCTAGACGAGATGCTCGCGGTCGGAGACGCCACGTTCCAGGAAAAATGTTTGAACCGAATCGACGAACTGCGCGAAGCCGGGCACACGATTGTTTTTATCACTCACGATCTCGCGGCTCTTACCAGATTGTGCGATCGCGCACTACTGGTGGAGAACGGAAAGCTGGTTATGAGTGGCAGTCCTCGAAAGATCATCGATGAATACTTGACGATGGGGTTTGCCAATCAAGAACTTTCGGATACTTTAGAAGCTCCTACCGAGAGGCTGGCTGAATGCCGGCGAATCTCATTTATTCCCGGCGATTCGAATGAAACCGTCCGCACGGGATATCCCATGATTGCCCGCCCGGATTACCATGCGTCGAAGGTTCTCGCAAATGTTGAGTTCAAGATTTCCATATACTGGCCAAGTGGATATTTGTGTTCCGAGCTGGCGACTGCTACGGATTCGCACATTACGCTTCATCCCGGATTGGGAACGGTCGAGTTCTACTGTCCTGTTCTGCCCTTCCAGCCGGGACTGTATCGCGTGGATGTCTCTCGAATCCAATGAATACGTTATCGACAAACGCCAGCGCTGCGCCACTTTACGCGTGGACCCTGGAAAAGTGGTGCTGGGAGACTTCTATTTCGATCGGACATGGCAAATCATCGGACGCTAGGCCACGCCGCCGTTTCATGATTCTGCGCCCTGCTTAAAGAACAGGGAAGGCGTCTTCATTGCAATTGCAACTTGCGCTCTCTTCCGGCAGGGCTGAACGTCGAGCCATGATTATTTTGTTGAGTGCTTCTGGGAAAAGACCTGGAGATTGCGCGGCAACTGTAAACCAGCCACGTGACAGGCTCAGCCCTTCGCCTGGACCGCTACAGCAGATTCGATCCTCGCAAAAATCAAACGACTATGTGAGCGTATATACGGGACAGCACACTACATCCGGGATCGACTTGGCGCGCAAAACGTGATTCCGGCCAAGCGGGGAAGAAAACCTGGCGCATCCATCGCGTGCGCGTCGAGATGCGGCAATCGTTTCCGCGCCAGCTCTAGCGGCGTCGGCTCGATCCTTTTCGCGGGTTCGATTGTCGCTGCGCTCGAAGCACAGGCTCTCGCTGTGCCAGAAGCTTAAGCTATTGAAATCCATTGAGGCAACAGCAGGAAAGCACTATGAGGCAGGCTGCTGGAGGACCTATGAGAGCTGCATTGAGCGTCTTAGGCGTGTTGTTGGTGCTGTTGGGAGGCATCTGGTTTCTGCAGGGTATTAATGTATTGCCCGGCAGTTTCATGACCGGACAAATTCGTTGGGCGGTGTACGGGGGTATTGCAGTGGGCGTAGGTGTGATTCTGCTGGTTACAGCGGTTAGGCGGCGCGGCCCAAATCCGTCGTGACTTGGTGACAATTGGCGAGCCACTTCATGGATTGATTGCGACACGTCAACTGCCAGTCATGGCGGAGTTCATTCGCCGGTTTACGAAATCAAACGTTCTTTCATATTAATAAGAATGAAAATGTGGGTGAAGCCGGATGTGGTTTGCTAAGCTCTAGACTCGACGAAAGCCGATATCCCGTTGTGACTGACATCTTAGTGACCCACGACTATCAGCCGATGGGCGAACGGCTGGGAGTACCTGAGCGGCATACAAGATCCGAGTGCTTGAGCTGAGCATGATCTGCGGCATCTGTTGCGCAAGAGATCAAATCGAACGGCGGAGGGAAAGATGAACGGCAAGCGGAACGTGACGAAACGAGCAACGAAGCTCCCATTTTTGATTGGATTGGCTCTAGCGGGGACACTCTTAGCCGGTGGCGCGCCGTCGATAGTGGCTCAGGCTTCGGCACTGTCAGCCTCGGCTGCGAGCCCCGGTGCGCGCCTGGACGTGGCCGATGGAACAACCGCGTCTTACAGGGTGCAAGAGCAGCTCGCAGGCATCAACTTTCCAAATGAGGCCGTTGGGACAACCTCATCGGTGATGGGAACAATTGTGCTCGCGCCTGATGGGTCGGTCAACAGCGCACAATCAAAGCTGACCATCGATCTGCGAACATTGAAAAGCGACCAGGAAATGCGTGATGGCTATCTCCAAAAGCGCACGCTTGAAACCGATAAATTTCCGATGGTTGAATTCGTCCCCAAGAGCATACAGGGTTTGCCGTCCCCCCTTCCAATGCATGGCCAAGCAGGCGTAACACTGGTTGGCGATATGACGATCCACGGAACTACAAGGCCAGTGACATGGACAGGCATCGTCACGTTTGCCAAGGACGGAACTGTCGCAGGCCGGGCAACCACGAATTTCACATTCGCGACGTTTGGCCTGACCAAGCCTTCACTTGCGCGCGTGCTGAGCGTGGGCGACAAAATTGAGCTCGAGGTCGCGTTCAAATTTAAGAGAAGTTGATTAGCGGGATTTGCTTACCTGGATCGTTGAACCGTTCCCGGCGTTAGACGGGGAGGGATCCTGCCCGCAACTGTGCTGTCGTTCGCGGTACCACGTGTCGAGATTCGTTACGTTCAGGCAAGTGCGAAAGCTTTCAGTCTTCCCTTACCACGGGACTGCGCCGAACACGCAGCGTTGTGCAATAGCTCAGGGCCAGTTCGATCTTGTAAAAAAACATCACCGCTGAAGGAGGTCCGGTTTCGCATGAGAATAACCAAACCGCACCTAGCCGAGAGCCAGCATGAAATCAGTCACGCCATGCGTTAAATTGATAAAAGCAGCTCTTTACAGGTTGCTTCGTACATCGTGTATTCACTCCATTCGGCCCGCGCGCCCGGTCGTTCGCTGCGCACACAGAAGCGTCAAGCTCTGCTCCTCGGACTGAGTTTCAATCTGTACCGCCCGCGGCATCACAAACCCTTCTTAAGGATGTCAACAGAGCCCAATAGCTTTTAGAGTTTTCGTGACGACCGGCACTGTTGAGTAGCCTTTTCCTGGCCTACCGTCAACATTGAAATAATCATTCCGGGATTGTCCCGGTACGGACGGATCGGAGCGTCGAGTAGATATCGGCGGCATTCAATGTAGTTGACCATCATCTGTACAGCATCGAATTCACGAATTCTGACTGCGAGTTTTTCCAGGAAGTCGGGAATCGGAATTTCACCGCACAGAGCACCACCGCCGCGTCCGTAAGAACTCCCAAAGTGTATGGCGGTGTTGATATCCGGTGTTCACATCATGCGGTTCCAAAGTTACGATGCTTCATCGGTACTTAGAACTTTTTTGGCAATGGGTCCATTCTTTTGTGGCGGCCATTTCGCCAGTGTCGGCTAGCGTCACTTCCCGTACATAGTACCGACTTGATGTTTTAGGCACAGGAAGGTATTCAGTACGGGACCGGAGAATTTAAGTGGTGGGCTCCCCCGGACTTGAACCGGGAACCAGACGATTATGAGCCGCCTGCTCTAACCAGTTGAGCTAGGAGCCCGCACCTTTACAAAACTGAAAAGCACTCTCAATCTGTCGCAGCGCTTCCCGAGACTCTTCTGCCGTGTCCATCGTGCGGCACCCTACAAGTCAGTGTCATAACTCATACGCGACACCGTAGAATTGTAGCGTAGTTCCGATATCCGAATGGCGAAGAATTGCGGCGATTAACCTCGGCTGGACACCGAGCGAGTACAGGTTGCTCGCAGGCCGCGACGAAAGGAATGCCAGCCATGCCACTGCAATTTGAGCTTAGGATGCTTCTTGAACGCGGGCACAATATTTCGACGGGCCAGGTTGTGGAGGTTGAGCGGAGCACCCGTTTCTCGCCTGCAAAAATGTAACCGCTATCGGGAGCGTTGCCCCGATGCTTTTTTAACGTAGATTGCAGTAGTGGCAACACAGGTACGGCACCCTCGGAAAATTATCCCTGGAGATGACACTTCCGCTCAGAGAAAAAGGGGATGCGAGAATCGGGAAACCAAACGGGCAAGGAAACTACCTTCCATCTGCATCCCCCCGGAGAAATCCGGCTTGCGGAGGCGACGCGGTGGCGATGTCCCAAATTCCGCACTTGAAAGACAGATTGCACTGACCGCCACATAAACTCCGCCTTATCGTAATTCTGGTACGTTTCGCCGGGGCGCAACTTCTCACATGTGACGCAACATCCTGACGCAGGTTTGTACATGCGCGTCTGCGCGCAAGAGCCGCAGCTAGCTTAACAAGCGCGCGCCACTACCGCGCAGCGGTAGACTTCACGCCGAAAACACGCTGGAAGATGGCGTCCACGGAGCGCAATTGCCGGCGTAAATCGAATGTGTGCGCAAGGGCCTTTTCATCAAGGAACTTGCGGATATTGGCGTCTGCCGCGATGCGATCCTGAAAACTGGTTTCCGATTCCCACGCGGCCATGGCGTGCCCTTGCACCCATTTGTAAGCGTCTTCGCGCGGCGCGCCATGCTCGACCAGATCCTGCAAGAGCTGGCCGGAGAAAACCAGGCCGCGCGTGGCACTGAGGTTGCGCAGCATGCGCTCGGGAAAGACCTTCATGTTCGCGACGATTTCGGTGGTGCGGTGCAGCATGTAATCCGTCAGAATCGCCGAGTCGGGCAGGATCACGCGCTCGACCGAGCTGTGCGAAATGTCGCGCTCGTGCCACAGCGCGATGTTCTCGAATGCCGCCAGCGAATTGGACCGCACAACCCGCGCCAACCCGCAGATCTGCTCGCTCGAGACCGGATTGCGCTTATGCGGCATGGCCGAACTGCCACGCTGCTCGCCGCCGAAGGGCTCCTCCGCTTCGCGCACCTCGGTGCGCTGAAGATGGCGAATTTCCTGCGCCACGCGTTCAAGCGACGCCGCCACGATCGCCAACGTTCCCAGATATTGGGCGTGACGGTCGCGCTCGATCACCTGCGACGTGATGGGCGCAGTCTCCAGCCCAAGCCGCTGGCAAATTTTCTGTTCGATTTCGGGACCAAGGTGAGTGCACGTACCCACGGCGCCGGAAATTTTCCCCACGGCCATCTGCTGGGCCGCAATTCCGAACCGGGCCGCATCGCGGCGGTTTTCCGCATACCAGTTCGCGATTTTCAGCCCGAAGGTGATCGGCTCGGCATGGATCCCATGCGTGCGCCCGATCTCCGGGGTGTCTTTGAACTCCCAGGCCCGCCGTTCGAGCACGTCACCAAGTTTCTCGAGCCCTTGCTCGATCAGCCGGGAAGCGTCGCGGATTTGCAGCGCCTGCGCCGTATCCACTACATCGTTTGAAGTGAGGCCGTAGTGCAGCCAGCGCGCGGCTTCGGGGTCGCCGACCGATTCCTGCACAGCGATCGTGAACGCAATTACGTCGTGCCGCACGCGGGCTTCGATTTCGTTGATGCGCGCCACGTCTGCCCGCGCCCGCTCGCGCAGTTTCGCAGCGGCTCCCCGCGGCACAATACCGGCTTCGGCGAGTGTCTCCGTCGCGGCCAATTCCACTTCCAGCCACTTCTGGAACTTGTTTTCCTCATTCCAGACGCGCCCCATCTCCGCGCGGGTATAACGTGCGATCAATCCCAGGCTCCTTTGGCCTCGCGCTCGCCGCGAACCGCAGTGTGCATCGTCGCACACCTGCAGTTGGTACGCTGAAGAGGCCCCTGAATTCTCCACTACGGCAGGGAAATGCCACGCTCATGATACCCGAATCCGGCTGCTTTTTTTAGCCGCGAAGCGCCGCGAGGCGCTAAATGTCGAAGGGGCCCAAAGGGACTTGTTGCGAGGCGACGTGCAGGGTGCCGCGAAAAGCGAATTCCTCGGGGCGCCGGCCCAGCGCTTCCTCGGCGGAAATCCGCGCGACATCGGGGGTATTGTTCTGCTCGGAGAGATGGGCGAGCACCAAATGGCGGGCGCGCCCGTCGAACACATCCGAATCGGCAAGAAATTCACTCACGATCGCATTCGAAAGGTGCCCCGTGCGGCTCATCACGCGCTGCTTGATGTACCACGGGTAGGGCCCCACCTTGAGCATGTCGAGGTCGTGATTCGATTCGAGAATCAGGAAATCGGCTTCGCGCAAATAGTGCTTCACGAGCTCGGGCAGATAGCCCAGATCGGTGACGATGGCGACTTTCGTGCCGTTTGCGCGGAAGGCATAGCCAACCGGGTCGGCGGCGTCGTGTGGAATCGCAAACGGATTGATTTCAATGTCGCCGATCTCGAACCGCTCACCCGCCCGAATATGTTCGACACGCTCCATTTTTTTTATGGGTCCGTCGGGGCATGCTTTCAGGATTTCGCGGTGCGTGGGCTCGGTCAGATATGCGGGGCAATGCCAAAGGCGGGCCAATTGTGCGAGGGCGTTCGAATGATCGGAGTGCTCGTGGGTGACCAGGATCGCGTCCACGCGCTCCGGCTTCTCGCGGCCCAGCGATTCAAAGCGCCGCAGCATCTCTTTGCGGCCCAGGCCCGCGTCGATCAAGAGGGTTGTGCGCTCAGTCTCAAGCAACGTGCAGTTGCCCGTGCTGCCGGAAGCTAAAATGGAGATCCGGAACGAGATGCGTTTTCCCTCAGCGTGCCGCTGCCGCATTCGCTCGTTGCACCGGCACGCGAGGATCATGGCAAACTCGCGCCTTCGCGTCAATCGCGGAATGAAGCGGGTTTAGAAGCGAAGCTGTTCGGGGGTGAGCTTGAACCCATTGAGGGCGCCCACCACAGATGCGGCCAAGCGCCCGGGTTGGAACAAATCGTGCGCGACTTGCTGGACTTCCTCGACCGTAACGCTCTCCAGCATCGCAATCAACTCCTCCGGGGTAAAGTGCCGGTTGAAGTACAGGTGATAACGCGCCAAGCTGTTCATCCGCGAGCCGGTTCCTTCAAGCGACAGCAGCGTTGCCCCTTTCAGGTGATCCTTGGCGCGCTGCAATTCCTCCTCATCGAGCGGGTCGTCCTTCAGCCGCCGGAATTCTTCTAGCACGCAGCGAACCAGTTGCTCGGCGGTTTCCAGCGAGGTGCCCGCATACACCGAAAGCATGCCGGCATCACGATAGGAGTTCATCTCGCTGAAGATCGCGTACGCCAGCCCCAAACGCTCCCGAATGTTCTGAAACAGCCGCGACGACATTCCACCCCCCAGAACATTGTTGAGCACGGACACCACAAACCGCCGGCGGTCCGTCAGCGGGAGGGCGGGAACACCGATGCAGATATGCACTTGCTCGAGTTCGTTTTTCGTTCGCAGCGTGATGTGCGAGACCGGCTGAGGTGCGGTTTCCGAGGCGTGCTCCCGCGCGGGCGCCAGCTTGGAAAATCTCGAGGAAACCAAGTCCATCATCTGCGCGTGCGTCAGATGGCCCGCGGCCGTAACCACGAGGTTATTCGGCGCGTAGCATTCTTGAAACCATGCGCGCAGCGTCTCTCGCGTGAACGAAGACACAGTTTCCGGAGTGCCCAGGATCGGCTTCCCCAGCGCGTGCGGGCTCCAGAAATTCTGAGTAAACAATTCGTGGACCAAGTCTTCGGGGTTATCCTGCGTCATCCGAATTTCCTCGATCACCACCGATTTCTCGCGCTCAATATCCTCGCCGGCAAATTTCGGCTCTAGGACCAAGTCGGCCAGAACGTCGAAGGTCTTGGGTAGATGCTCGTCAAGGACCCGCGTGTTGAAGCAAACCATCTCCTTCGCCGTGAATGCGTCCAGCATCCCGCCGACGCGGTCCACTTCCCGCGCTATGTCTTCCGCAGTACGGCGCAAGGTGCCCTTGAACACCATATGTTCGATGAAATGCGAAATGCCGTTCAGTTCAGGCGGCTCGCCTCGCGATCCAGACCGTACCCAGATTCCCACCGAGACGGAATGGAAATATTCCATCGGCTCGGTAAGTACCACGAGCCCATTTGGCAAAATTTCCTTGTGCACCGCGGAGATTGTCTTGGACATGTTCTATTCATTTTGGCATGCCGCGAGAGGAAATGTCATTCCAACTCAACGACTTGCCATTTACTGTTCAATGCCGCGATCACGGAGGGAGCGGGAGCAGGCACCCCGAGCGCGCGTGCTATCATGACTTCGATATGCCTCCGCAAGCTCCCGCCTCGAAGATCAACCTGCTCGGCAAGGACACCGAAGAACTGCGCGCATACATGCAGTCGATTGGCGAACCCGCCTATCGCGGCGCGCAGCTCCATCACGCGCTGTATGCCGAGCAACGTCTCGATTTCGCGGAAATGACGAACTTGCCCGCCAGCCTCCGCCAGCGGCTGGCGCGCGACGCCGCGATCGCACTGCCCCGCATTCTGCGCCGTCACCGCTCCTCCGATGAAGCGGTGCGCTACGTTCTCGCGCTTCCTCTCCCAGACGTCGCTAGTGCAGCGCGCAAGGAAGACGCCGCGACAATCGAAACGGTTTTCATGCCCGAAGAAAATCGGCAGACGATCTGTATCTCCACGCAGGCGGGCTGCGCCGTGAATTGCCACTTCTGTTTGACGGCCACGCTCGGCCTGATTCGCAACCTTTCCACCGGCGAAATCCTCGGAGAGGTACTGGTAGCTCTCGAAGACAACCGGTCCAGCCTCAAGCCGCAGACGAATATCGTCCTCATGGGACAGGGCGAGCCGCTTCTGAATTATGACGCAGTACACGCTGCGCTACGCATTCTGCTCGATTCTAACGGCATGGCGCTCTCACCCAAGCACGTTACCCTTTCCACCAGCGGCATCGTGCCCGGAATCGAGCGGCTCGCGACGGAAAATGTCCGGCCGAAGCTCGCGATTTCCTTGAATGCCTCCTCCAACGAGCAGCGCGAACAGATCATGCCCATCAATCGCAAGTATCCAATCGAACAGCTCCTTGAGTCCTGTAAGCGATATCCGCTGCGGTCCTGGGAGCATTTGACGTTCGAGTACGTCGTGCTCGGCGGATTCAACGACTCGCCAGAAGATGCCCGGCGCGTCGTGAAATTGCTTTCCCACTTGCGCGTCAAGATCAATCTAATTCCATGGAATCCCGGCAACCTGCCGTACGAACGGCCCGATCCGGCACGCGTCGAGGAATTCCGGAAAATCCTGACGGAAAAAGGCATGCCGACTTTCGTGCGTTATTCGCGCGGGCAGGATGTAATGGCCGCGTGCGGCCAGCTTGCTTTGCTGGAATCCACCGCGTCTCCCTCGCCCGTGTAATTTTGGGGAAGCCAATCCAGAACCATCTTTCTTCGTCAGCGAATACCAATCGCAGCCATGAGGCGCCCTGTGGCGCGCTCGCGACGATAGCTGAAAAATAGATCGGTGCGACAGGCGGTGCAGAAGCCCGAGGAGAATATCTTTTCGGGTACTAAACCCGCGCCTGCAAGGATCGCACGGTTGGCGGCGATGAGGTCGAGATGGACCTTTGGGGCAGGAAGACGATGTCCGGGAGGCATCATGGTGAGCCACGGGAGCCAGTTGGGATCGTTGTCTCCCGCGGCCAGCGAGTCGAAGGGCCCCTCGAACCAGTCGTGCGCCCGGGGAAACTGGGCGTAAAATTCCTTGGCTATCTCCGGTCCCACTTCGTAGCAGCACCGGCCGATGCCAGGCCCAATCGCCGCGATCACATCTTCCGGCCGCGTGCCGAATTCCATGCGCATTCGCCCCAGGGTCTTTTCGGCAATGCGGCGAAGGGTGCCCCGCCATCCAGAATGTATTGCGGCAACGGCCCGATTCCTGCTGTCAGCGAGAAGAATGGGAATGCAGTCCGCCGTTTGCACAACGAGCAGCACTCCGCGTTCGCACGTGATCGCCGCATCCGCCGCCTGCGGAGCCGTTTTGCGCCCCGCCTGCTGGCTTACATTCGTTCCATTGCGGATTGGATGCACAATATCCGAGTGAATCTGCCGGAGAGTCACGACGCGCATTCGATCCGAATCCAGTGCGCGGAAGAATTTCTTGCGATTCTCCAGGACGCGCGTTCGCGAGTCCCAATCGGTGAAACCCAGGTTTAGGATTTTTTCTCTTTTGCTCCGCCCTTCCAGCAATGTTGCAAGCTCACTACCACCGCCGGGACGCGTGCTGAAGCCATGCGCAAGCCATTGCAACCGGGCCAGTGCGGGAGCTTCCAATATTTGCAGGCCGTCGGACTGGCGGAAGGTCCACGGACACGATGACACCGATGGACGCCTTTTTGCTCCACCCTTTCCCAAGGCCGCCCGTTTCTTGGTGACGATTATCGCCATCGGATCGTTGAATCCCCTTGCGCCAGATTACACAGCGCTATCTCAATTATAGGTATAATCGCGCGCGGGCGCAGCGCACGTCCGATTTCAGATTCGAACTGGTTCGCGCAAGCGCCACGGAAAGGCCGCATGCAGTGATTGTCGGACTGGGGATGGATGTTGCAGAGATCGACCGAATCGGCGCGGCTATTGCGCGCCACGGGGCGGCGTTTTTGGAGCGGGTCTATACGCGCCGCGAAGTCTCGTATTGCGAAAGCCACAAGAATAAATTCGAACGCTACGCCGCGCGATTTGCGGCAAAAGAGGCGGCCATGAAGGCTCTGGGCACCGGCTGGAGCCATGGCGTCCGCTGGCGCGACATCGAAGTGGCCAACGCGCCTGGTGGAAAGCCAGCATTAAATCTCGAAGGCGTGGCAGGCCAGCTCGCCGACCGACTTGGAGTGAAGAACATCTCGTTGACGATCACCCACAGCGGCAATCTGGCTCTCGCGCAGGTGATTTTCGAAAGCTGAACCTGCTGAACACAGACTCGTCTGACGAGCTTCGCCTTCGACAACTGCTTCGTGCCATTCATTGGCCGGGTGTCGTCCCGCTATCCGCACCTTGAGATAATTTCCAGTCAGCGCCTCGGTCCAATCCTCGCCGCCGCGAGAGAGTGTCAGAGCTCGCAAAACGCGCCCTGCCTGGGACGCTCGAAATGCCGCCGCTTTGTTGGCTCCCACGAATCGCAGCACGCGCGCCCGCTCGCGGATGATTGCCGCTGGCACGAGATCAGCGAGATTTGCGGCTTCGGTCCCAGGACGCGCCGAAAAAGAAAAGATGTGCAGGTAAGTGCAAGGCAAGCGCTCGATAAACGCGGCTGTGGCCTGAAACTCGTCGTCCGTCTCGCCCGGAAAACCAACGATCACGTCGGCGCCAATGGCAGCGTCCGGCAGCAACCGTCGAATCAGCTTCATGCGCTCCACGTAAAACTCCGTCCGATACCAGCGATGCATGGCCCGCAGAATGCGATCCGAACCCGATTGGAGCGGAACATGGAAGTGCCGCGCCAGGCGATCGGATGAGGCCACCAGCGCGACAAATTCCTCGTCGACGTCGTGCGGCTCGATGGAACTGAAACGCAGCCGGTCGAGTTCCGTCTCATCGAGAATTCTTCGGACCACCCGTCCGAGTTCCACACGAGAGTCAAGATCCCGGCCGTAGCTGCCCAGATTAATGCCGCTCAGCACGACTTCTTTTGCTCCCGCAGCGACCAGACTGCGGACTTCTTGGACCACTTTATCCGGATGCAAACTGCGGCTGCGTCCCCGCACGGAGGGAATCACGCAGTACGCACAACGATTGTTGCATCCGTCCTGAATCTTCAGAATGGGCCGGGTACGATCCGCGTCCGCCATCGTCACGGAAGCGACCTGCACGCTTGCCTGCGCGAGAATATCACCGGTCAGAATTTTCGCCGGTCCTTGCGCGAGCGACATCAAATCGTCCGCAAGCGCCGCCAGCGGCACGAAATCGGCGGTTCGCGAGCGGGACGGTGAACCATCGGTGCTCGCCGCCAGACGCCGGATGATCTCGGGAATCTCCGGCTGATGCGAATTTCCGATCACCCATGCTACGCCGCCTATCGCCGCGATCTCGTGCGGCGCGCGCTGCGCGTAACAACCGGTAACCACGATACGCGCCCTGGGATTTGCCCGGTGGATTTTTCGTACGGCCTCCCGAGCCTGGGAATCCGCTGCCGCTGTCACCGTGCAGGTGTTCAGCACCACGAAATCAGCGGCAGTGTGCTGGCCGACCTGCGTGAGACCCTTGGCCGACAATTCACAACGAAGCGCGGCGGCGTCCGCCTCCGTGGCGCGGCAGCCGAAATTCTCAATGAAGAACGTTGCCATAGGCGTGGAAATGGTTCCGCGGAAACCGAGAGGAGATTATAGCAGCGAATCGCGACTGGTCCTGGATTAGAACCGATTTCACAAAGTTACGGAACATCTGTATATAAAAGAGCGGATCACAACTCGGCGTTGCGACGCTGATAACAGAGGAGAATCAGATCGGCTCGGCGGCGCACTCCGAACTTGGCGAGTAGATTCGACACGTGGAATTTCACCGTGCGTTCGGATATGTGCAGACGCTCCGCCACTTCTTTATTCGCCAGGTTTTCGAGAAGGCTGTTGAGCACTTCCTGTTCTCTCCGGCTGAGCTCGCTCGGAGCATTCCCGCGCAGCCGCCGACCCTGCGTACTGCTCAGGATGGAGTCCACGAAACGGGAAAGGACGGTGCGCGGCACCCAGAAGCCGCCGGCCGCCACGAGAGGAAGCGCACGGGGAAGCTGCTCCCGCGTCTCGTTATAGTTCAGTATCCCCTTTACTCCCTGCCGCAGCAGGCTATGGCTATCGGCCTCGTTCAGAGTGTCACCGACCACCAATAAACGAGCATTTTCAAACCGATCCAAGATGTTCGTGAGGAGCGCTCCCGTAGCTTGACGGGCAGCATGGGCGTCTACCACATAAACGGAGGCTCGTGGAATATCCAAGTTGCGCAGGTCCGGGGCCAACATGGAATCAAGCTGCTTGAATGAGATTTGAAAGCCAGAATTCTCCAGCAGACGACGGAACTCATCCAAAACCAACGGATGGGGCGAAAGAAGGCAGACCTTGAGGGCAGACTTATCGGGCGCTTTTGCCATTGTGCTATAGGCTAGCGGAACCGATGGGGACGGGCAAGCTGAATGGAATGGAGTGATTACCTACCAGATACGGGTACGGCGCAGGTTGGAGGCGCCTTAGCAGGGCGCCATCGTCCTCCCAGGATTGAACCTAGGCGTGGCAGGACTGGAGCCTCCCACCACAGACAGGGGGCAGATCAATCGGCTTGAGCTTCAGCGGGTAATACATCTTCCGGCTCGATCTTCCTCCGAGGACGCTTCGCCGGGAGTCCCGCCTGATGAACCTTATAGAGCAGCGCTCGATAGCTGATTTTCAATACTTCAGCCGCTTTGCGCCGGTTCCAATGATTCGCCTGAAGTACCTTGAGAATAACGTCGTGCTCCATGCGCCGAGTTACCTGCTGGGCGATTCGTTTGAGCGGAATATTCCCGTCCGCCGACGTTTCATAAGTGAAATTGAAGGCTTTCTTTTCGGGGCGCTCGCAATAAAACGCATCTTCCGATCCAAGGACCACGTATCGCGCCATGCAGTTTTCCAGTTCGCGCACGTTGCCGGGCCAATCCCTCTGTTGCAACAGGTGGATCGTCTCTTTGGATAGGTGCGGGGCGTTGCGTTGGAATCGCCGGTTGAACATCTGGCGCAGGTACTCAGCAACGTAAGGAATGTCGTCACGGCGCTCGCGCAGGGGCGGCAGGGTTACGCCGATGACGTTGATGCGATAGAAAAGATCCGAACGAAAACTTCCTGTTTCGATGTCCTTCTGGAGCACGCGGTTGGTTGCACAGATGATGCGCGCGTCCATGCGCTTCTCTTCATGGTCCCCGATGCGCGTGAAATGGCCATCCTGAAGGACGTGCAGCAGCTTCGCCTGCAGGCTGGCGTCAAGCTCAGCAATTTCATCCATGAAAAGCGTGCCGCCGTGCGCCAATTCCATGCGGCCGGGCTTGGCCGCGTGAGCCCCCGTGAATGCGCCTTTTTCAAACCCGAACAGCTCACTCTCAAGCAGCGTCCCTGGGATCGCCGGACAGTTTACTTTGACAAACGGGCCTTCGCTCCAAGGCGAGCGGTTGTGGACAAAATGCGCCAGAACCTCTTTTCCGGTGCCGCTTTCCCCGAGAATGAGGACGGGAACGTTCAGACTCGCGGCGCACTCCACGCGCTGCCGCACCGCCTGCATTGCCATCGATGGACCAAAGTAAATATGGTCCGGTGGTAGATTGGTCGGTTGTATCGGCGGCTCAGGTTTTAATTCCGTAGCAGAGGCCATTTTCGGTTTAATTTTGAAAGCTGGGAGTTCGCAACTCCAACCTATTCACAGTTTCATAAAGCATCTCTCACGCCAAAGAGGCTTGGCGCCAACCAATATCCCATAAGCAGCTCATTCTACAGGCATTATGCGTTATCCTTGATGCTGAGAAGGTCTATGGGCAGACGCAAACTCTTCTCGGTCTACAAGGGCAAACTAGAAAACTGTTATCATTTTCGGGAATAGCCTTTCCCTGAGCACGTTCTACACCTTTCCACAACCCCCTATACGAGCCACTCCCACCCACAACGCAAAAGCCAGTTTCCAAGCGTGTTCGATATGAGAAATTAGCGTGGGATGAGTGCCGCTGCTTGTTATGAAGACTTACAAGACCCTAAAGGCGTTCTCTTCAAGCAAGTGAAGGTAAGAGCGGCGGGCGCATCCTCATGCGCCAAAGTTAGAGATGAGTTTGGAAGGTTCCGGAGACTTAGACCCGGGATGCTTCGCCGCGGATGATATCGTATCGCTCAATGACCGCCGCGACTCCAATGTTTTGGTTATCATCGTCGCGTCTCTGATCCACACGAACGACTCGTCCATGCGCGCGCACGAAGACTTCCGTCCCTCGGGTGATTTCCGCGGGGAGCGTGAGAGTGAAGTCCAGCTCCATGCCAGGAGCAAGATTCTTTTCCATGATGAAGTAAACACCGCGCGTTGAGATATCCCGGGTTCGCCCGTTGTGCGACCCCAGTTCTCGGCTGATTGGCAAGCGGACGCTTACTGGCAAGGAGAGGTCGTACCGGCGAGCCATGCGACGTTCCGTCATCCTTACTCCTCGAAGGCAAAATTGAAGTTCACAGTATGCACCAGGAAAGAATCAGCAATCCCTATTCCAAAGGTTACGCGCCATTTAGCTTCGCCTCGTGTGTTGCCATATTGACACAATACGCTTCCGCAAGGAAGGCCACCGTGCCGGACAACCCCTTTGGAAACATCGATGAGCAACTGGCGATTCCGTAATGGAACTGGCTATCCAGCTTCACGCGATTCCGGCTTCGGACCGGAATACTAGAACAACTGAGGTTGGATGGGTAGTGGAATTTCTTGGATTTGCCCTAGATATGCAACTCTTTGCAACGGGCACAGAACGAACGCCTCTTACTTCGAGGAATCCGCGCCACTGAACATTTAAGAACCACGAACAGCAGGGGCGGCGGGAGAGTCGTGCTTGTCGATTTCTTTGGCCGCGACTTCCTTCGGCACGATCGATTTTGCCGATGCAGACCGCGAACCGCGCCCGGAATCGAGGTTAAATTGGCGCATCTTGTACAGCAACGCCTTGTAGCTGATTTCCAACATGCGCGCGGCATCCTTCCGGCACCAATTCGTTTTCTCCAAGGCATCCGCGATCGCTTCCATCTCGGCTTCATCTTTTAAGCCGCGCACCAGGGCTTTCAGCCCCTGCTCCTTCGGCGCGGGAGCTTCTTCGCGCGGAGCAGTGCGTTGTTGCTGGCCCGTCATCTCCAGGAGTTCTCGGAAGCTGCCTTCGTCGTCTTCGAGAATCACGTAGCGCTTCACGAAATTCTCGAGCTCCCGCAAGTTGCCCGGCCACGCATAGCGCAGGGCCGCTTCGAGCAAGTGTTTGGATGGATCCGGCGCAACCTTCTGGTATTTCTCGCTGTATTTGACCAGAAAATGACGAAACAAGAGTGGGATTTCCGTGGTCCGCTCACGCAGCGGCGGGATGTGGATCGAAAGCACGTTGAGTCGATAGTAGAGATCTTCCCGAAACCGGCCCGTACGCATGCCTTCCTTCACGTCCATATTTGTTGCCGCCAGGACGCGCACATCCACGTTCACCACCGAGCGAGCTCCCAGCCGGGAGTATTGACCGTCCTGCAGGACATGCAGGAGCTTCGCCTGGAGATGCGGGCTCATCTCTGCGATTTCATCGAGGAAGATCGTTCCTTTGTTCGCCAGTTCGAACTTGCCAGGCTTTGAACGGATCGCACCCGTAAACGCGCCCTGGTCGTAACCGAACAGTTCCGATTCCAAAAGCTCGCCGGGCAGCGCAGCGCAATTCACCTTCACAAACGCCTGCTGGCGGCGCGTGGAGCGAAGATGAATCATCCGTGCTACCACTTCTTTCCCCACGCCGCTCTCTCCGCTAATGAAAACCGGCACATCCACCGGAGCAATCTGAAGAATCTGCTGCCGGATCTTCAGCATCTGTGGGCTGGCTGCCAGGAAGGAAATGTCCTCCGTGAGAGCCTCGCAATACTCACGTAGCGCCTGATTCTCCGAGCGAAGCTGCTGCTTTTGGCGGCATTTCAGAAACGCGGCGTCCAGCTCCGGTTTCTCGAATGGCTTGGTGAGATAATCGAGCGCTCCCAAGCGAATCGCGTCCACTACCGTATTGACCTCATTCGAGCACGAAAGCATGATGACGTTCAGCGTGCGGTCCAACTGCATCAGCTGCCGTAGCGTTTCCAGCCCGTCCATCTCCGGCATCAGCACGTCGAGAATGATAAACTCGGGGCGTCGCTCGTCTCTTCCCACGCGCTCCAATGCGTCCTTGCCGCTGGAGACTGTCTCGACTTCAAACCCATCCACTTCGAGCAGGGTTTGGAGATACTTGCGAATGCTCGGTTCGTCGTCCACAACCAGAATTTTTTCTTTTTCGGCCATCTTTGATTTCCTATGGAGCGTGTTTTCGCTCTACTCCGCATTATTGGGTAGCAGGAATGAAAAAGAACTTCCCCGGCCCAATTCGCTGTCCACCCATACCTTGCCTCGATGCGCTTGGATCAGGCGCTTCGTGATCGCGAGACCCAGCCCCATTCCCGAGGAAGAAGGATCCACTCGCACGAATTCCTCGAAAATTTCTTGATGAAATTCCGCGGCAATGCCACCGCCCGTATCGGAAATCGATATCAGCACGCTATTGGTTTGCTGTTGCTTCTCTCGGTCTCTTCGCCGTTCCGCCGAAGGAACCGCATCGGCGTCGGCCACGCGGCGCTCCCAGAAGTGAGGGCGGGCTTGCAGCGTTACGCAGCCTCCGCTGGGCGTATGCTTCAATGCATTGTCGAGCAAGTTTGCCATGCATTGCTGCACTTTTTGGTAATCGAACTTAAGCCGTGGGAGATCCGGATGGAGCTTGGCGTCCAGACGTACATTGGCGCGTTGAAACGCATCCTGCCAGCGACAGGTCAAGTCGTTGATACAATCTCGTACATCGTTTTCGCGCAACTGCAACACAAGCTTCCCGCTTTCCAAGGCTGAATAATTCAGGAACATGGAGACGAGCCGCACCAGCCGGTCGCAGCTTTCCTTAGATTCCTGCAACATTTCCCGTTGGCGGTCGCCGAGTTTCCCAAGCGACCCGGACAGCAGCAAATCGTAATAACCCTTCATCACCGCCAGCGGAGTTTTTAACTCATGCGCGGCCGACGCCAGAAACACAGTCTTCTGACGGTTTACTTCCTGGAGACGCAGGTATGCCGCCAGAAGATTTCTATAGGTAATTTCCCGCTCCTGCATCAGATCCTGAACCTTCTGACGCATGTCCGCCTCGTCCGCAGGAATATCGCTCAGCGACGGCTCGATGTAGACCACCAACCAATCCGGTTCGGGGAGCCAGCGGATTCGGGCCTGGATTTTTCCTTCCAAGAACTGGATCGGAAGATTTACTTCCTGCTGGCCGCCTTCGAGCTGTGTCAGAATTTCGGTCCGGTCAGTATTTAAGATATCCAGGAAAAGGTTCACATCCGGCTCGGTCAGCTGCCGGGCTCTTAATGTCTCCTGAGCCTGGAGGTTTGTGAACAGAACCTTACCGCGCCGGTCCGATACTAATAGTGGCCGGTCCAGTGCGTCCAGTAGGCTGGCAACGAGATGAAAGCTTACTTGCCCGCTTGTGGGTTGTTGCTCAGCAGTGACAACCCTTGGCACTCACCCTCCTCGGGTCTCTCAACCCCGCGCCCAGACACACCACCCATACTGCGCGGTAAAGCTAGGAAAACCTTGAGGAGATTATGCTCGCAAAGGGAAGAAATAGTGTCAATGGTAAATGAGTCCTATATTTGCACAATTCTGGAAATGAATTGCACTAAGTCTGCAGTTTCCAGACGTAATCCGCCAGTACATTCATTCACTAACCTTCATAGCTTATTGATAATAATAGGCTTTAATTTGCGTCCCACACGATAAGAATTAGCACTTGGATTGCTCTCTAAATCTAAATTGGTACTAATACTAAGGTACTTCTATGTCTAAAGAAACGATTACCCACATAAAACGCGGTCTGACTCCGCTCGACGACGAGCATCGGCGTTCGCAGCGGATTTACCTGCAACTACCGTTGTTTGTGCGCGGAAGAGACCCTCGCGGGGAGCAATTCTTGGAACTGGCTAAGACTTTGGATATCAGTGCAATCGGAGCGTTAATTGTCTGTCCCAAACCGCTCACCTTGGGTGAAATCGTTACAGTCACCATCCCGGCACCCTCTATACCTTACTCCGCACTAGTACCCGCCAGTATGCCGCCAATACAAGCCAAAGTTAAGAGGCAACAGGCAGCAGGTGATGTTTACCTGGCCGGCGTTGAATTCCTCAAACCTATTGGATGACATTCTTTCTATTGGCGAGTTGAAGCTGCGGCCGACTGGTCTGAAAGTGGAATTACTTTCCATCGTCGACTGCTAGCGATAGGAATCTCCGCATTTCCTGAAAGAAGACAACGAGTAAGTTGCATTCTTACAGAGGGTTACGCAGCTTCGTTGCGGGCCATTTTTGCCTTCCGGATGGATAGTGCCGTGCTACACTTTTTGTATCCCGCGTGCGTCCCCCTGATTTCGGGGTAGCTAACGCTTTTCGGATCTCATTGATGCCCCAGCCCGGCGATCTTTCTCAGTCGCATTCATCTGTCGAAGACTCCTTCTTGGATCTCTTAGTCGAGACCCTTGAGGGACTTGATGATTCGGTCCGCGGACAATTCCTTCGGCAGTTTTTTCGTACGACCGCTCAAATTGACCTCGCGGAAACCCAGAGCAACGAATACTGGGAACGAATTCTTCTGCGTCGCCGCGAATTTGGCGAGAGCCTCGGGAAAAAGGTCTCACTGAAAACCGCCATGGTGGATGTCCTGGCCTCGGCCAATTTCCTGCGCGTTCCCATCTTGATGGAATACGAAGAGTTCAAGAAACTGCAGATCAATGCAGCTACCGATGCCCTAACAGGCCTCTACAATCGCCGTCTGTTCGACGAATACTGCGATAAGGAATTGAACCGCGCCAGACGCTATGGGCACCATCTCGCCGTGGTGATCCTCGATCTGCACAAGTTGAAGGAAGTGAATGACCGCCACGGCCACTTGCGCGGCGATCAGGTTCTGCAACTGGCCGCAAGCACTCTGCGCAAGACATTGCGCGCTTCCGATTTTGCCTTTCGCATCGGCGGAGATGAATTCGCGCTCCTCCTTCCGCAGACCGATCCCGAACAGGCCTCGACCCTTTGCCGCCGCGTGCGCGCCCAATATGAGAGCGAGGTCCATCCACTTGACTTGCAAATCGGAGTGACACTCGACTTTGGCATTGCCGTGCATCCCCAGGACGGCGATCAGAAAAGCGATCTGATGGGCCTCGCGGACAAAAGACTCTATGAATTAAAGCATGAGGGAACCCCTTTCGTGCGTGCCATTCCGTCCGAGCCGCAGCCTTCTCCACCACGCGAAGTCCCTGTGTCTACACCAGCTCCTGCGGAGGCTGTTCCTCAGCCCGTACCGACTGCCGCTCCACATCCTCAGCCTCGCGCCGAACAACGGAAATGGGAGCGTGTATCGCTCGCGGGCACAAAAGCTCATGCCATACTCACCGATATCGGCCCCAAAAAAGCCAAGGTGATCGATTTGAGTTATGGCGGTGTCGCCCTCTTGCTTGAAAAGCCAGATGAGGTTCCGAACCAGTTCAATGCAGTCCTGCACGTTCCTATTTTGCCGCCGGTGCGAGTGATCCTCCGCAAGACGTACGCCTTGCGCATCGAAGAGGGTCACATCCGTCTCGGTTGCTCATTCGTTTCCTAGCCTGACGCTAACGCGCCGTGACCGGCTCCTCGACTAGCGGTTTCGCACGCCCGAACGCCATGACATGACACTCGGAGCCAATCTGGGCGAACAATCAGTAATGTGCGCTTTGCTTCAAGAACACCGCCAGCCTATCGAATGGAGTAACCGCTCGCAGTGGTCTCGTGCGACACCACTTTTCTCGCGATTGTTTTGTCCTATTTCGCGTTTCTTCCATCCATCCGAAACAAAACCGAGCCATGGCAAAACTGCGCTATTAAATTTTGGAATTCAGACTAAGAAAGGCTCGTCGGATCAATATCGATGACGACGGCGGTGTCCGGAATTTCCTTGGACGCACAGAAATCGAGGCAGCCGCCGAGCGCTTGCGCGAGCGCCGAGCGATGCGGCGATTTGAGCACAAACTGGAATCGATACTCGCGGCGCAATCGAGCGAGCGGTGCCGCGGCTGGTCCAAGAATCTTCACGCCTTGCTTTTCGAACGGTGCGAAATAGCTTCCGAGAGCTCTGGACCACCGGATGGCATTCTCTACCTTGGAATGACGCACCAGGACGGTCGCAAGCGCGGCGAACGGCGGATAGTGAAGAACACGGCGAAAGTGGGCTTCTTTCTCGTAGAACGACAGATAGTCTTGCCGTGCCGCGTACTGAATGGCGTAGTGCTCCGGATAATACGTCTCAACCAGAACCTCGCCCGAAAGCTCGCCTCGGCCGGCGCGTCCCGCTACCTGCGTCAGTAACTGGAAGGTGTGCTCGGCAGCGCGGAAATCCGGACGGCTCAGCGCGAGGTCGGCAGCCACAACACCTACGAGGGTCACTCGCTGAAAGTCATGACCCTTTGCAACCATCTGGGTTCCCACCAGGACATCAATCTCACCGCTGGCGAAGGCTCCCAGTACCTGCTGGTATTCGTGCTTCGTACGCACCGTGTCCCGGTCGAGCCGGGCGATTCGTGCCTTCACGAATTGCTCGCGGAGATATTCCTCCACGCGCTCGGCGCCGTCGCCCACGAAGTACATGTGTTCGCCGCGGCACATCGGGCATTGCTTTGGGGGACGGATTGAGTAGCCGCAATAGTGGCATTCGAGGCGCTGCCGGCTTTTGTGATATGTGAGCGCGATGCTGCAATTTTGGCACTGCACAAGCGCTCCACATCCGCGACACAGGAGCGACCACGAGTAGCCTCGCCGGTTGATCAGCACCATCGCTTGCGTTTTCTCTTCGAGCCGCAGGGCGATGGCTGTGCGAAGCGCTTCCGAAACGGGAGCGGCACGGTGCTGGCGGCGAAATTCCTCGCGCAGGTCCACAATGCGTACTTCCGCGAGGGGCCGGTTCTCGACGCGCGAGGCCAGCGTGAGCAAACGATACTTCTTCGCATGGACGTTGCGATAGGTCTCGAGCGAGGGCGTGGCGGAACCAAGCAGCGCCACGGCGCCTTCGAGGTACGCGCGATACACCGCCGTGTCGCGGCCGTTGTAGCGCGGCGTTTCTTCTTGCTTGTAACTCGATTCCTGTTCTTCGTCGACGATGATGAGGCCGAGATTCTCGATCGGCGCAAAAACGGCCGAGCGTGTTCCGACAATGACCTGGGCTTCTCCTCGGCGCACCCGCCACCATTCCCGGGCGCGCTCGATATCCGGCAAGCCGCTGTGCAGCACCGCCACGCCTTTGCCGAAGCGCGCGCGCACCAGACGGCCAACCCACAGGGTGAGCGCGATTTCTGGCACGAGTACGATAGCCGTCTTGCCGCGTGAAATCGCCGCTTCAATCGCTCCCAGGTAAACTTCGGTTTTACCGCTACCCGTGACGCCGTAGAGCAGTCCCGTGGCAAACTCGCCTGTCAAGAACCAGCGCCAGATTTCGCCAAGGGCCGCATTCTGCTCCGCGTTCAGCACGTTTGCTGGGGCAGTGAAATCCGTGTCCCAGGTATCTTCGTCAGGGGTAACCGGCTCTTCCCATGTGAGCAAATGCCTCTTTTTCGCAAGTTGGAGGATCACCGAGCGCGAAACGCCGGCCTTTTCGGCGAGCATCGTCAAGGGCAGAGGACCACGCGTGGCGGCGAGAATTGTGCGCAGCTTTGCCTCGGCTGCGCTGCCGGTACTTTCCGCGTTGGCCGGATTCCAGGCGACGATTTTCTGCATGCGCGCCTTCCGGTGACGCACTATTTCGCGCGCCTTGAGATAGCCCCGCCGGGCAAGCACTTCCGCAACGGTCTCTCCACCGGGCCATCGATTTACGGAGGTGGAGGAGGCAGAGCGTTCTCGATCGAAACGGCTCAGGAACTCACGTTCGGCACTTTCCACGTCGGTGTTCTCCCCGTTTGCGGAGAGATCCTGCAAATAGACCAGGCCAGCATCAGTAAGCGAGTACTCTCGGTCGTGCCGAATCTCGATTTCCGGAGGCAGCATTGCGCGAAGGCTCTCGCCGATCGGGGCAAGGTAGTAGCGGCTAATCCATTGTCCTAATTCCACGAGCTTGGGCGACAGAGCAGGGAGCGGGTCCATTAGTTCCGCGATTTCCCGGATGTGCGATTTGTGGGAGACATCCGGCGCACGGTCCGACTCGGCAAGGCCAACACCGATCATCGGACGATTGCGAAAGGGTACGATCAAACGTCTTCCAATGAGAGTTTCCCCGTTGAGCGTGGCGGGTACGGCGTAGGTGAACGTCGAGCGCAGTGGAACGGGAAGTGCGACCTCGCAATAGCGTGGCGTCATAAAGGCGGCATTAGTGTAGCAGCCCAACGCGTGGTTCGAATCCGCATGACATGGAACGCGAGCTACAGGTTCACAACGACGATTCCCGTAAAAATGAGGGCCACGCCTAGCCATTGGCTGCGCCGCAAGCGCTCGCGCAGGAAGATGGATGACAACAGTACGGTCACGGCGCCGTACAGCGAAGCGATGACTGTCACGATCGAAACAGGCCCAATACGCAGTCCCGCATTATTGGCAACATAGGCGGTAGTATCCACCAGCCCCATGACCACGAGCAGCCACCAAACGCCACCTTGCGGGAGACGCAAGGTCTGCCGAGCCGGCGCGGCCGATAACAAGAGCACGCAAGACGTCGAAAGACGGACGACCCAAACCGATACCGCAGCACCCATGACCGGCAGAACATGGAAACCGAGAAACCAGAACATGATTCCAAACGCCACGGTAGAAACCAGAGACCAGCCGGCGCCGCGCGATAAATGCGCTCCCAAAACCCCATTGGAAACGGATGCGGTTCCATCCGCGACAAATTCAAACGAAGTTGCGGCTAGTATGAGGCCCAGCAACGTGATGCCGAGTCCCGCAGCGCTCAGCGCACGAATCCGTTCGCCGCTCAACAAAGCGAGGGTAACTGTGATTGCGGGATAACTCGATGAGATGGGGGCGACGATGGTCATCACGCCCACCTGGAAAGCATAATAAAGCGCGAGCGACCCAACGGTATTGAGCACCGCGGCAAATACGGCAAGCCGCCACGGCTGCCATCCCGGCGCGACGCTCCGCAGAAACCCGCCGGTCGATTCCAGGTATATGGTGAGCGCCAGCAATCCGATCACTTGCATGACCAATAACGCGCGATACGCGCCTATGCGCCGCGAGGCGAAGCGCGCCACGAAATCGGACACGCCCCAGCACAATGCCGCAGTTAACGCGAGAAAAATACCCAAGAATTCTCCAAAAAAAACGGGGCTACTTGCGTCTGGGTTGCAAATTCAGGACGGCCATTACTTTCTGCAAGTCCTTCCAGACTTCGCCCTTCGCGTTTGGATTGCGCAAGAGGTAGGCAGGATGGTACGTCGCGATCAGCCTGGAGCCGCGGAAATCGAACCATTCCCCGCGGAATCGTGATATGCCCTGATTGGTTTGCAGCATTGTCTGCGCGGCGCAGCTTCCGAGGCAGCAAATCACCTTCGGCTGGATCACGGCGATCTGACGAAACAGAAATGGGGAACAGGTGCTGATTTCGTCCTTTTCCGGCAGGCGATTTTCAGGAGGGCGGCATTTCACGACGTTGCAGATGTAGACATCCTCGCGGCGCAGGCTCATCGCCTCGATCATCTGTGTGAGCAGTTTCCCAGCGCGCCCAACAAACGGCTCGCCTTGTTCGTCCTCATCGCGGCCTGGGCCCTCGCCGACGAAGATCAGTTCCGCTTTCGGGTTTCCCACGCCGAAGACGATGTTCGTGCGCGCCCTGTGCAGCTTGCAGCGCGTGCAGTTCGGGCCGATGACTTCGCGGATACGCTCGAGGGTATCGCCCTCGATGCGCTCATCGAAGAGAAATGGGCTATCCAAAACCGGAATAACGACCGGAGTGCCCCGAAGAGACGCCGCAGAAGCAGTTCCCGCCGCTGCTGCTATCTTACGAGGCGCTGCTTCCGTGGGTAAGGGAATTGATGGTGGGGAGGATGCTCCCATTGGCGTCTGAACAGGCTGTTGAGATGACGGGCGCTGGGTAGCTTGATTGGAAGCGCGACCGCGGTAGTAAGGTCCAATCCCAATGTCCGCTGAGTAGTGCAACCACGCTTCAAGGCGACTGCGGTGAGACGAATCCATCCAATGCCCTCGTTTTCCCACTATCAACGAATAGAACAGCCCCACCACCGTCGGCGCACAATTTGCCGAGCCGCTACGTCAACAAAGGGTTTTATAGCATGAATTTTGATTGATTGTGAATTTCCAGAACCTGGTCAAGGATGCGGTTGGCAACGTCGCATTTGTTCATCTTGGGAAGCGGCAGGTCGCGACCATCGCGCAGGAATAGAGTGACAACGTTAGTGTCCGTATCGAACCCCGCGCCTTCCTGTGTGACGTCGTTCGCCACGATCATGTCAGCGCCCTTCCGCGACAGCTTCGCTCGCGCGTTTTCAGCGATGCGCTCGGTTTCGGCAGCGAAGCCAACGAGGATACGCGAGCCCTTCTCGCGTCCCAACTCCGCCAAAATATCCGGTGTGGGTTCAAGTTCGAGCATCAGCCGACCGACGCCGCGTTTCAATTTGCCTGCTTGTGTCGCAACTGGCCGATAATCGGCTACCGCCGCAGCCATGATTACGACGTTCGCCTCCGAAGCGCGTTCGTGCACGGCGTTCCTCATCTCCTCAGTCGAGCGAACCGGTACCCAATCGACACCTTCGGGTATTCGCAAATCCGTCGGGCCGCTGATCAGCACCACACGGGCGCCACGGCAAACCGCCGCCTCCGCCAAGGCGTATCCCATCTTGCCGGATGAGCGATTCGTCAGGAAACGCACCGGATCGAGATCTTCGCGAGTAGGACCCGACGTGACAACGATTGTCTGGCCGGTAAAATCTCGGCGCATTCCCAGAACGTCGCAGACTTTCTTGGCGATCGATTCCGTTGCGGCGAGGCGGCCGGCGCCCGTCATCCCGCAAGCGAGATAGCCCTCGTCGGGGTCAACCACGTGCACGCCGCGTGCTCGCAGGACAGAAAGATTCATTTGAGTCGCGGGATGCGCCCACATATTGACGTTCATTGCGGGAGCAATGACCACGGGCGCTTTCGTCGCCAGATACAAGGTGCTCAGAAAATCTTCCGCGATTCCGTGCGCGAATTTCCCCAGAATATCCGCAGTGGCGGGAGCAACGAGAAGGAGATCGATCCGCTGCGCCACGGCAATATGTTCGATGGCGCTTTCCACGTTGGCAGGAGCCGACTCTTCCGCGCCAAACATCTCCGTGATGACTTTTTTGCCGGTGAGCGCGGCAAACATGAGAGGAGTAACGAACTCCCGCGCGGCCCGAGTCATCACGACTTGCACGTCCAGCTTTTCCTGCTGAAGGCGGCGAACGAGTTCCGCGGCTTTGTAAGCCGCCACGCCTCCGGTCACCCCAAGAGCAATCTTCATAGAGCCAACTAGCTGCCGAATTCAGGGCGGCAGCAGGAGAAACCCCGCGCACCAAGGCTGACGGTCACAACGATACGAACATACGGATTCAACGGTAAACCGTCGCTATTTACGACGTTTTCCGTCCTTTGCTTCCGACTCCTCACCGAGATCCGGTGTCTCGTATTCGAGGAGCCCCTTTTGCAATTCTTCCTCCGCAATGCGCGACGTCTTGCGCGATCTCGGATTATCCACGAGCGGCCGGCCCCCGATCATCAACTGACGGGCGCGGCGCGCAACGACGACCACGTAAGCAAACTGGCTATCGGGTGCCTGCCTTGAAACAGTCATATCCAGGTCAGCCTCCAAAAGACTTCAAGATTTCGTGAATTTCATGTTCTCGTTGCGCCACGCGGCAGCGTGCTCCCAGTACGATGGCCTGCACTTCGTTGCCAGCGCGCTCCAGATCGTCATTGATGACCGCAAAGTCGTAACTCCGGTAGGTCAGCATTTCCTGCCTGGCACGTTCAAGCCGCCGCCGGATTTCGTCTTCCGAGTCCTGACCGCGCGCCCGGATGCGATTTTCAATGTCCGCGCGCGAAGGTGCGAGAACAAAGACAGCCACTGCGTCCGGCAACCTCTGCTTGACCTGCAAAGCGCCTTGAACGTCGATTTCAAGAACTAGGTCTTTTTTTTGCGCCACAGCTTCGCCGAGCCATTTGCTGGGCGTTCCATACCAGTTCTTTCCGAACACCTGTGCATATTCAAGGAATTCATCGCGCCCGATCATCCGCTGGAATTCGGCTTCTGACACAAAATTGTACCATTTGCCGTCGCTCTCCGTCTTGCGCGGGGGGCGCGTGGTGCACGAAACCGACAGCATCGTGCCAGGCAGTTGCAAAATCTTCTTCACGAGGGTGGACTTTCCGGAACCAGAAGGCCCCGAAACGATAAACACCAGAGGCTCGGATGAGCTCATTCGATGTTCTGCACCTGTTCCCGCAGTTTTTCTATCTCGGATTTGATCTCGAGCGCAAGCTGCGTGATTTCAAGGCCTTCGGTCTCATTTCCCGGAGTCTTCGAGAGCAACGTGTTGGCCTCGCGCTGCATTTCTTGTAGCAAAAAATCGAGCTTCTTGCCGACATCGGAGGAACCCTCGAGCAGAGACTGGAACTGCTGCACGTGGCTTTTGAGCCGGACCAACTCCTCGGAGACGTCACTGCGTTCGGCGGCGAGCGCCGCCTCGTGCGCCAGGCGCGCCACATCAATTTGCGCATCGCCCAGCAGTTCCTTCAGGCGCCGTTCGAGACGCTGGGCAAACGCGGGACGCGAAATCTCCACGAGCCCTTCGACCCGGGCCGACATGCTTGCGATGCGGCTCAAACGCCCGGACATCTCCTCGCGTAAAACGTCCGCTTCCTCTGCGCGCATGCGGTCAAGCTTGTCGAGTGCTTCCGTCAGGCAGAGTGACACGACCGCTTCAAACCGTTCGAGTTCCTCTTCGAGAGACGATGCCGGAGCGCCGACCACGCCCGGAAGGCGCAGGATCGAAGCCAAATCCGGATCTGCTTGGATGCCAAACTGCTTGCGCAGGGAATTGGCCGCCTGCACATAAGCCGCCGCAGCATCCATATTGACGCCGACGGCCGCGGAACCCACAAGGTCGTGCTGCACGTTGATATCGAGGTGCCCCCTGCGAACATGCTCGCGGACGATCTGGCGGATGCGAGGCTCGATCGGCTCGAATCCCTCCGGCACGCGCAGGTGCAAATCGAGAAAGCGGTGATTGACGCTTCGCACCGTTACGCGCAGGCTCCAACCTCTTTCGACGGCGCGAGCCTGGGCATAGCCGGTCATGGATTTCAAGCGCGAAGCCGAGTCCATCGATAAATTTGCAGGAACGGATTTTGTCTTTGTTCCGGGCATGATTATACGGGACCTGCCATGCGCGACACAGGCTCGACGTCCCGGAATTGTATATCGTAAAGCCTGGCGTAGATTCCCCCGCGGGCAAGAAGCTCTTCATGAGAACCGCGCTCGCGGATCACTCCATTGTCGAGTACGGCAATCGTCGTCGCCCGGCGGATGGTGGAAAGGCGGTGAGCGATGACGAAAACGGTGCGGCCAGTCATTAGATTGTTCAGGGCGTTTTGAACCAGCAACTCGGATTCCGAGTCGAGTTCGGAAGTAGCTTCATCCAGGATAAGAATAGGCGCGTCTTTCAGTAGAGCGCGAGCGATAGCAAGCCGCTGGCGCTGGCCTCCGGAAAGCCGCTGGCCGCGGTCTCCAAGGAGAGTCTGATAGCCGTGGTCCGTCTCCATGATGAAATCGTGCGCAAGGGCGGCTTGCGCTGCAGCAACCACCTTTTCTTCCGGCATATCGGGCCGACCGTAGCAGAGATTGTTCCAGATCGTATCGTTGAAGAGGATCGTTTCCTGCGTAACGATGGCTATCTGCTCGCGCAGGGAACGCAATGTTACCTCGCGCACGTCCGTTCCATCGATGCGGATGGAGCCAGAAGTCGCTGTATAGAACCGGGGAAGAAGATTGACGAGCGTCGTTTTTCCGGCTCCGCTCGACCCCACAATCGCGACGACATTCCCAGATGCAACGTGAAGATCAATCCCTTTAAGAATAAGAGGACCGCCGTCGTAAGCGAAACGCGCACCATCGAATTCGATTGATTCCGTGAGGCGTGGAAGCACTTTTGCGCCCGGGTCCTCCAAGGTTTCTTCCGGCAAATCGATAAACGCAAAGACCTGCTTGGAGATTCCTATGGCTTGCAAGAAAAGCTGATACACCGTGCCGATGCGCTTGATGGGCTCATAGGCCTTGAACAACGCATAGGTGAATGCACCGAACAAGCCAAGGGTCAGCCGACCGCTTTTGATTTCACCACGGGCGAACAGCAGGACCATGGAGATCACGACGGCACCGAGCACGTCCATCAGAGGAGATGTGGCAGCGAGCGCTCGGACCCAGCGCATGTTCTCACGCAGCAGATTCCGGGCCGCCTCGCGGAACTTCCGGATTTCAAACCCTTCCATCCCGAAAGCCTTCACGACCCGATTACCGCTGATCGTCTCGTGAAGAATCTGGCTTAGATCCGCGAGACGCGAGCGACTCTTTTCCGACGATTTGCGGATGCGGCGACCGAACTTGCCGACAGGCCACGCGACCAGAGGGATCAAAACGGCCGATCCGAGAGCCATTCTCCAGTCGATGATCGTTAGAACGAGGACAAATGCAATCAAGCTGAATATTTGTCGGAACAACTCCGCCATCCAGTCGGAGAAGGCGCTGCGCATTTGCTCAATATCGCTAATAACCGCCGAAATTACGCGCCCAACAGGATTGCGCTCGAAGAACCCGACTGGCTGCTGCACTACTTTGCTGTACACCTGATTCCGCAGGTCGGTGATACTCGTCAGGCCCACATACTGAATCAATGTGCCGCCGAAATATTCGGCGAGACCCTTGATCAGAAACAAAATCAGGAGGGCAACGGCGAAGACGGACCAGACGTGGTGAATGCGGGACGGGACGAAGGAATTCAGATAGACGATATGTTCGGTGCCCGGAATTTTGAAGAGTTCAAGCTTCTGAAGAGTGGAATACGGATTCAGGACGATGTCCAGGGCGGGCCGAATCGCGAAGGCAATCAGGAAGTCAATAAAACCCATTATGGCGATGAGAAAAATTCCAGCGACCAATAGCGGAGTATGAGGGACGATGTACTGGAGTAGACGCCGAATCTCATCACGTTCTTTTATGCGTGGAGTGTCATCCATGTCAGGGTCTCAGAGGCCGTAAGTCATTGATCTACTGGCATACAACCGAATCCGCATAGACTACGCAGGAAGAGCGAATCTTGCAAGGGACCGCAACAAGGTGAAGCAACGGTACCCTCTTTGGACAAAGGATCGCTGCATCTATCACGAGACCGTTTTATCCAGATCTCGATGGACGACCTTCGTCGCATAGCCTCTTTTCTGCAAGCTGCGACGGATCACTTCCGCCAGCGCAACCGACCGATGCCGCCCTCCCGTGCACCCGAAAGCGACAGTCAAATAGCTCTTCCCTTCACGAATGTAATGCGGGATCAAGTAGCCTAGCAGGCTTTCGATCCGACGCAAAAATTCTCCTGTCTGCGGGAACGATCGAATGTAACGCGCGACACGCGAATCCTTGCCGGTAAAAGGGCGCAATCGATGGACAAAGTGCGGGTTCGGTAAAAATCGCACGTCGAAAACCAGATCCGCATCCGCGGGAACGCCGTAGCGGAATCCAAAACTCACGATGGAGATGAGCAGGGGACGGCGCCCCGGGTTCTGGAATCGATCGATAATGAATTGGCGCAACTCGTGTACATTGAATTTCGTCGTGTCGATAATCGCGTCGGCGAGTCGGCGAATCGGCGCCATCCTCCGGCGCTCTTCGCGAATACCTTCCGCAATAGAACCGCTGCGCCCGAGCGGGTGTGGGCGGCGCGTTTCGCTGAAACGGCGAATCAGCGCCTCATCGCTCGCCTCGATGAACACCAGAGTTGCCGGATGCTCGCTTCGCAATTGGCGATAGATTCTGGGCAGATTCTCGATCTGTTCGCCTTCGCGGACATCTACCAGCAAGGCCGCTCTCTCAACCTCGCCGCGGCCGCTTTCGTACAGTTCGCTGAAGGTGGGGATCAGCGCAACGGGAAGGTTATCCACACAATAAAAACCGAGATCCTCGAATGTATTGAGTACGGAACGCTTGCCGGACCCCGACATGCCGGTGAGGATCACCAATTGGCGAGCATCACGCTTCCTGCTCGTTCGCGCCACAGCAGCGGGCCGTTAAACCTTCACCCGACGGCGATGCGTGCTCGGGATTCGCAAGTCTTCGCGATATTTCGCCACGGTACGGCGGGTGACGTGAATACCTTCGTCGCTGAGCTTCTTTGTGATCTGATCATCGGTGAGTGGATGCGTCGAATCTTCCGCCTCGATCATTTGTTTGACGCGGCGCTTCAGTGAAGACAGCGACATCTCGCTACCTTGCGGTCCGTTGACGGATTCGGAGAAGAACGTCCGCAGCTCAAGCACGCCTTGTGGCGTGTGGACATATTTATTGGCAACCGCCCTGCTCACCGTGGAGGGATGCACGCCCACTTCCTCCGCGACCTCCTTGATCATCATTGGCTTCAGGTGATCGGGGCCGTAGTCGAGAAAGTCGGCCTGCCGGCGCAGTATCGAATTGCAGACCCGCACGATCGTGTGCTTGCGCTGCTCGATATTTTTCATCAGTTGCATGGCAGCCGTGAACCGCTCCTTGACGTAGGTGCGCACATCGCGGTCAGCGGCATCCCGCGCCAGCAGCCTGCGGTAGGTGGGACTCAGGCGGAGCTGCGGCAAATCGTCGTCGTTAATGAAGACCTGCCATTCGCCGTCGACCTTGCGGAATTGAACGTCCGGCTCGACCAGGCGAGGCTCGGTCTTGTTGTAGCGCAGTCCCGGCTTGGGATCGAGCCGCTTAATCACATCCACCGCCCGCTTCACCAGTTCGACGGGCCGGTTGAGCGCCCGGGCGACTTCCTTGAGTTGGTTGTTTTGCAGGAGCTTGAGGTGCTCGGCGATAATCTGCTGCGCCAGCGTGTTCTGCGGATCGATTACCTTGAGCTGCATCAGCAGACATTCCTGCAAATCGCGCGCCGCCACCCCCGGCGGATCAAATTCCTGCACCATCGTGAGCGCTTCTTCCATGTCCTCCATCGAATAATTACCGGACTGAACGATCTCGTCCAGCGTAGCCGTAAGATAACCGTTTTCGTCGAGATTCCCGATGATCGTTTCAGCGATCTTGCGGACTACCTCGGTTGAAATGCTGACGCTGAGTTGCCAGGTGAGATGATCTGTCAGGCTTGCCGGGGAAGATAGGAACTTGTCGAACGAAGGTTTCTCAACCTCTTCACGTTCGCTGCTGCCAGAGCGTTCAGCGCCGGTATCGAGATATTGCGAAAAAAAAGAGCCGAAATCGAATTCATCGAAAGGATTTGCCGCCGGCGTTTCAGGAACGTTTTCCGTCTCTTTTTTCAGGAAAGCTTCGTCGGTATAACTTTCGGCGGCCGTCCCTTCCTCCGCGACTTCTTCGAGCATGGGATTGGCCATGATCTCCTGATTGATCATTTCGCGGAGTTCCAAGCGATTCAACGCCAGCACGCTCACCATCTGAACAAGGCCCGGCGTCAAAATCTGCTTTTGCGCAACGCGAAGGTTCAGTTTTGGCTGCAGCCAGTTCATGGCATTCAGTTGAGGCGGAAGCCTTCTCCCAGATAGATTCGGCGCACCTCGGCATTCGTCGAAAGCTCTACGGGCGATCCCGCGGCGAGGATCTTGCCTTCGCTGATGATGTAAGCCCGGTTTGTCACAGCCAGCGTATCTCTCACATTATGATCGGTGACCAGAACGCCGATTCCCCCGGCACTCAGATCCGCGATGATCTTTTGTATGTCCACTACCGTGAGCGGATCGATTCCCGCGAATGGCTCATCGAGCAGGATGAACGATGGCGATAGTACCAGCGACCGCGCGATCTCCAGACGTCTTCGCTCTCCCCCCGACAGCATGTAAGCTCGACTGTAGCGTACACCCTCCAGCCCCATTTGGGCCAAAAGCTCCTCGACCCGGTCTCGCCTTTGTTCAGGAGTGAGCGAAAGTGTCTCTAGCACTGCCAGTAAGTTCTCCTCGACCGTCATTTTCCGAAAGACCGAAGGTTCCTGGGGAAGGTAGCTGATGCCGCCGCGAGCCCGGAGATACATAGGGAGGTCGGTAATATCCTCGTTGTCCAGCAACACCCGTCCATAATCCGGACGCGCCAAACCGACCAGGATGTAAAACGTCGTGGTCTTTCCTGCACCGTTCGGCCCGAGCAGCCCAACTACTTCGCCCTGTCGAATCTCCAGATTGACGTCATCAACAACCTTCCGCCCTCGATACGATTTCCTCAGATCGGCGGCCTGGAGTTTCAACATCCCGGGTCATTTCTCAACTCGGTGTTTGGTCAGCGTGCGCGAACCCTGCTGCGAGTCAATCAAAATCGTATCATTCGCAACAAAGAAGGTCAACGAACGGCCCGTGGTTGTGTCGCTTGAAGCATCAGTAAGAGTCGGTTGTCCGCCTGAGAGTACAAATTTCCCATCGGCCGCGGTGTATTCAGCCCGTTCCCCCGTGCCTAGGCGGTCTCCCTGGCGCACGATTACCTGCCCTTCTGCCAAGACCCGGCTCAATTGCTGGCTTCTCGAGAATACAGGCCGAATGACCTGCGCTCGATGGGAGTCCTGTGGCAAGGATGGTGAATGCTCCTCTCCTACTGGCGGTCCCGAAGGAGCCAAAAATACGTCAAGCGTGGCCGACTCGAGTATCCCCTGGTCGGAACGGGCGACCACGCCTCCTTCCAAATGAGCTTTTTCTTGGTCGCTCAAGTATGTCAGGGTTGGGGCACGCACTTGCCAGAGCGATGGTCCCGGAGGTGCGCTCGAAATCTTACCCAAAGTTCCATCTGAAGATGGTCCTGCCGACTGGGGGAAAACCGCCACTACATGGCCACTTGCCAGCATCTTCTTGCTATCACGCCATAACTCCATCTCGTCCGATTCCAGCACGGACTCTCCCTGCCACAGCCTGACGTGCCCCGAATAAACGATATGCCCTGAGTTGCTCGAACCCGAGAGCGATTCGGCCGAGATGTGCGCAGCTCCGGAACCTAGGTTGATGGCATCGTTTTTCGGGTCCACCAGATACGTTGAGACCACACCGCCGGAAGCGTGCAACTCTCCGGATTGCTGGTTGATCACCACGCTCCCGGCGGTTGTTCGGCTCATGTAGTCGGACAGTACTGGTGACCCTTCCATCGTTATCGTACCTGTTGAGCGGTTCATCTTTGCCCGCGCGGCGCTGGCCTGGCGGTCATTCTGCATGAAATGGACGTTGCCGGTATCATCAAGGGTTTCCCACTCGCCGTTAGCGGCGAAGGTTGCGGTCAATTCCGTTGCGGAACTCATTTCTGGGCTATCCCTTGCGATTTGCCTCCTCAACTCCACGTCGGAATGGCCCAGCAATGTCTTCAGATGTCCGTCATAAGTGAACTCTGCGACGAGTCTCTTAGCCCTGAGACTTGTCAATTCATTCCCCGCTTTCGATTCGACTGTGGCAGGGGCTAAGGTCTCGGCGCTTTCAATCCGCTGTCCATCCGTTGAGAATAGATAAGAATGACGAGGTAGGGAGACGTTCGATCGACTGGAATGCGGTCCCGCAGAGGAAAATGTGACACGCAGGGCGTCCGTTTTCAACGCTCGATCATCTCCGTCTTGCTGTGATTCAGCGATTACGTTGCCATTTGCCATCATCTCCCGGACGGAATTGCGTTCCGGCAGCATGGTAAAACCCACATGAGCCGCCGAGAAACGGACCGTTCCACCTGCCGTTTGCTGAGTAGCTTTGATGCTGCCATCGGCGAGAACGTGCTCGATCCAGCCTGTTGGGGTGAGCGACGCTTCGAACTTCTCCGCTGAGACGCGGGATTTCGCGCTGCCCTGTGTCTCGTGAATCACCGCGTGGCCTTGGGCAACGACCAATTGCGCGTGGTAATTCGGATCGAGTTGGACTGATAGTTCGTCCGCGGACAGTTCTCGCAAGCCTTGGCGCACAGTGACAGGACCGGCAAGCACCACAATACGATCATCCCGGCGAATTTCGAGGCTGCTACCCGTCGCGCTCACAGGCAAGCCGCCCGAGCGATCGCTCGCATTCAGATCGAATTCCACCGCATGGGCGACGCGCAAAATCGAGTCCTGCGTGCTGTAGCTAATTCCGACGCCACGCCCTTGACCCTCAGGGAAACGGAACTCGACAGGTTCCGCACTTGCTGCTTCGCCTGTCTGGCGATTGAACGTAAGGTCGCGCGTCGTCACTTGCAGATTTTTATTTTCCGGCCTGTGGGAGGCGGAGTCCACGCTCTGAATGTCGATACGGACTTCCCCTTCGCAGCGAATGGCGCCTGACAGCGGCTCGTAGCTGCATTCGCGCGTGTGGATGTTGTCGTTACGGTTCCCTTGACGTCCGTAAACGGTGATCCATACATCTTCCAGCAGCGCGCGGTCTTGGTCTTTGAACTGGGTCGCCCGGGAAGCGCGAATGGTAAAAACCGTCCGCCCCTGCTCGACATCTGAGTAAGAAAAATCGGCGGATCGCTGCTGAATGGTAGCGGGCACCATGGGAGGGCTGGCTTCGCGCGCCCGAGCCTCTCGAATCGCGCGCTGCGCGTAGATGCCTGCAACAGCCAATACGATCAGGCTGGCGGCAATCGCCGCCCACCGTGCATATCGCGCAGCCTCTTGATTACGCACAGCGGAATCTCCGTATCAAACAGTTCGCGCAGAGCGCGAGATCGGACCCGAAATCCATGGGATTAAAAGCTGAGTATAGGCGAGGGGTCACCGCAGGACAACAGTACCGAGATGGTTTTGATCCTTGAACTGAGACCATTGAAATGGCGCACTTTGCAAGGATTAGCAGATTCAATTCGGTACACGAAGGGCGATTATCACTGGATTCATTGGTCGAGCCAATCATTTTGGAAGCGACGGTTTCTGGCTACAGAAAGACCTGAGTAGGGATACGTTAACGTCCTGATGGTGTGCGCCGGGGAAAGAAACGTAAGCTTACGGCGATGTTCAGAAATTCCCAGGGAGGAATTATACATATGAAGTTTCGATTCGAGTTCTTGTTGCTAGGGGCGTTGCTGCTCGCGTCTGCGCCCGCATGGGCTAATCAAATTGATTCCAAAAAATTGTCCACATTGGAAACAACACAACAGTTCACAAACCCAAGTAATTCGTTTGATGTCGCACATACCAGTTTTTTTGCACCTCTCTCGGAACATCGCTATTGGTCGGATTCGCACAGCTGGCGGGCAGGTTTGGTAGGGAATAATCAGAATATGGACAATGATTCGGGCGACACCACAAAAAGTGAAGCATCGGTGGCGACGCCCGAGCCCGCTGCGGTGTTATTGCTGGGAGCCGGACTGATTGGACTGCTTGGCCTCACAAAACTAAAACCGCAGATGCATCGCCCTTAGGTCGCCGATAAGCTCAGCTAACGGCCTGGAATGCTCGTAGCAATGGTCAGGAATCGAGCCAGAATTTGGGAGCCGCGCGGAGAAATTCCACTGCGACTTGCCGTTTTCCCACATGGGGTTTTCCCATGCGGACTACGCGGCATTCCTGACCGTCCTGGTTGTTTGTATTGACGAGATACAGGCGCTGGCCGCGCGCAACAGCGGTTTCGAGCAAGAGTGAACAACCCTGTACGCTGGTGTCCGTTGTTTCCGTCTCTTCATGAAAGGGATGCTTTTCCGAGTCCAAGCCGTACACTAGAACCAATGCGTGGTGCTTGGAACGGCGAGTCTTGCGATGTTCGACGCTCGGTGACGACGAGGATACTGGCTCAGAGCGCCCGGATGGAGAGTGCGCAGACTGTGAGCGGGCTCGAGCTTGTTCTGCATCTTTCAAGGCATTCCAGATTCGGCTCACAGCATTACCCCTCAAAACCAAGAAGATATTAAGGCCCTTCAAGGATAGCCCTCGACGCGAGCTTGCGGGAAAACGGCTGGCGGGGCTTTTCCTATGGGTCAACCGGCTTTGCTTCCCCACAGGATTAGCAATACTCGGATTCCCTGGTGAGAGTTCCACCGCATGATAGAACTTCTCGTTGTGTGTGTGCGATGCCTCCATTGAGCGGTGCTGGATGACTGAACGTAAAACGAAAGTCCCATCGAACCACTGATTGGAATTCACCGGTGATGAGGAAGGAATTGGAGTGATTTGTGGGTATTGGAAGCGCCCCAAGAAGAGAGCGAGTAAGCTGTGCTGTTTAAGACAGATAAACAAATCTGGAACAGCCCGACTGCGAGCGCATCCAAACTTTGAGGCACACATGAAATTTACGATCGTTCCAGTGGCACTTCTTTTGCTTATCGGAACCACTGCTTCTGTTTACGCACGGCAAGAAAAGGGGCACGAGGGACATTCGCAAGGGGGACATTCACAGGCGGCCAGACCCGCGCAGAGGCAGGCCAAGCCAGCCCATCAGCAACGGCAGGCCAGACCCCCACAGCAACAACACACACAACATGCTGCGCAAACACAGCGGCCCACAAACACAGCGGCCCACAAACACAGGCCGTGAATCGTTCAGAGCAACGTAACGCCGGACGCAGCCAAGCACGCGTGCAACGGACACGCGCTGCGGGTGGAAACAGAGGCAACTACGCGCATGGTCGTCGCATCACCGATGCCAGTTACGCCTCCCATTTCGGCCGCGGGCACAGTTTCCACGTAAACCGAGGCGACTATGAACGAAGGCGCTTCGAGTATGGTGGATACTCGTTCGGATTCATCGATCCGTGGCCGATCGGTTGGG
>DATLST010000049.1:0-3653 GCA_035534055.1 Candidatus Acidiferrales bacterium | reverse complement strand
CAAGCCTGCCAGCGCTGCCCCGCCCCGCCCGCAACCTTCGCCGACAGCGTCCACAGCGGCGGGAGCGACGGCCAGCTTTATCCGGAGTGATACGTCGACTCGGGGAAACTGGCGCGGCGTCTACGGAACGGATGGATATTGCGTAGCCAACGATTCGCAGATTATCCCGGGATATGCTTCGTTTGCGGTTCTGAACCAGATGAACTGGACCTGGGCGTTCAGTTCCAGCGATCCGCGAGCGCTCGAGACTAGCAGCCGTCCGGGCAGGATTGCGGCTGCCTGGTATAGCGCCTCTAGTTTCAGTCTCGATGTTAATTTCACCGACGGTAATTCCCATCCGGTTGCGCTGTACGCAGTCGACTGGGATGACAACGGAAGGGCTGAAACGATACAGGTCCTGGACGCAAATACAAATGCCGTCCTGAACAGTCAGAATATTTCCAACTTTGCCGGCGGAATTTACCTCATCTGGAATGTTTCCGGGCACGTCAAGATCAATGCGAGTGCGACGGCTGGTCCCAATGCGGTGATCAGCGGGATATTCTTCGGTGGTGCGGCCACCAATGCCGCTGCGGCGGCGACTTTTGTGCGCTCGGACACGGCCACTGCGGGGAATTGGCAAGGTGTATACGGGGCGGACGGGCATTCGTTGACCGGCGATTCTCAAAGCATTCCGGCATATGCCGCATTCGCCATTCAAAGCCAGTACAACTGGACATGGGCATCCAACCCCACCGATCCAAGAGCGCTGGAGACGACGAACCGCACGGGAAGAATTGCGGCCGCCTGGTACAACTCCAGGGGCTTCAGCCTTGATGTCAACTTCACCGACGGTAATTCTCATGAGTTTGCATTGTATTCCGTGGACTGGGATGCTCGACGCAGATCCGAGGCGATTCGGGTGGTGAACGCGACGACCAACGCCGTGTTGGATAGCCGGAGCATTTCCGGTTTCGCGGGTGGAATCTACGTGGTCTGGAACATTTCCGGACACGTCCGAGTAAATATTTCCACCACGGGCGGCCCAAATTCAGTGGCGAGCGGGGTTTTCTTTCAGGGTGCGGGAGCCTCCAGTAGCGATTCCGCAACCGGTACCGGCAGCCCCGCCACCGGTCAGGGTCAGCTCTCGGTTTCTCCCGCGTCTCTGGCTTTTGGAAATGTGAATGTCAGCGGCAGCTCCTCGAAATCGGTTGCCATTTCCAATTCCGGCACGTCGAACGTCACAATTTCGAGCGTCAGTATTTCCGGCGCGGGCCTCAATGCCAGCGGTTTGTCGGGAGTTACCCTGAACCCTGGGCAGACCACAAGTCTAAGCGTGACCTTCGCTCCGGCGGCAAGCGGAAGTGTAACCGGCGGCGTGACGCTGCTCAGCAACGCAAAAAATTCTCCGATCTCGATCGCATTGTCCGGCACAGGCGCCCAGCCAACGCCCGCTTCGCACTCCGTTGGCTTGAATTGGAGCCCCAGCACGTCCGCCAGCGTAATTGGATACAACGTGTACCGCGGCTCCGCATCGGCCGGCCCATTTACGCAGCTCAACGCTACGCCGATTCCCACAATCGGTTACACCGACACTGCCGCGCAGGCAGGACAAACCTATTACTACGTGGTGACCTCGGTGATCTCCGGCGGGGACCAAAGCGCCTTCTCGAATCCTGCATCCGTGACGGTTCCCTAATCCCGTCTGGCGCCCGCAGTTAGCCCATTTTAGCGAAAAAGACCGCTACCGGATGTCCCCGGTCGGAAGTGACGGACAGCCGCTGGTACAGCGGGGCGCGCCGTCATGGAACTTCCGTACTCCCAAAGCTTGTTACTTGATCGCACAGTCCGTCTGTAGCATCATTCTAGCCCATCTATATCCGAACGAAAGGAGGGCCAGATGAGGAATCCGCAGAGAGGGCAGGCGCTAATCGAATTTGCTCTTATCCTGCCCGTCTTCTTGCTGCTGATGCTGGGAGGCGCCGATCTGATCATGGCCTTCTCGGCCGCGCAGAATGTCGAGTACGTCGCCGAGGAAACCGCGCGTTGCGTGGCCGTCGGTACCAATCCCAACTGCCCGCTGTCAACGGCCCAGGCGTATGCACAAACCCTAGCCTTGGGCGTGGGCCTGCCGAACCCTCAGACGATCATCCTTGTGCCGCCGCCTCCGAACGGGTGCCCCAATCCTTTACCCGTCGTAGTCACAGTGAATTATCCATTCACTCCGGTGTTCCCGGTATTCTCTTTCCCCAAGTCCATCTCTCTCGTCCGCCAGGCACAGTTCACTTGTCCGTAGTTCACTCCCCCTCCCATGTAGCTACACTTGCGATGAAACCCTGCGACCCCATTGGCAAAGCATCTTACGTAAGGGAATGAGGTTGAAGAGCGGTGAGATATTGAGTGTGGGGCATCCAGCGGGTCGCCTAACGCGGCGGCAAAGCTACAACGCTGAGAGAAAGCCGGTCGCCGCGCGGACAAGATCGACATATTCACGCAGCGCACCCACGAAGTAAGCGAAGGCAAGCTGATCGTCTCCAGACACTGTCATCTACTACTACTACCGCTCACTTTTGAGTTCCCGGCCCCGCCGTCAATGGGCCTCGGCTTACTTATCGACAGACGGAACGAACCGAAAATACAGCATCGCCCGAAGCATAGTGCCGCTTGCAGGGCAACGCCGGTTCGTCTAAAAATCAAGATGGCATGATTACGGACCGGCCCCCACGCAACGCACAGCTCCTGGCTCAGTTTCTCCACAGTGACCGGCGCGGCGATCTGGAAGTTCCCCAGGACAAACGCTTGCGCCTGCGAGCGCAGGCGATCGAGACAGCCATGGCGGGAGGCAAGCAGGCAGCCGTGCTCCACGCATGCACCGAGTTCGTGGCGGTGGCTTCCGAATTCTACCTGGTTCAAAAGCCCGCTATTCGCGTGCTCGCAGCGCGGCCTCTGCGAATCCGCGAGAGCGGCTGGTCGACCGAACTCTTCGGCGACTATTCCCCGGAAGCCGTGGTGATCCGCATCTGGGCGCGCACGGCCATCCGAAAGCAGGTGACCTCGTTCGGCACATTTCTAAGCACGCTGTGCCACGAGTTCTGCCATCACCTGGACATTCGCCGGTTTGGATTTCGCGATTCCCCGCACACACGGGGTTTTTACGAGCGCACCGCGGCGCTCTATCACCACTCCCGCGGAACGCCCGTGAAAAAACTAATCTGGCTGCAATTGCCTCGCGGACGCTGGCGAATCGATTGGCGGCGGATGAATCGGAACATTTCCGCATGAGCGTTGCCGTGCCACCGCCCGGAACTCTGGCAGCTTTTGAAAAATGCCGGATATTATTCCAGATTCTGAGGGACGTTTTTGGCCCGAAGTACGGCCCTCCATCGCGCGATGCGCGCGCGACGGATATCTACCCTTTTCCCGACATTTTCGCGAAGAGAGATCGATCTCTCAAAAAGCGAGCGAGCGAACCCGCACTTCGCTCCGCCTGCAATGGCGATCAAAGTGGGCTTTTCAACGCGCTGCTAGCCGTTGATCTTTCGCTTCACGGCAACATCCGCGGAGGAGGGCCGCTGGGCCACGATTTCAGCCACCGAACGCTGGTGTGCGACGTCACGAGGTCTGCCTTCATGGTAATGAAGAATTTTCCAACCGAGAAAATGGTCTTGCAATTC
>DATLST010000048.1:0-11374 GCA_035534055.1 Candidatus Acidiferrales bacterium | reverse complement strand
CATAAACTGCGGGGTTTGTTCCAAGGATGTTCCAAAGCCCTCGCAATTGTTATAAGACTTATCCGCTCGATTCTGGACGCATGGGGACGGGCTTTATGAACACATTGAAAACAACGAGGAAACAACGAGAAAAGCGCGCTGGCGGTGTTACCGGCAAGGGCTTCCAGCCCGGTGTTTCGGGGAACCCAAATGGTCGGCCTCGCACCGCGAAATTTAGCGAAGCACGCACCCGGATCAAAAGCCTGCGAATTCTCAGGATAATAGGCTTGAAACAAAACATAGAGTGTTTGCTGCTGCGTAAAGAAGCGAGTCACGCTCGGAACGATTTTTTCGCCTGCCATTTCCAGGGGAGAGCTTGGGAGCTTGGCGCGAGGTCCTTGTCCCTTGGTTTCGACCTCCAAGGACTTTTCGACCGGAACAAGCTGGGTTGAGAGCAAAACTGAGCTGAGAGAAATGCGGCCGGGCTGGCGTTGCGGCACGGCGATATCGCGCTCGAACGTGCCGATTTTGCTCGATTCGTTTTCCCGGGCCACGAATTTGAGGTGATATGCGCCGGGCGCAAGAACGACTCCACACTGATAGACCAGATTGCTCTGGTGCACTTGCGCGAAGCGCTGCTCGTCGAGACGCACACTGAATCGTGTCGCGCAATTGGGCGACCTTCTCGCCGGAAGGAACGGCGCTCACTTGCGCGGCGAAATCGAACGACGCTTCGTGCTGTCCGTGCTTCTGCGCCCAATCAAGCGCGGAAGAAGATAGCTTTGCAGAGATGGGAACGTACACCTGCTGGTCGCTCAGGCGAAACAGGGAAGTCTCGACAGCGATGGGAAGCTCCACAACCGGATTATCCGATTGCATGGCATCCGGCAAGCTGCTGCTCGCGATCTTCTTTTTGGAGATGCTGAAAATCCCGCGGAGCATAGTAGCCGTTGCGGTAGCGCACTCGAACGCCGGGGGCATTGACCTTCACGTGAACCGCGTGCCAGCTTCCATCGTGCTTGATGTTCGCGCCCGGGTCGTAACCTACGAGGTAATAGCCTGTGTTGTCCTGCTCAATCCTGGGGAAGGCGTCGCTCAAATCGCCCAGATCGAAAAACGCGCGGCCGCCGGTGTCGGTTGAAAGCGTCGCGAGCGTATCGCGGGAATCCTCCCGCTGGTCCGTCTGATGAAATACGGATGCGCCGGTGAACATCGACGTGCTTGTGGCGGCATCAGCCGTAACGTCACCGCCCGGGGCCGTGTCGAACAGGCCGCGGGCATCGATTGAATAGATGGAGACGTCGGCGCGGTTCGCCGCATCGGTTGCGGCGCGCAGCTGCGTGCGGTTTTCCTCGCCCGTTTGGGTGATGCCTCCCGTAAATTCGATGACCGACTTTCTGCCGGGAATCGCTCCGAGAACGTTGGCCAAACTCTCGATTGCTTCGAGTTTTTGGTACGTGTTGAAAAAGTTGAACTCGGTTTCATCTGGCGTATAAGCGGCGCCGGTATCCTGCTGGACGTCATATTCTCTATTCTGCGCCGTCGCATACAGCGGATTCGAGAGCTGGGAGGAAACGCCAGGAAGGAGTTGCGCAATGGCTTTGTCGAGGGTGGCGCGATTGTTGGTGAAATCAGCGATCACACGCAGATTAGAGCTGAACGTGACGACCGCAACGAGATCGGCCCCGGCCATCTGCTGCTTCACGAATTTCGCCGCGGCGTCGTGCGCACGCATCAGATCGTCGGTCGCCATGGAAGTCAGATCGAAGAAGAGCACAAGCATGCGGCGGTCGCGAACCTGATCTGCCAACGCTTGGACGGCGACAGCGACCGGGCTATCCACAGCGACCACGATGGGCTTCGCGCTTTCTTCGCTGGCAGTCTCGACGGCTTCAATATCCTCGTATGAGAAGATGGAGACTTTCTGGGCGTGGCCGTCGTCCGTGACAATGAACTGATCCGCCCGCAGACCCTTCACCGGCTTTCCGGAGCGGTCCGTAACTTCCACATCAATACGAACAAGCTCGGAGGAGGACCGGAGAACCGGGGATTGACCCGCGAATTGGGCAGGAGCCGACTCTTGCGGCTGAGCAGCTAAAGAGCTTAGGCACAGACCAGCAACGAGAAGAGTGGCTAGGATTCTGTAAGCGTCGTTTCTCATCAGAAATTATACCGAATCATGAGATCCATGGTCCGCATGGAGCCGACGCTGGTGACGTGCGCGAATGTGGTCGGCCCGAGCGTGGTCCCAACTCCGCTGAAGTTCGCGGTATTCGCTAGATTTTGAATTTCCCAACTTACGTTCAACGTGTGCCGCTGTTCCGGACCAAACCGGAAAGATTTGGCGAGAGAGAGATTCCAATTGAATTGGCACGGCCCTTCAATCGCGCCGCGATGTTCATCGCCGTACTGGCCTGGAGGAGCCGCCACGAAAGCAGTTCCGTTGAAAAAGCCCAGAGCCGTGCCGCCGCAAGTCCCGAGGGCCGGGTTGGCAATCTGTCGGCGCGTTCGGAAAAATTCGAACCCGTGCCGGAATTGTTGGCCGCGCTTCCGCCAAGCAATGCTGTGAGGGGGGTGCCGGTGTGCCAGGTCACGATATTGAGCAACCTCCAGTTGCCGAGAGCATGTTCTTTCCAGCCGTGATTGGCCCAGCGGCTCCTCTCACCAAAGGGAAGCTCGTACACTGAGAACAGGCGAAATTGGTGGCGCATGTCGAAGGAAGAAAGACCGCGTTCAGCAGCGTAGTTACCGTCCTGCTGAACGACCACCGGCGCGCTGCCGCCAATCGAGCTCGCGTTATCCAGCGACTTCGAATACGTGTACATCCCTTGCAGCGTTATCCCATGCGTGAAGCGATGCACCACTCGCACCTGCAGGGCGTTGTAAATCGAGTTCGCGCCCGATTGATCGTAATAAAAACTGGTGGCATAAGGGATTTGCAGCGCGGCCTGCGTGTCGAGCTGGCTGGTGCCCAGCGGAGCGCGACTGGGGGGCGCGCAGCAGGTCCAGATCGGTACCCTTCGTTCCAGTGTAGGTAAGGTCCAAGATCCAATTCTGCGAAAACGATGTTTCCGTGCCCATCATCCATGTCTGTGCGTACCCAACCTTGTAAAACGGGCTGACTCCCCCCCCGTGTTCAGTATTGCGACGCCGGACTGTACCTGGCCGGGAAATCCCTGTTGCAAGGTGAGAAGCTGTGACGCCGACGTGTACCAGTTCTGCGATTCATCGAAGGGTGGTTGATATGCGAGATACTTTTGCGCCAGCGAATCATAGATCGACTCGTTATAGAAGATCGAATATCCCGCGCGCACCACCGTTTTGGGCTTGATGTTGGGCTGCCACGCAAAGCCGATCCGGGGCGCCCAATTTCCCAAGTTTCCATGGATCAGAGCGCGCGGGAAAGCGCCGTTGTACGGCCCGATTTCGTTCGGAGTGACAACGGCGACCGCCGTGGCGGCGGCGTTCAAATCCAGGTTTGCGATGTGGTTGTACAACTCCACCGCAGGGGTTTGCACCTGGTAGCGGATTCCATATTGAAACGTGAAGCGATTACTGACCCGCCAGTCATCCTGCGCATAAGCGATCAAGCCCCAGCTTCGGAAATAGCTGCTCGAGTCGCCGAACTGCACGGATGTGTTGTAGGGCAGGCCGAGGAGAAAGTCAGCGAATTCATAGAATGGTTCGGTGGCGGGCGTGAGCGGTGCGGCGGGCTGTCCATCGGTGTTGATCTGGACAGTCATCAGGCCGGTGAAACGGAATTGGCCTCGAGGGTTTGGATCGGAATCGGTATTCAACTGAACGCGGCGGATCTCGCCGTAGCCACTAACTGGCTACCCTGCCACTGCGCCGTGGGAACAGCATTCGCATCGTTCTCATCCGAAGACGGTTTCGTGTCCTGCGGTTGACCGGACGATGCATTGGCAGTTCCTTGATCCTCTGGAGCGGAATAAAGAGCGAGCACACGACCGGAAGAGCCCGTGACCTTAGTCATGGACGGCGTTTCTTCGATGGTCAATTGAGAGAACTCGTTCCTCATGCCGCCGGGACCTTCCGCGCCACTCCTACCGCGGCCCATGCCGCCACCACCGTACTGACCTCCACCATAGCGGCCGCCCCAGCCATTCCCGTTACCTTGGGAGTCTTGCCGCGATTCGCGCATCACTTTCATATGATCATCGCTATCGTCGGTGTTCAGTTTCCACGTACCAGCCAAGTTGGGCTTGCCGGCAATTTGAGCGGCAGACTTTGCCGGAGGAACTGACGGCGGTTGAACGGTAAGTTGATCGGCAGTTTGAGCAGCAGGCAGCGGTCCCGCAGGCGCGTCTTGTGCCGCCGCGCGACCGATCGGGAATAGTAAAACTGCCGCGCCAAACAGCACGAGCATTCTTGTGGCGAGCCGTTTGAAATCGCCCGCTCCATTTGGATCGCTCATAAGCCCTCCACTTCGCCGTCGGAGAAACATGAGGCTGTCGGACGCAGCCGTCCGATATGCTCCACATGTCTATTCTTCCACTCAAAGAGGCTTGGAGTTCCCCAAAGTTTCGCTCTGATTCTCTGGCCGGCATCTGTTGCGAACGTTTCAGTGTTTTGCCGATTCCAATTCCGCTGCCGCGGAATCGATCAGCGCAGTCTCGGCGTCGAGCACTTTCGCGACACGCTCGATTTCGGCATTGGCTTCGTCCCAGTGTTTCTGCTCGATCGCTTCACGCACACCGGGAATCGTTTTTGCGCCATAGCCGGAATATACGCCGGGAGCATAAATCATATGCTTGTACCAAGAGCGGCGGAGAAGACCTGCTTGGGTGGTCAAGCGGCGCTCGCTTTCCATGAGCTTTTGATCCAGGTCTTGCAACGTAGCGGCGGGCAAGCTCGAAATCCCGGCTCTGTTGAGCGCTGTTTGGTAGCGCTGCGCACTCAGCGCCAACGCATCGGCGGCATTGTCCATCGGCGCAAAGTCCAGATGAGGGGGAACGTCTTCTCGTGGCGGGGCGACCAACGGATGGCGCGGATCGTTGTTGGCGCTGAAAACGCCTTCGTCGATTTCCTTGTCGCGTTCGATGGCTTCGTCTCGCTCGTCATCCGCAAGCTTCTTGAGCTGTCTCAAATAAAGATGGATTGTGTCCGCGAAATCCGTGAACTCGAAGGGCAGGAGATCGGCATCCGCCAGTCGCATCACAGCCGTGCCGCTCGTCTGCGACAGCGCTCGTCCATAAACAAAATCACTGTCGGAGAAGTGCATGAACCAGTAATAATCGTCGTAAGCTGAGTGATAAATGCCGCTTTCGGTCTCGCCTCCATAACTCAGATTCAACGAGGCGATCCCCAGGTGATCGATGAAGGCAGTGTAATCGGAACCGGAGCCCAGCGGTTGCATGCGCAGGTCGGCGCGCTGACGCAATTCTTGGCGCTCCTCCTGACTTTTTGCCTGTGCGATTTCGTGCAGACGGAGACGCTGCCAGACGCTGATTTTCGTTTCCGGGTCCTGAATGTCGCGGGCAACGCCGTTCATGAATCGCTCGAGCGTGTGAGATCCATCCATATTGAGAAATCCGCGGGAATTGCCATCGCTGTTGATATAAGCAACGGCGTGTTCTCCGAGCTCCTTGTCGTGTTCCTCAACCCATTCCGTTGAACCGATCAAACCGGGCTCTTCGGCATCCCACGCGCAGTAAATAATGGTCCGCTTGGGGCGCCAGCCCTGTTTGACCAATTCACCCAGTGCGCGCGCTTCTTCAAGCAGTGCTACCTGGCCGGAGGTCGGGTCTGCTGCGCCATTCACCCATGCATCGTGATGATTTCCGCGAATGACCCAGGCATCGGGCTGTTCCGCACCGGGGATTCTGGCGATCACATCGTAGATCGTCTTTGTATCCCAATTGGAAATCACTTTCAGATGCACCTTCGCGGGGCCAGGCCCGACGTGATAGGAGATGGCCAGAGAGCCGCGCCAGTCCTTGGGTGCCATGGGACCTGCGAGAGCGGCCAGCAACGGCTGGGCATCTCCGTACGAAATGGGCAGGACAGGAATTTTGGTGATGGCGGGAGCGTCCTTCAGTGCGAGACGCTTTGCGCCAGGCGTCGCCCCAATACCAGGTGTCAGCGGATCGCCAGGACTTGTGGCGGGGAAATCCATGACGCTGCCTCGTTGTACACCTTCCAGCGGCCGCATAGGCCCTTGCGGGAAAACATCGTTTACGAAATAGCCGTCGTCGGCAGGATCGGAGTAAATGATGCAGCCGATGGCTCCGTGTTCGGCCGCCACTTTCGGCTTCACTCCGCGCCACGAACCGCCGTACTTCGCAATGACGATCGCTCCCTTCACCGAGACTCCCAGGCGGTCGAGCTCTTCGTAATCCTTCGGCACGCCGTAGTTCACGAAAATCAGCGGCGCGGTGATGTCGCCATCGATGGAGTATGCGTTATAGGACGGCAGTTGCTCGCTCTGCTGATTTGAGGTTGGGTCCGCGGCGACCGGCGGCTCCTGCAGCTTGGCCGTGAAATGCGCGGGTTCGACCATTTCGAGCACGCGCTCCTTGGGCGTAGGGTACAGCACGTCAAAGGTTTCGATATGCGCGTCCCAACCCCACTCCTTGAACTTCGAAAGAATCCATTCGGCATTTTGCTTATCGTAGGCGGTGCCCACGTTATGGGGATGGGCGCTTAGCAGCCGCATGTATTCGCGTTGGTTGCCCGGACTGGGAATTGCGCGGAATTTTGATTCCCACTGCCGCTCGGCGCTCGAGTTATTCGCCGTAAAACCCTGCAACGGTTCCTCGTCGGCATGGGCCGTGAGAAGAATCAAAAGAACCGGCAGGATACCTAGCATGATGGCGCGTCGCATTTCGCTTCCTCGCTTTCTGGTTTCGACTGGCACATTCTCACTCAAAAGGGAGTTATCAACAAGAAATCCCCCCGTCAAAAGGCCCGCCCGGACCCCGACGGAACCTATAACTTTACTGTTTCATCCTGTATCATGCGGCGTGGCACTCGCTTTGCTCGCTTCTTCCATTTGTGCAGCGCGAAAGGAGTAAAAAACGGAATGGCACATTCTTCCACCCAATTGCGGCTGGCCGTCCTGGGCGCAGGCAAAATGGGCGGCATATTGATCGAGGCATTTGTGAAGCAGGAATTGGTGCCGCCGCAGAATATTTACGCCACCGTGCAGCACACCGGGCAGGAACGCAAGAACCTTTCGAAGTTGTCGATTCCACTGGGGGCCGACAATCGCGCCGCGGTCCATAACGCGGACGTGGTCTTTCTCTGCGTCAAGCCGCAAACGGTGGGGCAAGTAGTGGACGAAATCCGACCCGAGCTGAACGAACAAAAGCTCCTGATTTCGATTGCCGCTTCCGTGCCAACCGATTACATCGAGCGACGTCTCGAATCGAGCGTTCCGGTGATCCGGGCCATGCCCAACACGCCCTCGATGGTCGGCGCGGGAATCACGGCGGTCTCGAAGGGAAAATTTGCGAAGCAGGAGGATATTGATACGGTGCGGAAACTGTTCGACGCCGTCGGAAAGACAATTGTGGTGGACGAAAAATACATGGATGCGGTGACGGGCCTATCCGCGAGCGGGCCGGCCTTCATTTACATTATTCTGGAATCGCTGGCCGAAGGCGGAGTCAAAGTGGGACTGCCAAGAGATCTGGCAACGCTGCTCGCCGCACAAATGACGCTGGGCGCCGCAAAAATGGTAATTGAAACGGGCCATCATCCGGCTCTGCTCAAGGATACGGTTACGACGCCAGCAGGATGCACCATCGACGGCATTCTCGAATTGGAGGAAGGCGGCCTGCGCGTGACGCTCATCAAGGCGGTCGTCAAAGCCGCGCAGAGAGCCAAGGAGCTGCTTCTGACGGATTCCGGGGGCTAATGAGTTACTAGGATCTGTGACACGGGAGACAAGTGGCCGACTGCGTGAATATCGATGTCGACGGCGGGGCTGACTCGAAGGACAAACGTATTCGGGTTCTTGAGGCCCCATTTGATGTAAGGAATGGTGAAGTGGGAGGAAGCCTGAAATTGGCTTCCCGCTGGCTGAACGGAAACAGTCATCGTCAAATCGTGATCCTGCCCAAGCAGCCGAAATAATCCCGAGATTTGAACCTCCGGCTCATCCTGCCCGTCGGAAACCTCCTTTAGCTGGCCTGACACATGATTAGGAGTAAAAACGATCTCCGGGAACTTCTGGCTTTCGATAATCTCCTTGTGCATTTTCGTGTCGCGGGAATCGTTTCCGCTCGCGCCGCTTGTGGCATCCACAATCAGGGCGCCGCTGGCCGCGCCCGTCGCAGGGTCAAAGCGAATCGTTCCGCTCTTGAGGCGGAAGGTTCCATGCACCGTGTGAAGGGTGGCGCCGAGCGTGAATTCGATCTTCGTTTGCTGTGGATCCAGCGTCACCACCGTCTCCTGCGCGCACGCCACACGTGGAGCCGCCAACACACAAAGCGCCGCTAAAAATACCGTCAAGCCACAAATGCCAGTTCGTCTGCTACGACGGTTTGCGAACAGATTGGATGGCACCGAGGGCACCTTCGCGAAACCGTTCATCGAAAAACCTGCCAGGTGGTTCCGGTTATCCATCGATTCGGCGCGATTGAAGTTCGCACGGTCAGTCACATCACGCCCACAAAACACGACGTCCAAGATCGAATATTTCCCAAGCTCCAAGCGATTCCGGCGATCGTTCGCCCGTGTGGATCGAGATCATCCTCGAAAATAGCATGGGCTGGCTGGCGAACAGACGCAATGCCTTCCGGCGGATCCATGTACTTTGATCCATTAAGAGCAGAAACCGCGTCATGCGCGTAGCCATTCGGGTGATTCGCCGATGAGCGGATTCGTAGGATGCAAGGTCACCACGAGCGAGGGCTCCGCCCAAATGAACAGCTTCCTGGAACGCAAGGCTCAACCCTTGTCCGGCGATACCGTCGATCGTCAGGGAAGCATCTCCCACCAACGCCACGTTTCCGCGTACAACGGATCTCGACTTGCCAAGGGCCGTAATGGCCCCGAACTCCGCCGATTTTGGAACATCCTGAAGACGGCTGGCTACGTCCGGAAACTGAGGGAGGGCGCCATCCATTCGCAAGTGCGGATCACTGGAAAGCAACGCGAGGCAAACTTCCTTGGGACCAGTCGGCGTGACAAAGAGCTGGCACTGCTTGCCCCAGTAAACCTCCACCATGCCGCTCCAGGGTGCAATCCGATAATGGCGGCAGAACCCAAATCGGGAACGCTTATGGCGACGCGGTCCTAACCGTGCCCATTGGCGAATGATCGAATTTTGGCCGTCGGCCCCAACCAGCCATTTGTAGCGGATGAGTTCTCCTTCGACTCGAATGCCTCCAAAATCCAAACTGGAAACCCGCGCACCCCACAGACATCTAACACCAGTTTCCGCCGCGCGATCCGCAAGAAGCCGATGCAGCGTTGTTCGGCGCATACCGAGCGCCTGCCCGCGGTTAATCCTTGCGCTGGCGGAGGAAACTTCATCCGAAAAACGAATGCCGGTGAATGGAAATCCGGAACTGGAATTGAGCGGGACTCCAATACTGCGAAGAGCCGAAACGGCTTCTGGTAGCAGCCCCTCACCGCATGCCTTGTCAATTGGAGGTTTCTGAGGATCGACGAGCGTAACGCGAAGGCCCTTCTGCGAAGCGGCAATTGCCGTAGCGATACCAGCTGGTCCAGCGCCGACGATCACCACGTCCGCTGGCATCGATTCGAGTCCTCACGCTCACCACCGCAACAGAACCAGCTCGGAACAAAACCCCGGGCCCATCGCAGCAAGTATACTCAATGTCCCCGGTTCCGGCCGGCGATGCGAATAGACATCTTCCAAAACAAGCAGAACGGAGGTGGAAGATAAATTGCCGACCTTGCGCAAGCATTCCCACGATGCCTCAAGTTCCTTCGCGGTGATGCCGAGAGCGGTGGCTGTCGCCTCCAGCACCTTTGGGCCGCCTGTATGCATGACCCAGCTTTTCACGTCGCTTCTGCTGAATCCTTGCTCCGCGAGGAACGTATCTACGTCCTGGCCCAGGTGGCACAGAACCGTTTCCGGAACCTCGGCTGACAGTACGATGCGGAAGCCCTTTTCCGAGATGTCCCAACCCATTACCCGCTCGGAATTGGGGTACAAAATGGATTTGGTGGCAAGTATCTCTGGGCCGTCGGACTCGACTTCCGAGCCTACGACGATGGTGGCAGCGGCACCGTCACCGAACAGAAGCGCGGAAATGAGGTGCGCCATCGACAAGTCGTCGCGCTGCAGTGTCAAGGAACACAGCTCGACCGACAGGAGCGCCGCCGCTTGATCGGGATAACCGCGCACATAATCCGCCGCGCGAGCGATGCCTGCGGCGCCTGCCACGCAGCCCAGGCCAAAGATAGGAATCCGCTTGATGTTCGGCGAAAGGCCCATGCGATTGGCGAGGCGCGCATCCAGCGAGGGCGCGGCGATGCCGGTTACCGACGTGACAAAGATCGCGCTGAGTTCCCTCGGTTGAAGGCCCGCGCCCACCAGCGCGTGGCACAATGCTTTCTCCCCCAGTTCCATGCCAGCCTCGATCCACACGTCGTTCGCCTGCCCCCATTTCGTCATGGTCTCGTAAAACTCGATCGGACGAACCAGGAAGCGACCATCCACCTTCATGCTCTCTTCCAACCGCCCGAGAATATCCGGGTTGGGCAGCCGGTTGCGCCAATCGTTCTTGAGCGCCTCCACGAGAAGCTCCTGCTTGTAGTAATACTTCGGGAAAGCGCTGGCAACGCTCGCGATTCTCATGAAGGCTCCTTAATTTGAGCGACTATGACAGGCAGCAAGGTATCGTGACTTGGCCCAGTCTTCAATCAAGATATTTCAGGGTGCTGTGAAATGTGGCACGGTGCTGGAAGCGAGAAGCAGAACCCGGATTCGCCAGATTCATCTAATCTTCGCATGTTCGGCAATTCGGTTGCGAGGAATATTCCTGGGGGGAGGAACTCGGGTCCGTGGGGGCACAGACCCGGGTTGGGGTCGAGAGGGACTAGGGGCCGTAAAACCGTTTCATCACGGGCCGCATTCCGCAGAGCTGCTGGCTAATAATTCCAGTTCCGCAGCACCATCATTGCCCGGAAAATCATTTGAACCGCAAACACAATGCTCGCCTCGCGAACCATGGTCAGTTTTTCCCGCGTCGAGATGTCCTCGCGGTTCACGGCAACAGGCGTATCGGCGGCAATGCCATGGGAGTTGCCGCGCGAGTTCCAGTCGATGTTTGCCAGTGCGCTCATGCCGCCTCGCTAATTTAGGACGTAGACTGGAGCGTCGTGCTCGACTCCTACCACCATCGACTTAAAGATATCGACATCCCAGGTGTTCGATATGCGCAGCCGTACGGAATCG